>CAYWBO010000029.1:28915-30706 GCA_964456625.1 uncultured Lentimicrobiaceae bacterium | reverse complement strand
CCGACGTGATCAGCACCTTGTTGCCATGTTTTTCCACATGCAGCAACCCGTAATTGGTATTGACCACCTGTTTCAGATGGATGGATTTGTCGCTGACAGCCGTAAAGACCGACCCCTGATAAAAACTTTTATAAAGCGTCGCCAGTTTTTCTTCTGGAAGGTCACAGTTTGTGTATATGCTGACCAGGATGCCGCGGGTGAAATTTCCTCTCACGGGGATAAAATTCAGAGGGCCGATTTCATTTCCGAAAGAAGCCAGGGTTTCTCCGATCTCTCCCAGATGCTGGTGTTTAAAAGGTTTGTAGACCGAAACGTTGTTGTTCCGCCAGCTGAAATGGGTGGTTTCCATCATGGCATTTCCGGCGCCTGTAGAGCCTGTGATCCCGTGAATGTGCACTTCATCCTGCAGCAGGTTTTCTGCTGCCAGAGGCAATAATGCCAGTTGGATGGCCGTGGCAAAACATCCCGGATTGGCAATGTACTGAGCTTTTTGTATCTGTTCTTTATTCTTTTCCGTCAATCCATAGACAAATCCTTTACCTTGAAAAACGGCGCTTTCCTTCAATCTGAAATCGTTGCTCAGGTCGATGATCTTCGTGTGTTTCGAAAACTGATGTTCGTTCAGAAATTTCATCGAATTCCCGTGCCCCAGGCACAGGAAAATCACATCCGCTTCCGGATTGATCTTGTCCGTAAACTGCAACTCAGGATTTGCAAAAAGATCCTGATGCACGTCCATGACTTTTTTCCCGGCCTGTGAATGGCTGTATACAAAATCGATGTTTACCTCCTGGTGATGGATCAGAATCCGGATCAGTTCACCGGCCACATAGCCTGTTCCGCCTACAATTCCTGCTTGTATCATTTTTTACCGTTTACACTTTGATAAATATTGATCGGGTTGGACAGAATTTTGGTAAAGCCCTTAATGTCTTCTCCTGTCCAGGCCTTGTTGATCTCGCCATAATCGCCGAATCCCGAAGCCATCAGATCGTGTTCCGATTTGATCCCCCGAACTTCGAAACGATACGGATGCAACGCCACGCTTACTTTGCCTGAAACATTTTGTTGCGTGTCCTGCAAAAAACCCTCAATGTTCCGCATCACCGGTTCAAAATACTGAGCTTCGTGAATGAACATCCCGTACCAATTGGCCAGCTGCTCCTTCCAGTAAAGCTGCCATTTGGTCAGCGTATGTTTTTCGAGCGTGTGATGCGCTTTGATGATGATGCCGGCAGCAGCAGCTTCAAAACCGATCCGGCCTTTGATGCCGATGATGGTATCCCCGGTATGCATATCGCGTCCGATGGCGTATTTTGCAGCAATCGATTCAATTTCCTGAATGGCTTTTACCGGTTCCGTTTTCCTTCCGTTCCATCCGCAGATCTCTCCTTTTTCAAATTCGATCTCGATCACCTGGGAATTGGTCTCCCTGAGCTGGCTGGGATAAGCTGTTTCCGGTAACGGGTCATAAGAATTTAGTGTTTCGGCACCACCGATGCTGGTACCCCACAACCCTTTGTTCAAAGAGTATTTGGCTTTTGTCCAGTCCAGTTCCATCCCGGCAGCAGTCAGGTAATCGATTTCCTGTTGTCTGGAAAGTTTCTGATCGCGCACCGGCGTGAGGATCTCCAGCTCAGGAGCTGTGAGTTTGAATATCAGATCAAAACGAATCTGATCATTGCCCGCCCCCGTACTTCCGTGCGCAATATATTTGGCCCCGACGGACTGCGCATATTCTGCCAAAGCAATGGCCTGATAGATACGCTCCGCACTGACGGACAGCGGATA
>CAYWBO010000029.1:0-28815 GCA_964456625.1 uncultured Lentimicrobiaceae bacterium | reverse complement strand
ACAAATTTTGCATTGTCCCAGCTTTCGATGTAGCAAAATCCGACTACTTTTTCTCCTTCCAGGGCAATAACGGATTTACCCTCGTTGATTTTAGCCTGGATGTATTCGGGTTTTCTTTTTGAGATTCCGGTTCCCCTTAACTGAGCGGCTTCCTCAATCATGTTACAAATTGTAACTGCATATTTTTCGTGGCTGTGATCAGCCACAGATATTACTACTTGCATAGCTAAAAATTTCTAAGAGATTAGAAACTGTGTGAATTAATAAAATTTACCTGGAAAAGCAGGGCACGGAACCCCGCAGAAATAATTAAACCCCGAAGGGGGGCCTAAACCTTAATTCGAAAGCAAGAGCAACACCAAACACAACAGGTCGCTGTGTATGCATTAAGAGGGATGTGTTTTTCTGCTTCATATCGGGGACAAATATATACATTTTTTCATGCGACTGGATTTTTATGCCTTTTTTAACGCTCTGATGATAAACAAACTCCGACTGGAAAAACCAGGATGCTTTATGCAAACGTTTTCAAGTGAGATTAATCTTTTTTAATACGAAATCGGTTTTATTACTAATTATCGCCAAAAAAGCCATCGTGAAAGGCAGGAAATCTACTGTTTAATGATTATGTTTGCAAAATCAAAATTAATGCTACCCAAATAATCCAAAACAATTCAGAATTATGAAATTACACCACATAGGTTTGAATATTTCTGCTGAGGCGGAAGTGGACCATTTTTACACCAGCATTTTAAAATTCTGGCCTAACCGCAAATATGAAATCACCAATGTGATGTCACGTGAGGTTTTTCAGCGCGAAAGTGAAGGCAAAGTTTTTACCGTACGCAATGCCGATCTGGTACTGGAATTATTTTTAACGGGGGAAGGACGTCCTACGGGCTTTCAACATGTCTGTCTGGAAGTAAATGACAGGGAACATGTGGCCGAAAAAGCCAAGGCTTATGGTTATCCTGTCATACGGTTAAAAAGAGAGCCCAATGATATGCTTTTCATCAAAGACAATGCCGGTAATATTTTCGAACTGAGAGTTCCTGGGGAAGAAAACCAGGATTAATCCGGCCTTCGGTTATTTTGTAAAAAACCAAATATGTATCAACATCTTTTCGGGCCTGTGCCGTCGCGTCGTTTGGGAATGTCGCTAGGTGTCGATCTGGTTCCGCACAAAGTATGCTCTCTGAATTGTGTTTATTGCGAATGCGGACGTACCACCGAACTCACGCTTGAAAGAAAAGAATACGTTTCTTATGAAACGGTAACGAGAGAAATAGAACATTATCTGGCCCACAACCCGACCCCGGATTATTTTACTTTTTCTGGTTCCGGAGAACCGACGTTGAACGTCAGGATCGGCGATGTACTAAGGTTCATAAAAAGTAAAAATGCCAGTATTCCGGTCGCCGTACTCACCAATGCCACCTTATTTTATAATCCGGAGGTACGAAAAGAACTACTGGCAGCCGATGTGGTGCTACCTTCGCTGGATGCTGCAGAAAAAACATCATTCATCAAGATCAACCGGCCTGTTCATGAATTAAATATTGAGGAATACATTCAGGGCATTGTGGATTTCCGAAAGGAATTCACAGGCAAGATCTGGCTTGAAGTGCTTATCCTTCCGGGATTGAATGACGGCTTGGAAAATCTGGAAGCGCTGAAAGAAGCCTTCCTGAAAATCAATCCTGATGAAATCCAGCTGAACACGCTCGACAGGCCCGGCACCGTTGAAAACATCCGGGCTGCGACCCGCAAAGAATTACAGGAAATTGTCGATTTCTGGGATCTCGACAACGTGAAAATCATTGCAGCTGCGCCGAATCGAAAAAAGATCGTTTCCTATCGTGCCGACGTGGAATCCACCATCCTGGAGACCATCAAACGCCGCCCCTGCACGCTGGAGGATCTGCATAAAATTCTGGGGCTGCACATTCATGAGATTAACAAATATCTGGATGTTTTGGAAAATGAAGAGAAAGTCAAATCTACCAGAGAAAACCGGGGCTTATTTTACAAAATCCAGGACCTATCCTAACAGATTAAATTTCATCGGGATAAAGAAACTTTCAACAAAGATTGAAAATTATAAAAAAAAATTGTTCAGTTCAAATAATGTTGCTATTTTTGCAGCCCGAAAATTAGAAAAAAAACACTATGTATCTATCTGTTGAAAAGAAAAAAGAGATTTTAGGACAGTATGGAAAGAATGAATTTGATACAGGATCTGCAGAAGGCCAGATTGCGCTCTTCACTTTCCGCATCAACCATCTGACCGAACATTTGAAGAAAAACAAAAAAGATGTTTTCACACAGCGTTCATTGGTCCGTCTGGTTGGAAAACGCAGAAGGTTGCTTGATTATCTGAAAGAAAAAGATATTTCGAGATACCGTGCTATCATCAAGCAACTCAATCTTAGAAAATAAAAAATATATCACAGCGCAGAAAAAGGCAATTTTCCCGATTGCCTTTTTTTGTGTTTTTTGAAAGTTGATGCTAAACTAAAATATTCCGTACATTGAAATCAGATCAATAAGAACAGACATTTAACTCACCTATCTTATTATCAGGATTTTACATCAGCTTTTATTTAACTAATAATAATAAATAGACATATGTCCGTACAAGCGATTACAAAAACATTTCAGATGGGCGATGGAAGGTCCATCACCCTGGAAACTGGTAAACTGGCCAAACAGTCAGACGGATCAGTGGTTGTAAAAATGGGGGACACCCTGATATTAGCCACGGTGGTTGCCGCCCAAGAAGTAAGGGAAGATGTAGACTTCCTGCCATTATCTGTTGACTACAAAGAAAAATATGCTTCCACCGGAAAATTTCCGGGTGGTTTCTTTAAACGCGAAGGCCGTCCTTCAGAGTACGAAATTTTAATTTCCCGGCTTGTTGACCGCGCACTGAGACCTTTATTCCCCGATGATTATCACGCAGAAACGCAGGTCATTATCCAATTGTTCTCTGCCGGAGAAAATGACTCTCCCGATGCACTGGCTGCGTTGGCTGCTTCTGCTGCGCTTACAGTTTCGGACATCCCATTTCATGGACCTATTTCAGAAGTCAGGGTTGCCAGAATCAATGGTGAATTTGTCATTAACCCGGGATTGAAAGAATTGGAAGAAGCCGACCTGGAATTAATGGTCGCTGCCAGCGAGGACAATATCAATATGGTTGAGGGCGAAATGAAAGAAGTTTCGGAAACCGTGATGCTTGAGGCATTGAAGAAAGCCCATGAAGCCATTAAATTACAATGCCAGGCTCAGAAAGAGTTGGCTGCCATGATCAAAGATGCCAAGGCCAAACGCGAGTACTGCCACGAAAACAACGACGAGGAACTTCGCGAAAAAATAAAAGAGGCTACCTACCAGAAATGTTACGATATCGCTTTGCAGGGCAATGCTGACAAGCATGCCCGTTCCGACGCTTTTAAAGCCGTTCTGGAAGAATTTCTTGAAAGTTATAGCGAAGAAGAACGCGAAGAGATCGGAAGTATGGCCAAGCGTTATTACCATGATGTGGAAAAAGACGCCGTTCGTAATGCCATCTTAGATGAAAGAGTACGCCTGGATGGCAGAAAATTAGATCAGGTTCGTCCCATCTGGTCAGAAGTTGATATTTTGCCTGCCGCCCATGGTTCAGCTGTTTTCACTCGTGGTGAAACACAAGCACTGGTAACGGTTACACTTGGGAGTAAAATGGATGAGCAGACGATTGATGGTGCCGTCATTGAAGGAAGCAGCAAATTCATTTTACATTATAACTTCCCGGGATTTTCTACCGGAGAAGTAAGACGTTTCGGAAGCCCGGGCCGTCGTGAGATCGGGCACGGAAATCTGGCGATGAGAGCATTGAAAGAAGTTCTCCCCACAGGAGAAGCAAATCCTTACACCGTCCGCGTGGTTTCCGACATCCTGGAATCAAACGGGTCTTCCTCCATGGCCACAGTTTGTGGCGGAACGCTGGCATTGATGGATGCAGGTATAAAAATCAGAAAACCTGTCGCCGGTATCGCCATGGGATTGATCACCGATACCAAAGCCGGAAAATACGCCGTATTGTCCGATATTTTAGGGGACGAGGACCATCTGGGCGATATGGACTTCAAGGTTACCGGTACCAAAGACGGGATTACTGCCTGCCAGATGGACATTAAAGTAGACGGACTTTCGTATCAAGTGTTGGAAGAAGCTCTGGAACAGGCTCGTCAGGGAAGATTGCATATCTTAGGTGAAATGGCCAAGACCATTACCGAACCCCGTGCCGATTATAAAGAACATGTTCCGAGAATCGAACGCATGACCATTCCGAAGGAATTCATCGGTGCCGTGATCGGACCTGGTGGAAAGATCATCCAGGAAATGCAGCGTGAAACCAATACCACGATTGTGATCGAAGAGAAAGGCGAATTTGGAATTATTGATATTGTATCTCCTGACAAAGCTTCCATCGAAGCCGCTAAAGCAAAAATCCGGGGTATTGTTGCCGTCCCGGAAGTCGGCGAAATTTATGATGGTACTGTAAAAAGTATTGTTCCTTTTGGTGCTTTTGTTGAGATCCTTCCCGGAAAAGAAGCGCTGCTTCATATTTCCGAGATCGAATGGAAACGCCTTGAAAAGGTGGAAGAAGTTCTGCATGAAGGAGATAAGGTAAGAGTGAAGCTCATTGGAGTTGATGAACGCAACGGTAAGATGAAACTTTCCCGTAAAGTACTACTTGAAAGACCTGAAAGAAAATAATTCAGGAAACGAAACCTTTTTTCAGAATGATCGTAAGTATTAACCGTTATAACCAAAATCGCAATAACTACATATGAGGCAACTTAAAATTACCAAACAGGTAACCAACCGGGAAACCGCGTCCTTAGACAAATACCTTCAGGAAATTGGAAAGGTGGATTTGATTACCGCCGAGCAGGAAGTAGAGCTGGCGAGGCGTATCAAGCAAGGGGATAAAAAAGCACTCGAAGAACTGACAAAAGCCAACTTACGTTTTGTTGTTTCTGTATCGAAACAGTATCAGAATCAAGGGCTCAGCCTTCCTGACCTGATCAACGAAGGAAACCTTGGGCTTATTAAAGCGGCCCAGCGGTTTGATGAAACCCGGGGATTTAAGTTTATTTCTTACGCTGTTTGGTGGATTCGCCAGTCGATTTTGCAGGCTTTGGCCGAACAATCCCGTATCGTAAGGCTTCCTTTGAATAAGATCGGATCCATTAACAAAATCAACAAAGCTTCGGCCATGTTGGAGCAGGAGTTGGAACGCGAACCGGATTACAAGGAAATTGCCGGTGTCGTTGAGATGTCTGAAAATGAAGTCAAGGAATCCAAAAGAAACGCCGGACGTCATGTTTCCATGGATGCTCCTTTGATCCAGGACGAAGACAACAACATGTACGATGTGCTGAAGAGCGAAGAGTCGGTGACTCCGGAAACCGGATTGATTTACGAATCACTCAGAAAAGAAATCAACCGTGCGATTTCAACGCTCACCCAGCGTGAAGCCGATGTGATCCGTCTTTATTTCGGACTGAACGGCGGTCATCCCATGACGCTGGAAGAAATCGGTGAAAAATTTGACCTGACCCGTGAGCGCGTGCGCCAGATCAAAGAAAAAGCCATCCGCAGATTGAAACAGACATCAAGAAGTAAAATCCTGAAATCGTATTTGGGATAATTATCGAAAGGCACAGATATTAAAACCGTCTCAGATTTTGGGACGGTTTTTTTTTGTCACACTGAGCAACGCGAAGGGTCTCGTTCTAATATAGATCCTTCACTTCGTTCAGGATGACAAAAAATGATGAAATCACTCTTCTGAAAATCCTGCGGCATCAAAATCAACGCCCAGCTTGTCAGCGACTTTTACCAGGCCTTCAAATGATTTGCGGCTTAATGCGATTCCATTTGCCATTTTATCAGCTTCCGATTCCCGTTCCGGGTCACCGGGAATGATGATGTGATCCTCCCCTTCAGCTGCCGGTGCGTTCCTAAAGGTTCTGATCCAGTGATCCATTCCCTTTTTAAACTCCTCTGCTGTCTGGAAAGCATCAATACGCATGGCGCCAAAAAAATGTCCGATTCCGTTGTCCTGTGCCCCTGATTTATCCTTTACGTAAGAAAGCGTGGGAACCACCGTCGGACCAAAATTGGCTCCCGGCAACACAGCCGATAAAATGTCAACAATGGCGGTGAGGCAAAATCCCTTATGCCCGCCATGGATCGTGTCGCCGCCCAGGGTTCTCAATGCACCTCCTTTTCTTAAGATAGATGAATCTATTGTCGGCATTCCATCTTTATCCTGCAACAGCCCTTCCGGAACCGGTTCTCCGTGATCTTCATACACATCTACTTTTCCTCTGGAAATCGGTGAAGTGGCAAAATCGGCAACAAACGGGGGCTCCTCTCCTGCCGGGATAGCCACTGCAATGGGATTGGTTCCCAGCATGCCCTGCATGGCAAACGTGGGTGCCACCAACGGGTTGGCATTGGTCATGCAAATACCGATCATATCGTGTTCCAGTGCTTTCATGGCATAATATCCGGCGATACCGAAATGATAGGAATTCCGTACCGAAACCCAGCCTGTGCCAGCTATTTGTGCCTTTTCGATAGCCAGTTTCATGGCTTTGGGAGCTGTAACCAGCCCTAAACCTTTACCCCCATCCACCAAAGCGGTGGAAGGACTTTCATGCACGATCTTGTATTCCGGAGTTGTGGTGATCCGTTTATTTTCCCAGAGTCGAATATATTCCGGTAAACGCACCAAACCATGGGTTGAAATATTGCGTAACTCGGCCTGCATCAATATATCTGCAGCCTGCCGGGCTTCTTCTGCACTCAGACCGATGGTTTCGAAAACTTTCTGTGTAAATGAAAAAAGATAGGAATAGCTAAACATGCGCTTTATTTTGGGACAAATATGGGAAAAAGGATAAGAAATGAATCAGCTAAAGATCTAAAAAAAATGAAAATTCTATAAATTATTATTTTGACTCTGTCTAAATTAAAAAATACATATATATTTGCTACATATTTAAAAGCATGAAAAAATCCTTTCAAAATAAGAAGAACTGCAGCCATAACAAGTGGTGTTATATGCCTGGCTGTATCATATGGAAGGGGAAATAAAACTGAATACTTGACTGAAGTTGATCTATAAACGCCCTTCCAAACCGGAAGGGTGTTTTTGTTTGATCTTTCTTAAAATTTAAAATTATGTTTAAAAATGTAGTTTGCCCCGTTTCGAACGAAAAAGTACCGGAACATTTGCCAAGAGTAACGGCGTTTCTCAACATTGCGTTGATTGGGATTTACCTGTATTACCCTACGCCTTTCTTACTGGCATTTTTAACGATCGATTTTCTCGTTCGGGGATACAATAAACCGAAATATAGTCTGCTGAATTATACGGCAAGAAATCTAAGCCGGCTTCTCCATTTAAAGTCGAAACCCATCGATAAGGCCCCTAAAATATTTGCTGCCCGGTTAGGGGGCGTCATGTTTTTGTCGGCGTTGATCATTAACCTGCTGGGTGGGATTGAAATCACCTATGTGATTACCATCATGGTCGCCACATTGTCAACGCTCGAATGCGTTTTTAACTTCTGTGTAGGATGCTACCTGTACAATTATCTGGTCTTGCCGTTTTATACCAAAAACTGAGAAAAAGAGTCAGCCGGTTGGCTTATCCAAAAGATCAGTCAACTGCTTTACATCGATTGTAAGGGCACAATCAAAATGTTTTTGAGGGCAGGCTTTGTGTCCATGAAGACCGCATGGCTTGCAGTTTAGTGGTTTTTCAGTTTGCACGATCACAGCATTTTCGGCCCTGGGGCCGAAACCAAATTCGGGGACTGTAGAGCAGTAAATAACGCAGGTTTTGGCATTTACGGCGGAAGCAAAATGCATGGGTGCCGAGTCGTTCACATAATTCATCATCGCGTCTTGCATCAGTGCTGCCGATTCCAGGAAACTTAAGGCTCCTGCCAGATTCAGGCTGTTTTCATGTCCAGATTTTCTGATAATCTCCTCACAAATCTGCTTTTCCTTTGGGGAGCCTAAAAAATAAACCCTGACATCATCGTCGAGCTTTGATATAAATTCGATCCATTTCTCAGAGGGAAACTGTTTGGTAAACCATAGTGAAGCCGGCGCGATGGTAATATAAGTCGAAGTTTTGTACTGCGAAACCCTGGCATAATCCTGCGGTTGAGGATAGAGCTTCATCTTTGCCTCCGGGCAGCGGCTAATGCTTTCGATCAGTTGCAGATTTCGCTCTGTTTCATGTGGCTGGCTCTCTCCTTTTCCAATCCGATGCTTCACCCGATGTGTGAAGAACAAGGAAAACGGATTCTTGTCGAATCCGATCCTGATCCGGGATCCGGAAAGAACAGTCATCAGCCCTGTAGAAGCAAAACGCTGCACGTTAATCACAGCATCATATTTATTCTCTCTGATAATCATGATCAATTCCCAAAGACGGGCATATTTCTTTTCCCTTTTATCCCAAAAATAAATGTGATGTAATTTGGGATGGCGGTTAAAAACATCCTGGTATCCATACTTTAACAGAAAATCTATTTCGGCATCAGGGTATTCCGCGCTGAGACATTCGATGATGGGAGTTGTCAAGACCACATCTCCTAAACTGGCAGTTTGTATGATCAGAATTTTCTTCAAGATATCTTTTTCACAAATATAAGACTATAACACAGGGACACTCAAATATTTTCGAACCGGAAACCCGATTCCTTTAAATTATTTGCAAAAATGATGAAATATTTTTTCATAATAAGTAGCCTGTGCCGTAACTTTGCCGTTGTATTTTTAGTTTAAATTATGACTGCAATGTTCAGGGATTTTGTTCATCTGAAATACCCGGAACAACCACTTGCTTTTTTGAAGTGCGACAAAACGATGAATTCGTCAAATTTCATCGAAGCGAGAAAAAAGAGCCTAAAAAGCCAGGGCAGAAATTCTAAGAAACAACGATTTGTATGAGAAAACTTTACGCTCCATCGGGACGCATAACACGACATATTCCATTTCTTTCTGTCCTTGCCAAAAGTCAGGAAATTGCATCACTCGCTTTTGCCGCAGAACGGGTTTCATATCGCAGAAAACAACAGGGTAAAAGTTTCTTTTATGCACTGCTTAACCCCGGATTATCTTTCATGTGGTTTAGAAAATTGGAATCCCCTGAATATGCTCTAGTGTCCAGGCATCGGCCAAAAACTTATTTTAAACCTTTCAGGCCGTATATTTCAATGCGCTGGGAAAAAAAACAAAGAATAAAAGTCATTTTGGATACGTACAGATTTATCCTGAGGAACAAAAACTTTACTAAGATTATTACTGAAGAAAGTATAGAAATTGCAGATCTTCAACTTCACGACAACACAAAGGCCTTCATAAAGTTAGGGTATGATTACAGATACCGGAAAGAAGGGGAACTGGTTTTGACTTTTGAGTCTGACTCGCTGGGAGGGGTCATCACGGCCGTGGCATTTTCCCTGGAGGAGATCGGAGCAGACCGTTGGGTTTGCAGAATTGGCTGCATTCAGGGTCATGAGAAGGATGATCAGTATTCTGTAAAAGCCGCCCAGAAACTTTTGCAGGGTCTCCGTCCTAAGTCATTGGTAATTTTTGCCGTTCAGGAGCTATCCAGGGCATTGGGAATTAATGCCATTTACGGAGCAGGAGATTCAATTCAGGCCTATCGTGGAAAACATCTCATCCATATTCCTGCCCTGCATAAAATTCAATTTGATTATGACGTCTTTTGGGAAGAATCCGGAGGCAAGCCTGTCAGCGAAGGTTGGTATGAGCTTCCACTGATGCCGGTCCGCAAGGACATTAAGGAAATTAAATCCAATAAACGAGCACTTTATCATAGGAGGTACGAATTAATGGATCTTATTTCCTCAAAAATTGATGCGTCGGCAAAGCGTCTGCTATTATAATTTTGATTCCCGGACATATGATTTTCTTCACATAGCATCCCTCTTTTTGTACGATTTGTTTTACGGGAACCATTTCTTTAGTATCGTCACAGGGAGAATTACTGCAGGTTTATGCTGATGCTGAATCCCATTCGCCGGTTTTTCCAGTTCTGAAATCCCATGTTAAACTGTGCGTCAAATAAAAGAAAGATGTTACTCAATCCATAGCTGAACTCCATGTAATTTGAGACGGACTCACTGGTGATATAACTGAACCTAAACCTCTCCCGGATCAGGGTCTTATTAAGCAAAGGCAACCGTTTCAGGAGCAACTTACCGAAATCAAAATTAACATATCCTTCCATGAAATGCCTGTTGCTGAATAACTGATAATAGTTGGCCAGCGTAAACTGATCACCCGGATTCGAAAATTTAACAACCTGATTATTTGAATTAAAGAATGTATAATCTGCCGCATAAAGTCTCCGTGTATTTAAATACTGTCCGGCATCCAGCGAATAATTCAGGTAATTATCAAAACCTATCTTTAGCCGCTGTTTCATACCAAATCTCAGCAAATTATAATCAACCTGGCTACCCAGCAAATCCTTAAACCCTTTTTCATATCCCAGGGTAAACGTCGGATATCGACTATAAGCCGGATATTTGATATGGTGCCGTATCCTGTAATGCTGCCTCGGTGTATAGGTGATCTGCAGCTCCCCCAAAGCAGCTGTATTTTTTCCCAATTGCCAAGGTTCAATATTTTTTATTTCAGGTATATTGGGCGTGTATTCTCTGTTTTTTACATTAATAAACTTATAGTCTGAATGATTGCTTACAGGAGATCTTTTGGCCCATTCAAAGCCTGCTTTAAACTGGAGTCCGTTCACAATTTCGGTTCCCCATTGTAAGTGCACAAATTGCTTATCATAAAACTTCTGGAAATTGTTTTCCAGAAAGGTGGTATAAAAATCATTCTCAAATGTTGTGATCCCTTTATCCCCTTTATAATTCTCTAGTTTATGACCGGCGGAAATATCTATCCATCGCTGTTTGACGCCGTTATATCTATAATGAGCAGCAGCTGTTTCGTACATCACTTTTCGTGAAAAAGCATAGGCCACCAGTGCATTGGCATAAAACCTACGACCCAGTGTATCGGTCCGGTTGAATGAAAACGGCAGCGAATAAGTAAACCCGTCCACCGTATTAAAATACAGGCTTTTCGAATTGATGATCCCGGGCACTGATAAATTAGTATGGAAACGGGTACTGTCTTCGCCATAACGATATGTGCGGCCGGCAATTACATCCGAGAATTTGAATTTCTGTCTCGCCCCCCGGATGGAATCCCGATAATGAGGCGTATTGTGCGCCCTGACGATCGAATCTTTTTTATCGAATTCCGTCACCTCATCTTTTGTCAACGGAACTGGCCGGAGTCTGGCCCAGTACGCCGAATCATCTTTGATGGCCTTGCTGTTTACCTGCACCCGTTGCGGAATTTCCAATGGCTCAGGTGGAAGACTCAGCTTTGTTTCTTTGCTCATCAACCTTTCCAGCTTATACATTTCTCTGTTGGTAAGATTTTCTTTCTTCATCAGCCTGGCTATCTTGGCCTGGACAGGCTGAGTTTCGGTCTTCATCACTTTCACAGTGGATGCCGGCTGCGACAGAGAATCCATGATCGCTGCTTCTTCTTTTTCTTTTTTATCAAGCAACTGCAAAAAAGAATGATCCAGCTTGCTGTTCAGTTTTACTTTATAATTCGAAAAGGAAGCTACATAATTGTATTTTACACCAAAACCGAAAGCATTCACATTCATCTCAAAATTCAGACTGGTAGGCATCCATGTGTTCGCATCCACCAGGCCGTAGATTTGGCGCATGGTGACCTCCGTCATGGGCATGGTAAATTTCAGCTCAGCTGAATAGATGTTCCAGTATCCGTCCACAATATTCAGAATGCCCGAAAAGGTCCCCTGCCCTTTTACCTTGGGGATCACCTCTATTTTATCGATCAACTTTCCCTGATCGCTGAACGCGCCAACCATTTTAAACCGGTAAAACTTCATGGCATTCCGACCCACCGGTGAGGCAACGCCGTATTTCTCCACATTGTAAAGGTTGGTGGTGATCATTTGCATGGGATTGGTATTCCGGTCATCTCCGGTGGAATGCATGGCTATTACCTGCTGATTCAGCTTATCCGGCAACTGAAAATGAATCTTGTTTAAGGATTCCATGGCAAAAGGCTTATCTTCTTTAACACCTTCCTTTTCCATTTTCTTCTTAAACAAACGCGGAATTTTATACACCACACCCGTCCCTTTCAGGTAAAGACGGCAAGTATATTCAGCCACCTGATTGCAGTAGTAAGGAGCCATGGCAATGGTATGACGCATGACATAATAAGCCGGATCTTCACCCGAAGCAAGCACTTTGACTTCAGCCAATTGGACATTTTGAAGCTGCAGAGTGACACGGATCGTTTTGGTTTCGTTTTGAATTGTAAATTTCCTTGCAACAGTCTGGTAACCTATGTATTGAAAGAGCACATTCCAGGTCCCCTGCGGCAATGTCAATTCGAACTGACCTTTTATATTGGAAGTTGTTCCCGTTTTCAGCGCCGGCACATAAATATCGGCATAAGCAACGGGCTTGCCCTCATTATTCGTAATCGTCCCTTTGATTCCTTGGGCTTTCATGGCAAAAGGTATCAAGAGGAAAAAGAAAAGTAAAAGTTGCTTCATAGATTGTTGATTCAGAATTCAATTCAAATTTAAGAAATCCCCTGTTTTGCCATGTTAAATTATCCTAAGCAGTCTGAAAATATGTGAATACCGTTGTTTCGTTCCTTTGTATTTCTCCTACTGTTCAAATTGCAGGAAAACAAAATGACGGTCAGGACAATCGTTGAGAAAAGTACTCTTTTCATAGTCGTATCCTTAAATTTTACGATGAATCACAAATTTAATTTTAGACTGTAATTTAATGAGAAACCCTTTCGTTCACTCTAAAATCTTCTTTTAACTTTGTAGAACCTGTATCAAGATAATACCATAAACCCAAAAACATGAAAGACAGCCAAAATAAAACAGGCGATATGCCGGTAGAAGAGTTCAGAAAATACGGACATCAGGTGGTTGACTGGATTGCCGATTATCTGAAAGATGTCGAAAAATATCCGGTACTTTCGCAGATAAAACCCGGTGATGTAAAATCCAAAATTCCGATACAACCTCCGCAACACGGGGAAAGCTTCGATAAGATCATCGAGGATATGAATAAAATCATCATGCCGGGCATCACCCACTGGAATCACCCGAATTTTATGGCTTACTTCAACTCCACGGCCAGCGGACCCGGTATTCTGGCAGAGATGTTTTCTGCCGCGCTAAATGTAAACGGCATGTTATGGAAAACATCGCCATCCGTCACTGAACTCGAAGAAGCTTCACTGAATTGGTTCAGGCAAATGCTTGGGTTTCCGGATGCTTTCTGGGGCATTATTTACGATACCGCCTCCGTGAGTTCCATGCATGCCATTGCTGCAGCACGCGAGCAGGCGTCGCAGTTTCTCTTCCGAAAGAAAGGCATGGCAGGAAGAGGAGAAGTCCCGAGATTAAGGCTGTATTGCACCGAACATTCGCATTCTTCCATCGACAAAGGTGCGCTGGCGTTAGGTATCGGTATGGAAGGGATCCGTAAAATTCCGGTGGACGACCAATTTCGAATGATTCCTGCCGAACTTCAAAAAGCCATTGATGATGACAGAGCAAAAGGATGGTTCCCGTTTTGTGTGGTAGCAACGGTGGGCACCACATCTTCTACCAGCATCGACCCGGTAGATGAAATCGGAGACATCTGCATCAAAGAAAATATCTGGCTTCATGTGGACGGTGCCTATGGCGGAATTGCTGCCGTATTGCCTGAAATGAGGTATATCTTTAAAGGAATAGAAAAAGCCGACTCCATCGTGGTGAATCCCCACAAATGGATGTTCACACCCATCGACTTAAGTGTGTTTTTCACAAAAAAACCTGAAACCCTAAAGCGGGCGTTTTCGCTTGTAGCCGAATATCTAAAAACCGGTGAAGGTACATCGGTTCAGAATTATATGGATTACGGGATCCAGTTGGGAAGAAGATTTCGTTCGCTGAAGCTTTGGTTTATCATTCGCTATTTTGGGGTGGAAGGCATCCAAAACCGCATCCAGGAACATCTGGACCTGACCCAGGAACTAAAGAAGGAAATTGAAAAGGAAAAAAACTTTGAAATCGTAGCACCGATTCCGTTCAGCGTGATCTGTTTCAGATTTCATCCTGAAGGGATAAATGACGGTCCTGACCTTGACACACTGAACGAAAAGCTCATGAATGTGGTCAATGCCACCGGAGAACTCTTTATCTCACATACAAAATTGAATAATCAGCTGGTTCTGAGAATTGCCATTTCCGGCATCAGAACGGAAAAGAGGCATGTAGATCGGGGCTGGGAACTGATTACGACAAAAGCAAAAGAACTTCTATAGAAGCATAATAAGGGGACCCGTTGAGTCCCTTTTTTTTCAACCGCTGCCGACCGAGAGAAAATTTATTCATTCATATTCCTGAATCCTGATCTGATTTAAAACAGAGCCAGATATTGATTTCCCGGCATTGTTCCAATACACGAGAAGCCAAGGGGCCGTTTGTCGAGAAAATCAGCAGGTTAGTCGAAAAACTAAAAAATCAAAAGCCCTTGTCAATCTAAGATTTTACATCGGTTATCACAACACAGATTTCTCCGATCCCGAAAACATTCCGGAGTGGGAATAATCACACTTCATATCTGTAATCTGCTGAATTAAAAGATTTTTAATTTCCCAATCCCATGAACATATCCGGACCGCATCCGGCAGTGTCTTTCAGTAAAATCAGGACAGAAGAAAGAAAAACATTTTCATAGAGGGTTAACGATAAAGAAAAATTTAACACAACATTCAGATCAACAAACGCTAAAGCTCCAAATATTTTCTATATTTGGGAGATCAAACCAGTGTTTTAAAAAATTCATCCGGGATACTGGAATGGACATACAGCAGTTTAATTATCTTTTATTAATTTAATCTATACTTTTATGAAGCGTTTAGTACTTTTCTTACTTCTTTTGGTGCCCATGATGGTGTTCGGTCAAAACGACCTGCATCCCAAATGGCTCAGGCATCCTGCCATATCACCCGATGGGCAGTGGATTGCCTTCGAATATAAGGGCGACATCTTTAAAGTCCCGGCAACGGGAGGAACCGCTATTCCTCTGACAATGACTTCGGATTACGAAAGTTATCCGGTATGGAGCCACAATGGCAAATACATTGCTTTCGCTTCCGACCGTCATGGCAACTTTGACGTATATGTCATGTCATCAGGCGGGGGCCCCGCTACCAGACTTACCTTTAATTCAGCAGCAGACATCCCGTCTGATTTCTCTGTTAACGATAAAGACATCATCTTCGGAACGGCGAGGAGCGATATTTACACTTCCGTGCGATTCCCGATCCCGGGGTTGTTCATGAAATTATATAAGGTACCTGTAAACGGCGGGCGTTCCATCATGATCAACTCAGCAGGAACAGAATACGCAAGATATAATCACAACGGAAGCAAGATCATTTTCATGGACCGGAAAGGTTATGAAAGTGAACAAAGGAAACACGAAATGGCTTCCGTAACGCGTGATATTTGGACTTACGATTTTAAAACAAATAAATATACCAAGCTTACCACATACAAGGGAAACGATATGGAACCTGTTTGGGGCAAAGGCGACAATTATTACTATCTGAGCGAAATGAACGACAACGACTTGAATGTATTTGAGGCCAACCTGTCGGATCCCGCTCAGCCAAAACAACTGACACAATACAAAAGAAATCCCATCCGGGGACTTACTTACTCCGTAGATGCTAACACCTTATGCTTTACACATGATGGGGTCATCCTTACGATGGTTCCGGGCCAGGAAGCCAAACAAGTGCCGATCACGATTCAGGCCGATTTTGCCGAGCAATCCAATAAGACGATCTCTGTATCGAACAGGCAAATCAGCGAAATGGCACTGTCACCCAACGGAAAAGAAGTGGCTTTTGTTTACCGTGGCGACATTTATGCAACTTCTGCTGATGGTCACACCACGAAAAGACTAACCAATACACCATATCAGGAAAGAATGATCGACTTTAGTCCTGACGGACGTTCTATTGTTTATTCCGTTGAGAAAAACGGCACCTGGAATATTGACAAGCTACACATTGCCAATGATCAAGAGCCTTATTTCTTTGCCTCCACAATCGTTGATAACTCCCCTGTCGTTGAAAACAATCAGGATGATTTTCAACCGCTCTATTCTCCTGATGGTAAGAAAATAGCCTACCTGGAAAATCGCAACATACTCAAGGTTTACGATACAAAGACTCATAAGTCCGTTACGGTAATTCCTGCAGGGGTGAATTTTTCCTACGCTGACGGCGACCAGTATTTCACATGGGCTCCGGATAGCAAATGGCTGCTGGCTCAGTCAAATGAAGGAACATCTTTTGCCCGTTCGGATATTGACCTTGTAAAAGCCGACGGAAGCGGGGAGCGCAAAGACCTCACGCTAAGCGGATTTGATGACTACAGACCCAAATGGGGTATGGGTGGCAAAATGATGGTCTGGGTTTCTGACCGTGAAGGGATGAAAAACCTCAGCCGCGGCGCCCAGGGTGATGTTTATGCCATGTTCTTCAACCAAAAAGCATTCGACAACTATAATCTGAGCAAAGAAGATTATGATCTGATGAAAGAAGAGCAAAAGAAAGACACTACCAAAGCCAAACACGAAAAGAAAGAACCTGTAACACTGAACCTCAAGAATCTTGACAGTCGTACAAAAAGGCTAACCATCAATTCATCTATCCTAAGCGATTTTGTTCTTTCTAAAGATGGTGAAAAGCTCTATTATCTTGCCAAATATGAAGGAGGATTTAATTTGTGGGAAACAGAACCCCGTACTCATGAAACAAAAGTGTTGGCTCATCTGAATTCCCGCAGCGGCGGAAGTCTTGAAATGGATAAAGCCGGGAAGAATATCTTCGTGCTGGCCGGAGGAAGAATCAGCAAGGTGGCGCTTTCCAACGGAAGAGCAAAACCCCTTGCTATTAATGCCAATTTTGATTGGGATCCCGCCGGCGAACGTGCTTACATTTTCAACCACGCCTGGGAACAGGTCAGAAAAAAACTCTTCGATCCCAATTTGCAGGGCGTTAACTGGAAATATTACCATGACTTCTACCAACAGTTCCTGCCTTATATCAACAACAATTACGATTTCTCGGATCTGTTGAGCGAAATGTTAGGCGAACTGGATGTGTCTCACACAGGCGGACGTTACTATCCCAATCCGAAAAATCCGGACCGCACTGCTTCACTGGGCATGCTGTACAACGAAATGAAAGGCGGCAACGGGCTCGTTGTGGAAGCCATTATTACCGGTGGACCGATGGATAATGCACAAACCAAAGTAAAACAGGGCGACATTCTCGAAAAGATCGACGGTGTTCAGATCAACAATGATTTCGACTGGGCAAAGCTGCTGAATCACAAAGCAGGCAGCTTTACAAGATTGTCATTCTACGATCCGAATACAAAGAAATCCTGGGATGAAGTGATCAAGCCCATCTCTTCAAGAGAAGAACAGGGGCTGATGTACGACCGCTGGGTTCACATCGAACAACAGATGACAGACAGCCTGTCACACGGACAGGTGGGATATGTCCACGTCGAAGCCATGAACGAAAGCAGCTACCGTACGGTCTTTGGTAAAGTGCTGGGGAAGAACTTCAACAAAAAAGCGCTGATCGTCGACACCCGCTTCAACGGCGGTGGTTGGCTACATGACCATCTGGTGACTTTCCTGAGCGGAAAGCTTTACATGCGATTTGCACCGCAAGGCCATCTATTGCCTGACGGCGAATCCATGGACAAATGGGACAAACCCAGCTGTGTTTTGATCAGTCAAAGTAATTACTCCGATGCTTTCATGTTCCCATATATTTACAAAGAATTGAAAGTTGGCAAACTGATTGGAATGCCCGTACCGGGAACCGGCACTGCCGTATGGTGGGAGCGCCAGATCGATCCTACGCTCATCTTCGGGATCCCGATGATAGCTTCTGAAGGAGTGGGTGAACACCACTATACCGAAAATCATCAGCTGGAGCCGGATATCATGGTCGACAATCCTTACAACAAGGTTTTGAAG
Organism: uncultured Lentimicrobiaceae bacterium; assembly: GCA_964456625.1. Taxonomy (GTDB): domain Bacteria; phylum Bacteroidota; class Bacteroidia; order Bacteroidales; family F082; genus Sulfidibacterium. Next base: position 10,561 of record CAYWBO010000029.1, on the reverse strand, counting down.
GGTCAGGATCCGCAGCTGGAAGCTGCCGTAAAGGAAATGTTACGGGAAACCAGCAAAAACAAATAAACCGCGGTTTATATTAAACCTGAAAAGGGGAGCCAGAAAGGCTCCCCTTTTCATTTTATGAGAACATCATAAAAATGATGTAACCTTTACTGGGATTGAATTCTCTTGAATATCTGCAAAAATCACCTGACGAATCTCTTCTTATATGCTAAAAAATTCTATATTTGTTACTTATTGTATAAAAGACACCTACCGAATCAGGTTTTACTGGCAGGGAAGTTATTTTTCATATTTCAGAATGGCAACTTTCAAACAGAAATCAATAATAATTACATTAAAATCATGAAAAAATTTACAATTTTGGCTTTGGGCTTCTGCTTCATAGTCTACTCATGCACAACCCAGAAAAAACAAAACCTTGCTCCTCAGGTAAAGGTTGCCAACGGCACCATAGAGGGTATTAACGACACTGCAACCGGATTGCAGGAATATTTCGGTATCCCTTTTGCCAAACCGCCCGTGGGCAATCTCCGATGGAAAGCGCCACAACCCCTTGACAACTGGAAAGGTGTTTTGATGACGAAGAAGTTCGGGCCCCGTCCGATGCAGACCAATGTGTTTGGCGATATGCACTTCCGCTCAGATTCCATGAGTGAAAACTGTTTATATCTGAATGTATGGGCTCCGGAAAAAAAAGGGACACAAGGGCTTCCCGTATTGCTGTACTTTTACGGGGGCGGCTTCGTTGCAGGCGCCAGTGATGAACCGCGATATGATGGTGCCAGCCTGGCGCAAAAAGGCATTGTGGTCATCACGGCAAATTACCGTCTCAATATTTTCGGCTTTTTCGCCGATCCCGAACTCAGCGCTGAATCGCCCTATAAAGCCTCTGGAAACTATGGCCTTCTCGATCAAAATGCAGCATTGGAATGGGTACACCAAAATATTGCTGCTTTTGGCGGAGATCCCAACAAGATCACCATCGGCGGAGAATCAGCCGGTTCGATTTCCGTGAGCGAACAAATGGCATCGCCGTTGTCTAAAAATATGATCGCCGGCGCCATCGGAGAAAGCGGTGCCGGTATCAACCCTACCCTGGCACCGGTACCTCTTGCACAGGCTGAAAAAATCGGAGCCGATTTTGCAAAACAGATTGGTTATCCTACGATCAAGGAATTGCGTGCGTTGAGCGCTAAAAAGTTGCTGGAACTCTATACCAAATCCAGAAGGTTCGGATTCCCCATTTGCATTGATGGGTATTTCCTTCCCAAATCATTGCCTGAGATCTATAATGCAAAAGAACAGGCCCAGATCCCTTTACTGGTGGGTTGGAATTCGGCAGAAATGACCGGGCTGGCATTTATGGCCGGGAAACCCTATACCAAAAAGAATTTCATCGAAAGAGTAAAGGCCTCCTTCCCGCACAACTATAAGGAAATACTTAAAGCCTACCCGCACCAGACCAAAGAACAGGTGGAAAGATCCGCCACCGACCTGGCTTCGGACGGATTTATCGTTTATAGCACCTGGAAATGGTTCGACTTGCAGAGAAAAAACAGCCCGAAACCTGTTTACCGTTATCTGTTCGATAATGCCCGGCCTCCGTTGGCCGATGCAAACCTTACACCCGGACTTGCCGGCGGCGTCATGAAAAAAGACAAAAACGCACCAGCCATGCCAAAACCCATCGGCGCTGCTCATTCTCAGGAAATTGAATATTGCCTGGGCAATCTATATCTTTCTCCCTGGTATGCATGGAAGAAAAAGGATTATGCTGTATCGGACACAATGGAAACTTATTTTGCCAACTTTATAAAAACGGGTGATCCTAACGGAAAAGATCTTCCTGAGTGGCCGGCAGCCGCACCTGAGGATTCTCATCCATCAATTATGGTAATAAAGCAGGGGTCAAAGGCCGTGAAAGCAGAAAATGATAAGCGGTTTTTGTTGCTGGGTAAGATTTATAATAAACGATAAACACTAAAAAGTAATCATCTGACGCCCCGTAAGACACTGGTTTTACGGGGCTTTTTTTATCCGTAAGCAGCAAACAAATCAAGCCATATATTCCTGTTTATCAGGAATATAAAAATAAATAATTTTGTAGTTAACGCTGTATTCTTTCCTTCTGTTTAATATTTTTTAACGTTCTTAAGATGTTTTAACATACAAGAACAAAACCACTCATTATCAATCATATATTGTTTAATTGATACGAGAATACCCATAAAACAGGGCAAAAGCGGGTTTTTTATTTTTAATCCAACCTATAAATTTGCCATCCGTCCTTAACATCAAAATATCATGAAAGATTTTTATACGTCAATTCGACCAAAAAGCATCAGCATGACTTTTGCTTTGCTCTTGGGAATCATGTTAATCAGCTCAGCTGCATTTGCTTCCAACAATGTGATTCTGTACACCCCCTATACCACGATTTCAGTTCCGCCCGGAAAGTCCATTAACTATATCCTTACCGTTATCAACAACAGCAGTGAGGTCCAGAATTTGGGTATTTCCGTTTCAGGCATGCCTTGGAGATGGACCCACGATCTGAAATCTGGGGGATGGGATATCAGGCAAGTGGCGGTGTTGCCCAAAAAAAAGGTTATCGTAAACCTGAATGTAACGGTCCCTTTGAAAATCAATAAAGGAACCTATCACTTTAAAGTTTTAGCCGGCTCGGCATATTTACCCCTAACTGTAATTGTCTCAAAGCGGGGAACCTATAAAACAACCTTCACTTCCAAACAAGACAATATGGAAGGCCATACAAACTCCACCTTCTCTTTCAATGCCGTACTGGATAATCTTACTGCAGATCAGCAATTGTATTCTTTACGATCAAATGCTCCGATGGGATGGAATGTAACGTTTCTGTCTCATTACAAGGATGTAACATCAGTTTCCGTTAATCCAAACAAACAGGCTCCGATCACCGTCAGGGTGGCGCCACCTAATGGGGTAAAAGCTGGAACCTATAAGATCCCTGTGAGTGCCGTCACCAACAACACATCAGCAGATCTTATGCTGGAAGTGGTAGTAACGGGGACTTACGACATGGTGTTAAGCACACCTACCGGATTAGTCAGTACGGATGTAACGGCCGGAAACCAGAAGCGTCTGGAGCTTATCGTAAGAAATACAGGCTCGGCAACGCTTTTCAATGCGGTGCCGTCGTATCAGGCCCCTGCTAATTGGAAAGTTACCTTTGATCCAACTTCCATCAGTGAAATCCAGCCGGGACAATTTGCCCGCATGTTCGTCACCTTAAAATCCGACAAGAAAGCAATCGCAGGAGATTATATGACGAAAGTGACCGTAAAAACGCCAGCAGTGGCCTCAAGTGTTTCATTTAGGGTTTCCGTGAAAACGCCTTTGCTTTGGGGTTGGATTGGCGTGCTGATCATTCTCTTTGCACTCGGACTTGTATATTATTTGTTCCGCAAATACGGAAGGAGGTAAATTGTGGAAGGTACCATTATCGACCTGATCGATCTGACAAAAAATTATGGATCGTTTACAGCGGTTGATCATCTGAGCCTTTCGATCCGCAAAGGGGAAGTGTTTGGTCTTCTGGGCCCAAATGGCGCCGGGAAGTCCACCACCATCCTCATGATGCTGGGGATGACGGATCCGACCTCCGGATCCGTACGGATCTGCGGAATAGATTCTACCAAAAACCCCATCGAAGTAAAGAGAAGGGTTGGCTATCTACCGGAAGATGTAGGATTTTACGGAGACCGAACGGGCCTCGACAACTTAATCTACACTGCCCGGTTGAACAGCATGACTGCCAAAGAAGCCAGGACGAAAGCCACAGAATTATTACACCGTGTCGGCCTGACGGATGCGATGGAGAAAAAAGCAGGGACCTATTCCCGTGGGATGAGACAACGGCTGGGACTGGCAGATGTGTTGATAAAAAATCCGGAAGTGATTGTGCTGGATGAGCCGACACTGGGGATCGACCCGAAAGGAATCAGAGAGTTTCTGCAGTTGATAATTCAACTCAGTAAAGAAGAAGGCCTCACCGTGTTGTTTTCTTCCCATAATTTGCACCAGGTGCAACAGGTTTGCGACCGGGTGGGACTATTTATAAATGGGAAGTTAATTGCCGAAGGGGACATCCATTCACTGTCGCAAAAGCTTTTTGGAGACAGCCCTTACAGCGTTGATGCCGGCGTTAGCCCGTCTGAGACGAAAGATGATGGAACTAAACTTGAAAAGCTGAAAGAAAGGCTTTCAACCATTGGAGGTATTGTGTCGGTAAATTTAAAAGACGGCAGGTTTCATATCGAATGTTCTCTGGATGCAACAGCCGAAATAGCCAAAGTCATTATTGAATCAGGAGTTGGGTTAACCAACCTGAGCAAAAAAGAATATGGTCTTGATGAGATTTACTACCGGTATTTCGAAGGAGGAGGTGATCATGAATAACATTATAAATCAAACACAGGCGGGGACGAAGTTTAACCCGCTTCATCTTTTGGGAGTATCCAAAAACGAAAATACACGGCTTCATCCCTTCAGGGTTATCCTGCAAAAGGAGATCTCCGATCAGGTGCGTAGCTGGCGGTTTGTTATCCTGATCGCCATCATTGCTCTGACTTGTCTGGGATCGTTATATACGTCTTTAAACGGCTTAAGCGAGGCTATAAAAACCACTCATGTAAATACGTCATTTCTGTTTCTGAAACTTTTTACGGTTTCCAACGGCACCTTGCCGTCCTTTTTTGTTTTCATCACATTTCTTGGGCCGTTGTTAGGGATCGGGATGGGATTTGACGCCATAAACTCGGAGCACAACCGTGGCACCATGAGCCATATCCTCGCGCAGCCTATTCACCGTGATTATCTGCTGAATGCCAAATTTGTTGCTGCGCTCACAGTGATCACTTTTATGTTTTTTGCGCTGGGATTCCTGGTGATGGGCCTGGGACTTATTTCCATCGGCATCCCTCCCACACCGGAAGAATTCTGGCGCATCATCTTTTTCATCATTCTCAGCATCCTGTACGTCGCTTTCTGGTTGAATCTGTCGATCCTTTTCTCAGTAAAATTCAGACAGCCTGCTACGTCAGCATTGACGATGATCGCCATCTGGCTGTTTGTTACGGTCTTTTACCCGATCATTGTCAACCTGATCTCAAAATCAGTGGTGCCAGCGCAAATGGCAACGGGATCCCAAATGTATTTTGCGGAACAACTTAAACTAGGTTTGATGCGAGTCGTCCCCAACCAGCTCTTCAGTGATGCCACCACCACATTGCTGGTACCAACGGTCAGAAGTCTGGGGCCATTGACCATGCAACAGGTTTATGGAACCATTCCTGGAGCACTTCCGCTAGGGCAAAGTATCTTACTTGTCTGGCCACAGGTTACAGGACTTATCGCAGGGACCATTCTGTGTTTCGTTATTTCTTATGTGATGTTCATGAGAAGAGAAATTCGCTCAAGATAGTTCCGGCAATTTTCTTCTCTTTATTAAGATGATGGTCGAGGTTATCATAAAATTTTATTTCCTGCATGAATTAGTTAACTTTGTTATAACAAAAACTGATGATTTAAAAAGACAATATAAATGTCCTATGACAATCAACAAAGAATGGCACCTAAGAAATAAGATGCCCAAAAATGCCACCTTTGAACAAAGGGTTCAGTGGCACATCAAGCACAACAAAAACTGCTCCTGCAGACCGGGATTTCCCAAGAAGCTGGAAGAGGAAATGAAAAAAAGAGGAATGAAATCCGAATTTGAGTCATAAATCGGACATATGAAAACACAATAATCCCAAGGACTCCAAAAGTTAAAATAGCCGTTCACCATTCCCTTTTATCCCATTTCCAGAAAAAAACAGACCCATTTTCTCTTAGAAGTTGTCTAAATAGTCCATTTCAGGCACATCTTAGGTTTATTCTAAGCATCCCCCTTTTCAAAACTAAAAAATATAAATAATTATTAATCAGGAAATTATTTGTATGTTAAATTACTAATTATCTAAACCCAGTATAAATTAAATTCTTTTGTGAATTTTTTTACTGCATGTGTTGTTTGTAAAATTATAGCTTGTAATTTTGTCCTAGTAATTCTATAGTATTAGTATAATAAAATATTAAAAAAATGAAATCAATAAAATGGTCAATTTCTCTGGCAGCCCTACTGCTGATAGGATTTCAGGCTAAAGCCCAGACCTTCAATAAGTATCAATCCAATGGTGCCAGCACCGTTTCCGTTACGGGAACTTCCACACTACACAATTGGAGTGAGGGGCTCAAAAAGTTTGACGTTAGTTTTCAGGCCAACGAACCCGACAACCAGACAATTATTGTAAAAGATGTTCGGTTTAATGCCCAGGTTGGGAATTTGGAAAGCGAGTCATCGCTCATGTCAAGTAAAACTTTCACGGCATTAAAGAAAAGCAAATATCCTACCGTATCATTTGTATCGGATCAGGAAACAACAATGACGCTTTCCGGAAATCAGTTTTCCGGAAAAATAAGTGGTAAACTTACCATTGCAGGGATCACAAAACAGGTGAGCATTCCCATTCAGGGAACGCTGGAAAACGACACAATCTCCGTTTCCGCTGCCTATCCTGTTTCCATGTCAGATTACGGCATAAAACCCCCGACAGCTTTGTTCGGGACCATCAAATCCGGAAATGATGTGAAGGTCCACTTTAATTTGAAGTTTAATAAATAACAAACCCTAAATTAATTAATTAACAATTAAAAATATTCAAAATGAAGAGATTATTTCTTTTAGTATTAGCGGTGATCGTGTCAACAACCATGTGGGCACAGCAATTTGAAGCACCGCAGTTGGATAATGTGACTTTTAATAAAGTAAAAGTCCATGTGGGAGGCGATTTCGCCTTACAGTTTCAGGCTTTGAACCAACATGCAGATTCCGCCCTTGTTCCTTTGGGAAAAGGATTTAACCTGCCGACAGCCAATATGAACATCGGTGCTTATCTGGCCCCCGGCATCAAAGTTCACTTAACGGTTTACCTTTCCTCAAAACACCACAATGACACCTGGGTAAAAGGCGGATACTTATTGATCGATCGCTTGCCCATCAAAGGAACGGAAAGTTTTATGAAATATCTGACCTTGAAAGTGGGTGAAATGGGCCTCAACTATGGCGACGCTCACTTCTTCAGAACAGATAACGGGAATATTATTCACAATCCTTTTGTAGGCAACCTGGTGATGGACGGCTGGACTACAGCCCCGGCAGCAGAATTGTTGTTCAGAAACAACGGATTTTACCTGATGGGTGGGGTTTCTTCAGGCTCATTGAAACAATCCCTGGTAAACTACAGCAGTTATTCGGGTTATTCACCTCAGTATACCTTAAAACAACTGGCCTATTACTGGAAAGTCGGTTTTGATAAAACCTTTAACAACGATTTTCGTTTGAGGGTTTCTTTATCAGGTTACAATTGTGCAAAAAACAGCTTTGGAACACTGTATTACGGCGAACGCACCGGAACTCGTTTCTACCTGGTCATGCTTCCGCAAACCAATTCATCTTCCGATGTTGACATCACAGCAAATCCTTTTACCGGCCGCTGGGGACCCGGATTCACAAACAAAGACAATAGCTATATGTTCAACGTTTTTGCAAAATACAACGGTCTCCAGTTCTTCGGGACCCTGGAAAGTGCAAAAGGAACCGTACTTTACGGCGGACAGGATTTCAATTTCAGTCAGTACGCTTTGAATGCACTGTATTACTTCGGAGCCGATCAGAATTTCTATGTGGGCGCCCGCATCAACGGTGTAGACAATCATCAGAACCAGTCTGTAACGCGTTTCGAAGGCGCCCTGGGATGGTACTTCACCAAAAATATCATCATCAAAGCTGAATACGTAAATCAGACGTATAAAAACTTCACGCAAGATTACGGAAACAATGCAGGTTTCAAAGGACTTATGTTTGAAGCAGGTATTTCATTCTAAAGTATAACCTAAAGGGCTGCTGACCGGAATTTGGATATTTCAAGCCGGGAAGCAGCCTTTTATTTTCATCCGATAAAAATGAAAAAAGAATTCCTGAATAGAATATTGCTCTTCATCACACTTGTGTTTTTTGCTTTTCAGGTATCGGCACAAAAGCCGGGACGGTTTGACGGTGAGAATAAAATCATCATCTCCGGGGAAAGTAATGTTCAGGATTTCGTTGTACGCTATTATTTCAAAAAAAGACTGGAAATCACCAGTTCGGCAGATACCGGCTGTTCGTCTCAACAAAACGGTTTAATTCAGATACCCGTCAATAAACTTCTGTTCAGCAACAGGCATATGCGCGACGATTTTCTGAACCTGGTTCGTGCCAATCAATTTCCCCTAATTAAATTATATTATGATCCCAAAACTTTGAACCGGTTCGAAGACCACAGTAAAAAAACGGTTCTGATTACCATTCAGATTACCAACGTAAAACAAACTTATGAAGTTCCCGTCTCACTTCTCCGGGATACAAAAACTTATACAAAGCTGAAAGGAAAAATTGAGCTTAAATTGTCTGATTTTAAATTAACCCCTAAAAGGTACTTTTTTGGGTTAATCCGTATCAAAGACATGCTCAACATCAATTTTATTTTATACTTTTATCGCAAAGTTACCTAAACGACCCAAAAACATCGATGCGAGTTAATACATTACAACGGTATGGCCTACGCGTAATGATAGAGATTGCTATGGATGAAGAGCAAACAGGGGTGCTTCAAAAAAATATCTCTGCGCACCAGAATATTTCCATACGTTATCTAGATCACATTATCAGAGGCTTAAAAACTGCCGGCCTGATCCGAAATAAAGCCGGGAGGAAAAGCGGTTATGTGTTAGCGAGGCCTGCATCGGAGATTACAACACTTAATATTATGAATGCCTTTCAGGCTGACGTTCAAATTGTTGACTGCGCCGATGGCATTTATGACTGCGAATTAAAAGCCACCTGCAGCGCCAATCCTTTTTGGACCGGTTTAAATGATATGATCAAGGGCTACCTTAACGGAACAACATTGCTAAACCTGATCCAACGTCAAAAGGCACTGGAAGCCCGCCACAAAAAATAGCCCTTGTTATTTTCATTTCTTCAACTTTCTTTTTCCCTAAAAGTGAATTTCTAACAAAATCTGCGTAAAAAAGAAATCCTTTTGACCTTATGATGGATCGCCACAAAAATCATTACCTTGCACTCTTTAACCGAATCGGGTTTGCCCATGACAAAAGAGAAGCGGGAGCCTTACGTGATTGAGGCATTGATTCCCATTGTTTTTTTAATTATACTACTGTCTTTCAATGTTTTATTTTGGAAAGATACACTTCAGGGTGCCAATCAGGTGGCCTTGATGACTGCCGCCGCACTGGCCGGGATTTTAGGACTTCGTCTGGGATATTCCTGGACCGAAATGAGAGAGCAGATCGTAAAAACTATCGGGACCGCCATGCCGGCCATCCTCATTTTGCTCCTGATCGGAGCCATTGCGGGCACATGGTTAATTAGTGGTGTCGTCCCCGCACTTATTTACTACGGACTGAAAGTGCTGCATCCAAGCATCTTCCTTTTTGCTGCTGTAGTTACCTGTAGTGTGGTGTCGGTAGCAACAGGAAGTTCATGGTCAACCATAGCAACAATTGGAGTGGCCCTGCTTGGAATAGGTGATGCCATGGGGTACGACAAGGCCATTGTAGCCGGAGCCATTGTCTCCGGGGCTTATTTCGGTGACAAAGTCTCCCCTTTGTCAGATACTACCAACCTGGCACCAGCGGTTTCCGGCACTGACCTTTTTACCCACGTCAAATATATGATGTATACCACGATCCCGTCCATGTCCATTACGCTCATCATTTTTCTGATCATCGGATTTGCATTTCATCCCATCGAAACAGCCTCCCGTGTTGAAGCTGTGCAAGCTACGATCACCCATACTTTTAACATAACACCCTGGCTTTTTCTGGTCCCTGTCATTCTATTTGTTGTCATCATAAAAAAAATGCCTCCTTTACCGGCACTGGGTATTGGTGTTGTACTGGGAGGCATCGCTGCCGTAATATTTCAGCCGCAAATCATAGAGCAGCTTACGCATATTACAAGTAATTATGCCAAAGCATCCTATATTGGTGTCATGCAAGCCATTTACGGACATACTTCCATCGACACAGGCAATCAAACCATCAACGATTTGTTCTCTACCGGCGGAATGTCCGGCATGCTGGAAACGATCTGGCTTATCCTTTCGGCGATGGTTTTCGGTGGTGTGATGGAGGCCAATGGGATGCTCAGAAAACTGACCCGTTCCATTTTGAAACTGGTCAAAACCGATGCATCCTTGATAACTTCTACCGCTGCATCCTGTATTTTCTTTAATATCACGGCATCCGATCAATACATTTCCATTGTCGTGCCGGGCGAAATGTACCACGATGCCTTTCAGGACCGCGGCTTAAAGCCTGAAGTTTTGAGCCGTACGTTGGAGGATGCCGGAACCGTGACCTCGGTACTGGTGCCCTGGAATACGGGAGGTGCCACACAGGCCAGGGT
>CAYWBO010000028.1:29354-30736 GCA_964456625.1 uncultured Lentimicrobiaceae bacterium | reverse complement strand
CCGCTTTTAATGCCCCGGATGTACTTCTCTAAAAACTTCTCCAAAGAGTCGGTGATTTTGCTTTTCATGCAACATCTCGACAGTACTTTGCGCTTCAAAAGAGGGTTGTTTAATTTGAGTTCAAAGGTTTCCACCGGCAAGGCGCCTACTTCTTTTATTCCCAGGGCAAAAGAACTGGCGGAAAGAACAGCCAAAGTCATTCACGGCTCGCCCTATGTGATGACCACCGAAGTACTGTTCGGCATTCCTACCACGGCGCACATTCTGGGAGGTTGTGTGATTGGAAAGAACCGGGAGGAAGGTGTTATTGACCAAAACCATCAAGTGTTTGGGTATGAAAATCTGTATGTCTGCGACGGTTCCACCATCTCGGCCAATCCGGGCGTGAACCCTTCGCTGACCATCACCGCCATGACGGAACGGGCCATGAGTAAGATTCCTGCAAAAGAATAGACATTGATTTAAATTCAGTGAGAGATCATTGGATATCCTGTAACTTTGTTTTTTAATTTCCGATGCCTGTGCGTACGGAATAAAAAACAAAACCATGGGAAAAACTGCCATTATTTTAGGAGCCTCCGGTTTAACCGGAAACCTGCTGTTGCAAAAATTACTCGAAGACGATCGTTACGATTCCGTGAAGATATTTGCCCGGAGAAGTCCGGGAATAAGCAATCCGAAAGTCAGGGAATTTATCGGTGATCTGCTGGAACTGGAATCTTTTCAAAAGGATTTTAAAGCCGATGAAGTTTATTGCTGTATTGGGACCACTGCCAAACAGACCCCGGACAGGTCATTATATCATAAGATTGATTTTGGAATCCCTGTGTCGGCAGCAAAACTCTGCAAAACCAACAACATTCAAACGCTTTCGGTCATTTCGGCCCTGGGAGCCAATCACAAAAGCAAAATTTTCTACAGCCGTACCAAAGGTGAAATGGAACAGGCCGTCCTGAAGGAGAAAATTCCCAACACGTATATTTTAAGGCCTTCGTTTATCGGTGGCAAGAGAAAAACAAAGCGGTTTGGAGAGGGGGCTGGCATAGTATTTGCCAAATTGATACAACCACTTATGGTTGGCAGGTTGAGGAAATACAGATTGATAGAGGCAGAGATTATTGCACAAGCCATGATCTATCTTGCGAATACCAAACCTGATGCTCAGGTGGTTGAGTCGGATAAAATCGAATCGTTCGGCTCTCTTGAACAACAGGGCACTGGAAACATTGACAGAAAACTTTAAAAATTAAAGCAATGAACAAAACAATCATATTGAACAAAAGGCCGGTTGGAAGACCACAACTGACCGATTTTAAAATAATCCAGCAGGAGATACCTTCTTTGCAGGTGAACGAAGTCATGCTGAAAACACGTTTCGTTTC
>CAYWBO010000028.1:0-29254 GCA_964456625.1 uncultured Lentimicrobiaceae bacterium | reverse complement strand
CTGACTGCTTATCTGGGGTTGATGGAAATAGGTAAACCGAAAAGTGGTGAAACACTGGTAGTTTCAGGAGCAGCAGGCGCTGTAGGTAGCGTGGTCGGACAGATTGGTAAAATAATGGGATGCCGTGTCGTGGGTATTGCGGGAACGGATGAAAAGACAGCTATGCTGAAAACAGATTTTGGTTTTGATGAGGCCATTAATTACCGCACCACAGCAGATATGAGTCAGGCCATTGCCAGGGCTTGCCCGGAAGGTGTGGATGTTTATTTCGATAATGTGGGCGGAACCATTACCGACAGCGTTTTGGCCGACATTAACAAGTTTGCCCGAATCGTGGTTTGCGGCTCCATTTCTGCTTACAATGCAACCACCATGCCCACGGGACCGCGGTTGGAACCGTTCATTTTAAAGAACAGCGCGTTGATGCAGGGCTTTATTATCGGCAATTATTCCGGTAAGTTCCCTGAAGCCTTCGGGCAATTGTCTTCCTGGTTAAAGGAAGGCAAACTGACTTACACAGAAACCATTGTTGAGGGATTTGAAAACATTCCGCAGGCTTTTATTGATCTTTTTGACGGGAAAAACAAAGGCAAGATGATTGTGAAGATTTGATGAATAGAGAGTTGTTTTTGTGATGGCCCAAAGTGGCCCGTATCAGGTCACCGAATGATCAGAAATCCACTGGACACATGCTTTCTCAGGTAAAGCCATTAGAATCGGTCTGCTACATCTTTTTGAATTTTGAAAAGCGGAAGGCGCATTTCACACGAAAATGGTAGCTTTGAAAAATTAATACTTCCAAAGTGATGCTAAAGGAATACCTGAATCAGCCTTATCCGATGTTTAAAGACCGATGGAAGCTGGTGATTTCCATCAGCATGTTTATCGGGTCGTTCATGATGATCTTCCGGCCCTTCGGCACGGCTTTTCAGGGCAGATACAGTGAACTGATGCTTGCCGGATACGGACTGATTTCTTTTGTGATCCTTGTCTTTGATCTCTTTGTGGTCCGGCAGTTCTTTAGAAAATGGTTCGACGCAGCCGCATGGAATGTGAGAAAGCAGATCCTGTGGCTCATTTTTATTATTTTCTCTATCGGGATCGGAAATTTCCTTTATTCGGCTGCTGTCTTTTCTTCATGGACGTGGAGGCTTTTTCTCTCATTCCAGCTTTACACTCTGCTGGTGGGCATCATCCCGATCGTGGGACTCACGCTGATCAGTCGGAATCATCTGCTTTCGCGAAACCTGAAACAGGCCGAGGATTTCAACCGTGAACTGAAACTGAGAGCAGGAGAGACGCAACATCACATTGTGACGCTGATCCCGGACAACGGAAAAGACCGACTGGAGATCGCCGGTGAAAATCTGCTTTACATCGAGTCCATCGGGAATTACATCAAGGTCTTTCACGTCAGGGACAAAAACCTGGTGGTGGATATTTTGCGTTGTGCACTGAAACGGGCCGAAGACCAGGTAGCGGCATTTCCCAACATCGTAAGGTGTCACCGGGCGTTTATGGTGAACATCGACAGGGTGATCCAGGCGAAAGGAAATTCGCTTGGATTGAAACTTATTTTGGAGCATGCCGGGGAGGAAATCCCTGTTTCAAGAAACTTTACCAAAAGTGTGAAAAGCAGAATCCGGCGTCATTCGTAACCGGGGAAATTTATCCGACAGCACTTTTCCCTCCTCTTGTTGCATTCTATCACAAATTCTGACAGTCTGTCCCAAAAACTTTTATTTGGGCAGGCGATGCTTTAATATTGCATTGCGATTTTAAAACTCAGAAGATGGAAAATGTAAATCAGCGGGTTACGAAGCTCATGCTTGCGGGGATTATCCTGGCCGTGATCCTCAAATTTGTTCTGTATTTTGTGGCAAGAAGTATCGACGGGCAGTTTCTTTCATACGGTTATCTTGCAAAAGGTTTGCTGTGGTGCTGGCTGCTCTGCATGTATCTCTATTCCGTCAAAATCGAAAAACAGAAATTTCTTTTGTGGAAGGACCGGAAATACTCATTTCCCGTTATTGCACTTTCTGTTATCGTGATCGTGGGACTGGTATTACTTTCAAATGTGATACCGGTGCTTTTCGGGCTTAAAAAAGAACACAGTCAGCTGCTGGAAGCCATGACGGCTTACCTGAAGCACAGGCCTGTCCTGCTCATTTTGAGTTGTATCACCGCCGGCGTGGTCGAAGAGATGATTTTCAGAGGTTATCTGATCCCCAGGTTTGAGATCCTTTTCAGAAACGGATTCTGGGCCGTCATCGTGTCTGCTTTGCTTTTCGGGCTCGCACATTATCAGTACGGTACGATATCTAATATCATCTTCCCGTTGGCGGTAGGATTGATCTTTGGATTTTACTATCTGAAATATAAAAACCTGAAAGTGCTGATTATCATCCACTTTTTTATAGATCTGTTTTCACTTTCGCATTTGGCGATTTGAAGACTCTGTAAGATTTGTATAACATCCAATATATTAAAGAGATGAAGATTCAATTTGTTGTTTTTATTTCTGTGCTCTTTTTCCTTTCGGAATTTGCGCTGATGACCGTCAGATATTCATGGAAAAAAGGGGTAAAAACAAAAAACGACCGGATGTCCATGACTTTTATCTGGGTCGCGATAACGACCGGCATCACCCTGGGATTCGGGACGGCAGATCACAGATCTTGGAGTGGCTTGAACGACGTTGTCGCAATTCTGGGCTTGTGTCTTTTTTTGGCGGGTGCCATTATCCGTTGGATTGCCATTCTACAACTAAAGCATGAGTTTACCGTCAACGTGGTTATTCGCGAAGATCATAAACTGAAAACCGATGGTATATACAAAGGAGTCCGGCATCCAAGTTATTCGGGACTCCTGATGATGTGTCTGGGCCTGGCGGTGGCCATGAACAGCTTCGTATCCGTTCTGCTGACATTCATGCCAGTCCTCGTAGCAATATTGTACCGGATTCGTGTGGAAGAGAATTTGCTTTTGAAGGAATTCAGTGCCGATTACGAAAAATATCGTGAGCGTACCCGCAAAATAATCCCTAAAATATTCTGATAAATCTTTTTAGGCTTTCCACACACAGCGCTTCATAAGTATTCGGGAACAGATTTTAAATCTTTCGTACATGGAAAAAATTTGCATATTATGATTTTTATTAGTATCTTAATCCCAGATTATTAACTAAAGAACTCCTATGCAATTGTTTACCCCATGTCTTTCTTTAGGAAAGATCCCGTTTGTTCAAATGGAATAGTGTTTCCGTCAGGGCGTTTTTACTCCCTTTTTGGCTGCTGAAAACGCAGTTGTGATAAAGTATGGCTTTTTGAACAAACACTATCAATCCTAAGAAAATGAAAACATTAAAGTATTTAATCAGCATGTTCTTCATCCTGATGAGCAATGCTTATGGCTGGTCTCAGAATACGGTTATAAACCAGATTGCGGTACTGGATTCCAGTACTTACAGCATCACCATGGGCCGGCAAGCTCTGATCTGTGATAACACGGGTGATTTTCATCTTTTTTATGTGCTGCGCACCGACACGGTGGATTATGTCATTCATCGTTCCTCCGATTATCTCGGCCGGGCCTGGAGCACACCGGATACAATATCCGTGTTTTCCCACACCGGAATGCCCTCGAGATTTGTGGCGCAGTCGCCGACCGCTACCGTTGATGAACAGAACAAGTTGCACGTTTTGTATGAATACAGGGGGTCCCCGGTGTATTACGGCAGCAATTCCTATCCGCCGTCGCATATGAATTATGTAACCAATCAGTCCGGTGACTGGATCACGCAGACGAACGTAATTAATGACTCGCTTGTTCAGAATAGCCAGGGTATGAGTTCAACGGTGAGTTATTTAAGCTCTAATCAGGTGATAACGTATCAGAACCATCAACATTATATTGGCTACGACTACGCCTGGTTTGCCACAAAATACAATGTGGTTTATTCCAACAATATCAGCGGAACCTGGGGTAAGGGCGATACCTTGCATACTTACAATCTGGGCGATTATGACAACATCATTCTGAATGCCCCTTCCATGGTGGTGAACAACGACAGTTTGTTTGCCCTTTGGTATCAGCGGTACGATTGTCAGGTTGAGATGAAATCTTTTGACGGTACAGACTGGTCCCCCATGCAGGTGCTTTACAACGATGTGGTGTATCCGGCTCCTCATCCCACGTCTTATGTCGTGAGGGTGGAGAGTAGTTTTAACAACGAGGAAGCACGGGTTGCCATGTTCAGAACTCCACCCTCCAGTGACTTCAATGAGCTTCTTTTAATGTGCAAAAGCAAAAACCATAACTGGACCGTTGATACCATGATGGTACCGTATTCCTACTATATTGTCCGACCCGTTTTGATTCAGGATACAACCTACATCTTCCTTGTGTATCCCAGTGTGGACAGTGTTCCAAGTACGCTCGTAAAATATACCGAAGATCATTCTTTTATCTCGGATTCGCCGCTTGAGACCAACACAGGCGAGCAAAAATTCTATAACCTCGTAACGACCGGTACTTCAGTAAACCCGATCGCCTACCTTGTTTTTGATACCGACAAAAACAGGTACTATCTGAAAATCGGGGAGATCAGTGATATCACAACCGGTGTGACTACTGAAAGGTTTAACGTGGAAAATGGCGTGAAACTTTGGCAGAACAGTCCTAATCCGGTGGCATCAAAAACAAAAATCTCTTATTCCATTGAAAAAGGAGGCGTGGTGAAACTTGAGGTTTTTGATATCAGAGGGAGGAGTCTCGGAACGCTGGTGCATGATTATCAGGCTCCCGGCAATTATTCCGTTGATTTCGATGCCCGTGACCTGAGGCAGGGTATTTATTTTTACAAAATCACCGCTCAGGGTAGTACGCTCACCCGAAAAATGATGGTGGTTAAATAAGTCCGGTACCGGTGGTTCGTCACTCTTTCGAACCGGGGTTATTGATGTTGATAAAACTGTAATAAAAAAGGGGGCGAATTTTCGCCCCCTTTTTTATTTAAAACTATCGCTGAATTTTATCAAGCTTTGTCATCCAGTTTCCGGGCGACGAAGAAGTAGATCACCAGGCTGAGGCCGGCAAAGAAGAAAATGCTCAACGAGTAAGCAGAGCCCGGATCGAGCATGGTATTATACTTTAATAAAGCGCCGCCAATAATTCCCAGCGCAATACCAATAAGGAACATCCCGAGGGAAAGCGAAGCGTGTTTTAAGTTGTAGACTTTTCCTGTGTTAAAGAGCTTGGCATCGGCACCCTTTTCGATCAGCGCCAGCCGCTCTTTGTTACGGGTGGTCAGGAATACATAAATAACACCAAAAATACTCGCAAATACAATCAGAGGAACTAATACATCTTCCATGGTTCATCAATTTTAAAGTGCAACATTCAATTTTTACACTTATGACGACAGATTTTAAAACGGGTTACAAATTTTTATTTTCTATGCTATAAAAACTTCTTGCTCAGCAGCTTTAAAATTTGTAATTTTATGCGTAACCAAAAAGAGCGACGCGCGTCCAAATTACAATGAAAAGCGATCAGGAAGACATGCTATGGGCAAACCGTGTGATTCAGGGAGACACTGAAGCTTTTGGACTCCTGGTGAATAAATACAAGGATATGGTATACTCCCTGGCGCTTCGTATGGTTCATCAAAGGGAAGAAGCAGAAGAAGTGTCGCAGGATGTGTTCCTGAAAATTTTCAAGGCCTTGCCGAAATTTAAACAGAAAGCAAAATTCTCTACCTGGATGTACAGAATTGCTTACAATGAATGTATTTCCAGGCTTAGAAAAAGAAAGAATGCTGAGATCTCAATAGAGAATATTCCGGGAGGCATGGTGCGTTCGTTGGAAGATGCGGAGGAAGA
The DNA here is from genome assembly GCA_964456625.1 of uncultured Lentimicrobiaceae bacterium. Lineage (GTDB taxonomy): Bacteria > Bacteroidota > Bacteroidia > Bacteroidales > F082 > Sulfidibacterium. The sequence continues at coordinate 23,372 of CAYWBO010000028.1, read as the reverse complement.
CTGGCGGGATCAAGAAATCCGATCAGAGATGCTGAACAGAGTCTTGAGAAGGCTTCCTGAAGCGGATCAGGGGCTCGTGCATTTATACTATTTTGATAACTTGCCCGTTGAAGAAATGGCAAATGTGACCGGGCTTTCGGTTTCGAATGTGAAAATTAAGCTTTTCAGAATCCGGAAGAAATTGTTCGAGGAACTGTTGCCTGTGAAAGAGGCTTTACAGATTTGAAAAAAATGAATATCATGAATACGGACCCCAAATTCACGGAAAAAGAGTTTGATGACGCGTTGAAGAAACTCTTTAAAAAAGAGCGTCTTGAATCGCCTTCGTTCCATTTTACCGAAGATGTGATGGATAAAGTCAGGATGGAGGTAAAACTTCAAAGTTACCGCCCCGTAATCTCAAAACTGGGATGGGTGATCGTAGCCTTTTTTATCCTGGCCGTCGTGGTTTTTGCCATGCTGGCACCGGCCACTTCTTCTTCGGCGCCGGCATGGATCACTAAAGCTACAGAATATCTCAATTCCGGAAAGCCGGATGTTCAGTTTTTGGGAAGCATCAGCGGGTTCTTTAACGAGCTCAATGTTTCCGGATTGTTACTGCCATTGGCAGGATTACTGCTCGCCATGGGATTTCACGGCCTGGTCATGAAAAGATTCTATTTTCGCGGCAAAAAAAACATGCCCAACGCCTATATGTTCTGACAGAAAATTGAAAAATCGGGAATACTATTTTTTGGCTTTCTGTTCCTTAAAAAGATACAAATAAGCTCCGTAGCCTTCCTTTTTCATGTCCTCAAGGGGAATAAAGCGAAGGGAAGCCGAGTTGATGCAATACCGCAAGTGAGTAGGTGTCGGGCCATCATCGAAAACATGACCCAGGTGCGAATTACCGAACTTGCTGCGTACCTCCACGCGGTCCATACCGTAAGAACGGTCTTCCTTTTTGTCAAGATATCTCGGGTCGATGGGTTGGGTAAAGCTGGGCCAGCCACAACCTGAATTGTACTTGTCCGTAGAACTGAACAGCGGTTCACCGGTCACCACATCCACATAGATGCCCTTTTTGTGGTTATCCCAGTATTTGTTGTCGAAAGGTTTTTCCGTGGCATTCTTCTGAGTCACCTGGTACTGTAATGGCGTCAACTCTTTTTTGATCTTGGCTTCTGTCGGTTTTTTGTAGTTGTCCACATCCTTATCGCCCCAAACGCCCATGATAAACTGGTCCCGTCCGGAGTGCTCACGATAAAAGTTATACCGTATCGGGCTTTTTCTGTAAAAATGCTGCTGATCGCTGGTGGCAGGATAAAATGCGGTGAACTTTTCAATTTTGGTGACGATGGGTTTGTGGAACATGCCCGAATGGGCCAGTTCATTTTTGGACTGCTCGGCTAATTCTTTCTGCGTTGCATCATGATAGAAGATCGCCGATTCGTACTGCGAACCTCTGTCGACAAACGAACCGCCGGCATCGGTGGGGTCGAATTGTTTCCAGTAAACATCCAAAATCTCCGCATAACTGGTGATGGTCGGGTCGAAGATTACCTGAATGGCTTCTCTGGCTCCTGTGGTTCCGGTGCTGACTTCCTCATAGGAGGGATCTTTTACATGTCCGCCTGCAAACCCGGAAACTACTTTTACGACACCCGGGATGTTTTCAAAGGCTGCATCCATGCACCAGTAACATCCTCCTGCAAGGGTGGCAGTTTCATATTTTCCGCTATAAATCAGTTTGCTGTCAGACATTTTTTTTTGCGCTTTTAAATTTGTACATCCAGATAGGAATACCGCGCTGATGAAGATAAATAACAGGTTGAATCTCATGATGATCTCCTTTCGGTTTTGTTCCGGAACTCAGATTCCGGATTCGTTAGCAGATAAATAATCAAAACCGGTTTTTAACGGTCGGTTTCTTTCAAACAACGGCATTTTAAGCCGGATTTCATTCATCTCTTCCCCGGAAGGACAATGTGCCTTATGAGATTTAATTTTCAGTGACGGGTTATTTAAACTCTTTTTTCAGTTGGGCAACCCATTTCTTTATGCGCTCGTCTGTTTTTTCAGGTTGGTTGTGTTCGTCAATAACAAGGCCCACAAACTTCTCTTCCCTGTCTGCAAGCGAGAAATAAAATTTGTAATCTTTTGTCGGCCAGTAACCTACAACACACGATTTATCAGGAAGGCGGCAGTATAAAATTCCCAGGCCGTCTACAAAACTTTCAGGATAATCTTTTTGATCGCCCAGGCCGTAAAGTGCCAGTTTTTTCTTTGAGAAATCAATTTGCTCCAATTTTACGATGGCCCGTTCCCAGTCATCCTGCATTTCGCCAATTCCCCATGCAGAAGTCCCGAAAATCAGATGTTCATACTTATCGATATCTTCCAGTTCCGCATCTTTAACATTTAATATGTCAACGGGCTGATCTCCGAATTCATTTTTGATTTTGTGCGCAATCTTTTCGGTCATTCCATAAGTGGATCCGTAAAATAATCCAATAGTCTTCATTGTTATTTAGATTGTTTTAAAATAAGCACTGCAAAAATAAAGGTTTTTTCTGAGGATTAGTGCGTAATCTCAAATTCAATGTTGAAAATTATGAATTTTTTATAGAAAATCGATGAACATCAAATCTCATCTCCCAGTTCTTCCATATTTACCAGTTGGTTCATCAGGGCGTAAACCATAAGTCCGCTAACGGTTTTAATGCCCAGCTTTTTGTTGATGTTTTTTCGGTGCGTTGTCACCGTATGTACGCTTAAAAACAACTTGTCTGCAATTTCCTGGTTGGTAAGGCCCAGCACCACATGTTTCAAAACGGTGATTTCGCGAGCGCTTAACACCTGTTCCTTTTCCGGTGCTTCGTTGTCGAGTCTGCATCGTTCTCTGATTTTATGCTGAATCTGTTGCTTATTGTCAGAAAACATCAACCTGTTGGCGAAGGGACTTTTCATAGCTTCGGGTGCATCATTATCCAGGATGCCGAAAATCAAAGGATTGATTTTTCTTTTGATCTGATTCAGAAAGGCAGTGACAGGTACATCCAAACATTGCGGGTTCAAAAACAAGATGTCTGGGGCCTGTTTGGCCAGCAATACGTTTAGATTGGGTTCGTCGCCGGTGAAATAGCCTAAGATAACCAGCCTGGGCAATTCAGAGATGATCGATTCCAGTCCTGCCTGTATCAGCAGGTTCTTCTCGATGATTACAACCGTTCTGAGATTTCCCATTATGCCATTTTTGATTTTAATTCGTTTTCCATGGCTTTAACTTTGGGAATAAGAATCAGATCTTCAATGCGGGAATGTTCATTGAGCTCCTTTTCCAGGGTGAAAATCTCGCGAAGAATCTGATACCACAACCTGTCGTTATTGGGTGTGGGCAGGTGCCGGACAATAATGTTTTTCAGATCAAAGATTTTTTCTTCTACATTTTCATGTTCGGCCTGATATTCAGTGATGGGATATTCGTGAAACAACCGCTCGATCTCTGGTGTGATCTCGTCTTCCTCCAACGCTTTTTCCAGTTTCAGGACATAAGGGAAAACTTTTACCTCTTCCCGCTGGATGTGAGTCCTGAACTCATCACGGTAGTGTACAAAAAACCGTTCGATGATCGCATATTTTTTCTGATTTACACTGCTTTCTTCAATGGTTTCTTTGATGAGCCCGGCAATCTCCGGAATTTTTTCGTCCAGAAAATACTGGTGGGCCTTTTGTAAATAATCGACGAAGAGTGCGGCCGGAAAACGCTGTAATTGTTCTTTGGGAAAATACAGCTGATCGTGAAAGGCATTCAATATGGTGATGAAAAACTGAAGATGAAGATCATGGTTCTTGCAGATTTCACGAATACTTTGATCGCCCATTCCCAGATGGACCCCAAACCGGTTGATGATGGGAACCAGCGTCGGGTCGTGCAACACGACGTCGGCCATTTTCATATTTTGATCTATAAGCATCGTTCTTGATTTTGAAAAACAAAGGTACGTATTTTCAATACGGCAGGTAGATACCAAATGTTTGGTAATCTCGGCCTTAAAAAATACCGACAAAATGTCAGTGCCCTGAATTTTTCTTAACTTTGCAGCCTGCGAAAGCAGTGCATTTATGCTGTAAAGACGGAGTAAAAAGATTAAAGAGAATTAGAGATGAAGCTATCGTATAATTGGTTGAAGCAATACGTTGACCTGGATGTAGATCCGCAGTTGTTATCCACCATTTTAACGGATATCGGACTGGAAGTCGAAAGTATGGAAGAAGTACAGTCCGTCAAAGGTGGATTGCAGGGCGTGGTTACCGGAACCGTTTTGACCTGTGAGCGGCATCCCAATGCTGACAAACTGAGTGTGACCACTGTAGATGTGGGAAACGGAAATGTTTTGCCGATTGTTTGCGGTGCCCCTAATGTGGCAAAAGGCCAAAAGGTGCTGGTGGCTACGGTGGGCACTACGTTGTACGATGGTGACGATCCGGTGGAGATAAAGAAGGCAAAGATTCGCGGAGAAGTTTCCGAAGGAATGATCTGTGCTGAAGACGAGCTGGGATTGGGAAGTTCACACGACGGAATTATGGTATTGCCTGAAAGCGTGGCCCCCGGCATCCCCGCTGCCGATTATTTCGACCTGAAAAGCGATTATGTTTATGAAATCGGTCTCACTCCCAACCGCTCGGATGCCGCTTCCCATATGGGTGCTGCCCGTGATTTGGTGGCCGGATTGAACCGTTATTTTAAAACCAGAAAATATCATTTGAATCGTCCGGATGTTGATGCATTCAGCGTGGACAATCATGAGCTGGATATTGATATTGAAGTAAAGGATTTAGACGCCTGCCCGCGGTATTCCGGAATCACTTTGAAAGACATTCAGGTAAAAGAATCGCCGGAATGGCTGAAATCAAGACTGATGAGCATCGGATTACGCCCCATCAACAACGTAGTGGATATTACCAACTTCGTACTGAATGAAACCGGCCATCCGCTCCATGCCTTCGATGCGGCCAAAATCAAAGGCAATAAAGTGGTGGTGCAAAAGCTGCCTGCCGATACGCCTTTCGTAACGCTGGATGATGAAGAGCGCAAGCTGCATCCTGAGGATCTGATGATCTGCAACGTGGAAGAAGGCATGTGCATTGCCGGTGTTTTTGGCGGAGCCGAATCCGGCGTGACCGAGAAAACGACTTCCGTTTTTATTGAAAGTGCCTATTTCGACCCACGTCACGTCAGAAAAACTTCCAAACGCCATACGCTGCAAACCGATGCCAGTTTCCGTTTTGAGCGCGGTGCCGATCCGAATATTACTATTTATGCTTTGAAAAGAGCTGCTCTCCTGATCAAAGAATTGGCGGGTGGCACTATTTCCTCTGAGTTAAAAGATGTCTATCCGGAACCCATCCAAAAGAATGAAGTAGATATTGTTTACGACAACGTGGACAGGCTTGTGGGAATGCAGATCGACCGGAAGGTCATCAAGGAAATCCTCACTGATATGGAGATGGAGATCATGAAAGACTCTGCGTCGGGATTGAAACTGGGTATTCCTACCTTTAAAGTGGATGTGCTGCGTGAAGTGGATGTGGTGGAGGAGATCCTCAGGGTTTACGGATATAACAATGTTAGTTTTGAAAATAAGATCAACTCGTCCGTCAGTCTGAGGCAGAAACCGGATCCGGAAAAGATCCAGAATGCCATTTCCGATTTCCTGATCGGACAGGGATTTTTCGAGATGATGAACAACTCGCTGACGAAGGCAGAGTATTTTGAAACAAGTAAAGTTTTCGATGAAAAAAACAGCGTTGAGTTATTGAATGCACTGAGCCGGGATTTAAATGTATTGCGTCAGACGCTGTTATACGGGGGCCTGGAAGTCATCGCATACAATCAGAACCGAAAACTTCACGACCTGAAAGTTTTCGAATTCGGAAATACATATTTCAAAAAAGAAGGTTACGATAAGTCCCGGGGACAGAAAAACTATAAAGAAGAAAAGCATCTTATTATTATGGCCACCGGCCAGTTGCAGGACGAAAACTGGAATTCACAATCCGGGAAAGTCGATTTCTACTATCTGAAAGGATTGGTGGACAGTTTGATGCGGCTTTCAGGAATCAACGCTGAAAGATTGACATCCGACGAGTTTAACGATGGTAATTTCCAGTATGGAATTCAATTGACTTCCAACGGAAAGGCCCTGGCAAAAATAGGGTTGCTGAACAAGGAATTGCTGAAGTACATGGGTATAAAGAGTGAAGTCTTTGCCGCAGATGTCGACTGGGATGAGTGGTTCCGCTTGATTCCCCGTGAGGTTGTTCAGTATAATCCGGTGGCTAAGTTTCCGGAAGTCCGTCGCGATCTTGCTTTGGTTGTCGATAAAAACATCGGCTTCGGGGAATTGAAATCACTGGCTTTAAAGACAGAAAGAAAACTGTTGCAATCCGTTGGGATTTTTGACATTTACGAAGGAGACAAAATCCCGGCAGGAAAGAAATCATATGCTTTATCGTTTATTCTACAGGATGAAAACAAAACCCTGACAGATAAACTGATAGATAAAAGCATGCAAAGAATACAGCAGGCGTTCGAAAGAGAACTGGGCGCCAGCTTGCGATAATATTAAAAAAAACAGAAAACAGCATGGACGTTCAAAGTGTTAAACAACGATTCGGGATCATCGGAAATTCGCCTTTGTTGAACCGGGCCATAGACATTGCCATGCAGGTGGCCTCAACGGACCTGACTGTTTTAATAACGGGCGAATCCGGAACCGGAAAAGAAGTCTTTCCGCAGATCATTCATTCTCAAAGCCCACGGAAACACGGCAATTATATTGCTGTGAACTGCGGTGCCATCCCTGAAGGAACCATCGACTCCGAACTTTTCGGTCACGAGAAAGGATCTTTTACCGGAGCGCACGAAGCCAGGAAAGGCTATTTTGAGGTCGCCAATGGCGGAACGATCTTTCTGGATGAGGTCGCCGAGTTGCCTTTGTCAACACAGGTGCGCCTGTTGCGTGTGCTGGAGTCCGGCGAATTTATGAAAGTGGGGTCTTCCAAAGTCATCAAAACCGACGTTCGTATGGTGGCTGCCACCAATGTAAACATCCCGCAGGCTATTGAAAAAGGAAAATTTCGTCAGGATCTTTTTTACAGATTGAATACGGTTCCGATCTATATTCCACCGTTGCGGGAGCGTAAAATGGACATTCATTTGCTGTTCAGAAAGTTTGCTTCTGATTTTGCTGAGAAATACCGGATGCCTCCCTTGCAGCTCACTGATGATGCCATTCATCTACTGACAGAATATCACTGGCCGGGAAATGTCCGTCAACTTAAGAATATCACCGAGCAGATATCTATCATAGAACAGGATAAGCTGATCGATTCCGAAACGCTGAATATGTTTCTCCCGGAAACGGCCAGCCCTAGATTGCCTGTGCTCTACAAAGGAGAAAATACAGAGCATTTCTCCGACAGAGATCTGATTTTCAAGTTCCTTTTTGATTTGAAAAATGACATGACGGAACTGAAAAAGATCGTTATCAGGATCTTGGAAAAGGGCAGTGACGACCCTTCTTTGGAGAAATCAAAAGCATTGCTTGTAAAACACGTTTCTGAGGAGGGGCATTTTGATTTGGTGAAACAACCGGATGCCGACGAGGTAAAAATCGTAAGTCCCGGACCCGGGCATCCCGAGGATAAAAATTTCCATCCTTCAGAAGTGGTTGAAGAGTCTTTTTCTTTGCAGGACAAGGAAAAAGAAATGATCCGTAAATCGCTGGAAAAACATCATGGAAAACGGAAAGATGCCGCCCGTGAACTGGGAATTTCTGAGCGTACGCTTTACAGAAAGATCAAGGAATACAAAATCCGGTAAAGAGATTTCAAATCATTTCGGAAAAGTCAATTTTCGACACAGGTCAGCAGTGTGCAAATCTGCTCCATGATTTCACTGGCATCGCCTTTCAGAAAAATATCCGTGATATAATCCGTCAGCGCCGTTTTGCTGACGTTGACCTCGATGATCCTGGCTCCGTTTTCTTTGGCCGTTTGAGGAATGGTGTTGGCAGGATACACTTCGGCACGCGTGCCGATGACCAGCAACAGGTCTGCTTTTTGTATTTCTTCAAAAGCCTTGTTTACAGATTCTTCCGGTAAGAGTTCATTAAAAAATACGAAATCCGGTTTTAAAACGCCACGACACACAATGCAGGTTGGTGGCAGGAAATTCAGATCGGCAAAGCGGTAGCCGTATTCCGTGCCGCATTTGGTGCAGATCAGCCTTTTGTAAGTTCCGTGCAACTCAACCACTTCTTTATTTCCGGCATCCTGATGCAGGTGATCGATGTTTTGCGTAATGATGCTTTTGATGGTGCCCCGCTGTTCCATGACGGAAAGCACAAAATGAGCTTTGTTGGGTTTCACGCTGGTCAGTTTGTCGTAAAAGACTTTTTTGATGATCTGCCAGGTGAGCGCCGGTTTTTTCTGGAAAAATTCCAGATTGAAATAATTGGGATCCACTTCATTCCAGATGCCGCCTTCACCGCGAAATGTCGGTATTCCGCTTTTAACGGATATGCCGGCTCCCGTAAATGCAACAGCGTACTTCGCGCTTTGGATCATCTCAGCGGCGCGTTTTATGTTGTCTTCTTTTTTCAAGCGCCGTTGTTTTTATTTTCGACCACCTTGGAAATGCTGACGGTGGAATCTTCATTAAAAAATAATTCAAACCCCAGCTTTTTGAAAAGGTTCAGCATAGGCTTGTTGTTGGCGGTGGTTTCGGCAGCGACCCGTTTTACGTGGGCGATCTGTGCTACCTGCAGGCAGTACTGGGTGAGGAGAAATCCCAACCCTCTTTTCTGCCACTGGTCGGTGATCAGGATGGCGAATTCAGCCATTTCCAGATCGGGATCGGCGATAAGTCGGCCTTCACCGATCAGGTGTTTTCGGCCGTTTTCTTCTATTTCCGCCACAATGCCCATCTCACGATCATAATCGATCACGCAGAACTGAGTGGCCACAGGGTGGGAGCGGAACTGGAAATCATAGCGAAAACGTGAATAGATCGTGTCTTTGGAGCAATTGTCCAGCATTTCGAGCCACAGGAATTCGTCTTCCGGCTTGATGGGACGGAGTGTCAGCGGCGTTCCGTCTGGCAAATGCGTTTCTTTGATCAGTCTTTCGGGGTAAGGTCGAAGTAACAGATGGCGGTAATCGATGTCTTCTTTTCCCAGTTCGTTTGGATCAATGACAATGCGGGCATCCAGAGCGATCACATCTTCCGGTGTGACGATCAGCGGGTTAATGTCCAGTTCCTCGATCTCTGGATAATCGGCAGCCATGTACGACAAACGGATCAATACTTCCACCAGCTTGTCGATATTTTTGGGCGGACTACCGCGATATCCTTCCAGCAAGGGATAGATCTTCAGCGACTGGATCATCTGCCGGGCAAGCTGCTCGTTGAGTGGCGGAAATTCCAGGCGACGGTCCTTGAATAGCTCAGCGGAAACGCCTCCCATCCCCACCATCATCACCGTCCCGAACAACGCTTCTTTTTTAAATCCGACGATCAGTTCCACGGCATGACGCGTGTCGGCCATTCGCTGAACTGTGATGCCTTCCAGATGGGAATTCGGTGCATGCTCTTTGAAGTTTTTCTGCAACTGACGATACGCGTGGACCACCATGTCATCATTGTCTATATTCAGGATCACACCGCCTACATCCGATTTATGGGTTACATCCGGCGATTGGATTTTCAAAACAACCGGATAACCTTTGGCTTGCGCGATCTGAACGGCTTCCTTTTCATTGGCAGCCAGCTGCGGTCGTGTAACGCGGATCCCGTAATCGGTGATCAGGTTTTTGGAGTCATTTTCCGACAGTACTTTGTTTTTCGGGAAGACTTCTTTGACATATTTCTTCCGGAGTGCTTCGCGGTCGTAACTGAAGTCGACAGGGACCTCTTTGGGTGTTTCGAACAAAAGCTCCAGATTCTGGGAGTAACGCATGAGCGTCATGTAAGCCTGAATGGCCTGTTCCGGCGTGGCGAAAACCGCCACCTGTGCGTTGCTGAGAATTTCTTTTCCTTTCTGCATGCTGGGGCCTCCCATCCAGGATGCCATGATCAGCTTGCTGGTTTTGGAAGCCACTTCCGTGACTTTTTTTGCCGTTTGTGTGGGCTGTGTCAATGCCTGGGGCGTGATGATCACCAGAATGGCATTCACATCTTCCTGTTCCAGCACAATCTCCAGTGCCTTGCTGATGGTTTCTGGCGAGGCATCACCCAGAACATCCACAGGATTATTTTTTGACCAGTATGACGGAAGGATCTTATCCAGCTTCTGAACACTTTCATCTGTCAGCGCAACAAGTTTGCCATCCAGTGAGATCAGCATGTCCGTTGCCATGACACCAGGGCCGCCGGCATTGGTGATGATGGCCAAGCCAAACCCTTTGGGGATCTTTTTCCGGCCTACGAGGTCGCTGAAATCAAAAATATTACCCATGTTGTAAACCCGTGCCAGTCCGGCTCGGCGTAACAGTGCATCACAGATGTTGTCTTTGGTGGCCAACGCTCCCGTGTGAGAAATGGCCGCCTGTACCGACTGCGGGAACCTTCCCGATTTGTAGACAATGATGGGTTTTCTCCTGGCAAAGGCACGGGCAGCCGATAAAAAACGGCGTGCGTCGCCCAACGTCTCCACATATAAAATGATGGAGTAGGTATTGGTATCCTGGCCGAAATAATCGATGAGGTCGCCGAAAGTTACATCCATGGCGTTGCCGATGGACACAAAAAATGAAAATCCGATCTTGGTGTCTTTTGACCAGTCAAGCAGGGCTGTTCCCAATGCTCCTGATTGCGAAATAAAAGCGATGTGTCCCTTTTGCGGCATCCCGCTGGCAAAGCTGATGTTAAGGTGACTTCCCGGCACGATGATTCCCATACAATTGGGTCCCAATACGCGCATCTCGGGATATTGCTTCAAACGCTTTTTCAGTTCTTCTTCAAGCGCAATTCCTTTTTCGCCGGCTTCTTTAAATCCTGCTGACATGATGATAATTCCGTTGATGCGGGCTTTTCCGCATTCGTCCAGAATGTCGGGGACTTCTTCTGCCGGATTTACGATCACTGCCAGATCGGGTTTCTTAGGAAGGCTTTTTACATCCGGAAAACAGGGAATGCCCAACACAGCTTCTCTTTTGGGATTGACGGGATAAATCACGCCCGGGAAACCCCCTTCCATTAGATTTCTGAGAGTCACTCCCCCGATGCTTTTGGCATCATGGGTAATACCAAAGAGCGCGATACGTCGGGGACGAAAAATATGATCAAGGTTGCGGACAGCCATGGCGGAAAATTTATGAACGCTAACAGCGAACGGAAACAGTTCCAAATGTACTGAATATTTCGTTTAAAAACCGTGTGAATGGCTTTTTAAGGCTGATAAACCGGGTTAGAAATGTGGAAAGAACCCAGTTAGTTTTTTAGATGATCGATCACAAAATTTTCAAACAACTGGGCCGTTTTTTCTTCTTCCCCGTGAAGGGAGATAAAATAAAATTCCCGGTTCATCTTAGGCCCCGGATATTCAATCACGTTGAAAGTGCCATTGCGTAATTCTTCCAGGATGCTGTTGATGGATAAAAAGGCGAAACTTTCCGTGGATTTTAAATAATTTTTAATGCCTTCGGTGCTTCCCAGGACAAGCTGTACGTTGAGATCGCTGATGCGCAGGTTCATTTCTTTGAGATAATGCCTGATGACCTGTAAGGTTCCGGAGCCGAATTCCCGGACCACTAAAGGAAATTCTTTCAACTCTTCCAGGGAGGCTTCTCCTTTCTTTGCCAGCGGGTTGTCCTTTCGGGTTACCAGGACCAATTCATCTCTCAGGAATGGAGTGTACTTGATCTCACGCTTTTTGTTGCGCCCTTCTATAATTCCCAGGTCGATTTCTTTGCTCAGCAGCGCGGTTTCAACATTGTCTGTGTTTTCGTTCAGTATCTCCAGTCTGATTTCGGGAAACTTATGATGAAATTTATTCAATAAACCTGGCAGGATATACTGCGTTAGCGTGGTGCTGGCCCCCAGCTTGATGTGACCACTGTTTCTGTTGCCCATCTGGTCCATATCGTATTGCATCTTTTTGTACAGCGAGAATATTTCGCTCGCGTATTTGAAAAGCATTTCTCCCTCCGGGGTTAAGGATACTCTGTTTCCCTGTCTTAGAAATAATTTCGCTTTAAAATGCTGCTCAAGTCCCTGAATATGTTTACTGACAGCTGGTTGTGTGATGAACAGCTCTTCGGCTGCCTTTGAAAAACTGGCATGCCTCGCTGCTGTGTAAAAGACTTTTAGTCGGAAATCAAACATTTTTAATTTTTTAGTTGTTAGGGTTTTAATGGTTTTTAGTCGAAGGTCAAATCATTTTTAAAAGTTCAGAACGCAAATGGAACGGGTAAAGAAAAAATCCCCTCATCTGCTTTTTTGCATCCCTTATTTTGAAAAATAACTCTTAATCAGAAAACAAAGATAAAAATTATTAAAACATTATAGATTATAAATATATAACAAACAATTTTGAAAAACTCGTCCGTACATTTTTCTATTTTTGTTGTCCTTAAGATATAATCACAGGAAAAGATCTTTTTTCCATTAGGTTAGGTTTTTGTAGAGATGGATTGGACAAAGATTCAATCACTTTTCTTTCTAACGAACTTTAAACCATGATACTATGACCATTACACATGATGAGGCAAGCCAGCAAAAGATGACCGGAGAAAGGGCGCTGCAGTTGCTGAAAGAAGGTAATCAGCGGTTTTTGGATCATCGGTTTTTGCATCGGGATTTCGAGGCTCAACGGCAGGCAACGGCCGCCGGACAATATCCTTTTGCCGTGATTTTAAGCTGCATCGACTCCCGCTTGCCTACCGAAATTATCTTCGATCAGGGAATCGGGGACATTTTTAATGTGCGAATAGCCGGTAATGTTATCAACGAAGATGTGCTGGGCAGCGTTGAATTTGCCTGTAAACTGGCCGGTGCTAAATTATTGCTGGTGCTGGGCCATACTTCCTGCGGTGCCGTCAAAGGAGCCTGCGATCATGTGGAAATGGGCAAACTAACCGGTTTGCTCAGCAAAATCACGCCGGCCGTCAATGCTGTGAAAACGCCATCTTCTATGGTACGTGATTCTTCCAATGAGGCTTTTGTGGACGATGTAGCCCGGGAGAATGTCTCCCTTTCCATGGAAAACATTCTGCAGGAAAGTGCCATTTTGAAGGAAATGATAGCATCTGGTGAGCTGAAAATGGCCGGTGCCATGTACGATATCGAATCCGGGGTGGTAAGTTTTGATATTCCTGCCTAGTATTCCTTTGAAGGAAAAATAATACTTTCGCCCTTTCTTAACAGCTTTAAAAATGGATTATGGATACAGCAAAAATAATTTTCGACCGACTCTGGAAGGATTATCTTCTACAGAACCCAGAAGCAAAAAAGATTTATGATCTGTTGGTTGCGGAAGGAGAAAATGTGCAAAACGATCATATCGCTTTCCGGACTTTTGATCATCCCGGGATTAACATCGATGTCCTGGCAAAACCTTTCCTGAAAGCGGGTTATTCGTATGCCGGAGATTATGTTTTTGAGGAGAAGAAACTTTTCGCCAAACATTACGAACATAAAACCGATGCCACGGCACCAAGAATTTTTATCAGCCAGCTGGAAACCGGAAAATTCAGTGATTTCCTTCAAAATGCGGTAAAGACCCTTGTTAAAAGACTTCCTGATACACTGGTTTCATCTGAGGAGCTGCTCTTTTCGGGAAACGCATGGGGTACCCCGAATTTTAAAACCTATGAGCGGCTCCGTGAGGAATCTGAATACGCTGCCTGGCTTTACGTTTATGGTTTCCGGGCCAATCATTTTACGGTCAGTGTGAATGCACTCAGCAAATACAACACGCTGGAAGAACTGAATGCTTTTCTGAAGAAAAGCGGATTTAGGATGAATGATTCAGGCGGTGAGATCAAGGGAACGCCAAAACAGCTGCTGGAACAAAGCAGCACGCGTGCCGGAAAGCTGCCCGTTCAGTTTGAAGAAGGGGTTCATGAAATTCCGGCCTGTTATTACGAATTTGCCCGCCGTTATCCGGATCAGGACGGGAAATTGTACAGCGGGTTCATCGCCAAATCGGCAGATAAGATCTTCGAGAGCACGGATAATATCAAATAATTCGACTGCACTTCCATCATGGAGTAGTAGCTAAAAATGGTACGCCATACCGACGGTTCCGTCGTTCATGATGCCCATCTTAATATGCGGATTGCCTTCCAGAATATGGTAGGCCGTTTTCCCGACAGCAAACCCCAGCGCAGCTCCGATCAGTACATCCGATGACCAGTGGTCATCATTATAGATCCTTGATAGTCCCACTCCTGTAGCCAGTCCGTAGGACAATATCCCAACCCAGGGTTTATCCTTGTAAGCAGATGCAAATACCGTTGCCAATGAAAAGGCCACCACGGTATGACCCGAGGGAAACGAAACATAGTTGGGGATGTGTGTGGGTCCCATCCACAATCGCGGGTTTGCCGGGTTGCTTTGATAAGGTCGTACCCGCCCGAAAATATTCTTCACCACTTCTACGCTTACTCCTCCAATAATCACCGCCTGGGTCGCCGCCATCGCCACGCGCATCATCTTTGCATTGTGAGTCGCCACCCCGTAAAAATAAAATCCGGCTACAAAAGGAAATGAATAAACGCCGCTTCCCAGCGGTTTCAACCCGTATTTGGCAATCCGGTTCAGCCCTGCTGTTTGGTGTGCCTGGAAGAAGTTGTTGATCTTATTATCGAAAATATACAGCGTGGCCCCGCCGGCAACCACGCCCCCGAAGGCGATCCATTCCGGCTTTTTCCAGTGTGCCGGTGCGGTCACGGTCTTCTTGGCAGCAGTCCAGTACGAGAGGTAATATTGTTTGCAGGGTTTGGTCGGATAAGACGAGAAATCGGTCGTCTGTGCCGCTGCCTGAAACGACATCCCCAGGGCGATCATCAATATTGTGGTGGCTTTCAGAAATTTTTTCATATATGATTTTTAGTTATTCATGAGTACTGTTTGCTGTAATTTCCTTTGTTTTATCTGCTTTTTCCATAATCCTGATAAAGGTTGGCAGTGCGATAAGGAGCACGGGCAGCGCCATCAGCAGTCCACCGATCACTGCCACGGCCAATGGCTGGTGCATCTGTGCGCCTGTGCCGATTCCCATGGCCAGCGGCAGCAGGGCAAAGATAGCTCCGAGGGCCGTCATCAGTTTGGGACGCAAGCGGATGGAGATGGAATAAATGATGGATTCATCCACCGAACGCCCTTTCTTGCGCTCTTCATTGTACTGGAGATAGGTAAAGATCGAAGCCTCGCCCACGATGCCCACGATCATAATGATCCCTACATAGCTTCCAACATTCAACGGGATGTTAAAGAAGTACAGCAGCAGCGCACTTCCCGTGGGTCCCAGTAAAGTCAGGAAGATGATGAGTAAGGCGACTCTCAGCCTTCTGAAGAGAAACAGGATCACTGTGAAAACCAGCAACGCCGCCAGGAACAGGATCAGCTCCAGCTCATGGAATGCATTTTGCTGTTGCTCGTAAGCACCGCCGTATTCGATGGTATAGCCCTGCGGCAGACTGATCTTTTCAGCAATGGCTTTTTGTATGTCTTTCAGTGTGCTTCCCAGATCCCTGTTGTTGAGACGCGCCGTTACGTAATCTACCTTTTTCAGGTTCTCACGGTCGATTTCCGGTACACCGGGAATGGTTTTTACGGTGGCAAAACCCTTCATGGGGATCAATCGTCCGCCCGGCAGGAACAGTTTTCCTTTTTCAAGGGCTTCCACGCCGGTGCTGTCACGGTTGGGATAGATCATACGGATGTTGGTAAACTGCATGGGATCCTGGATGGCACCCACCACATTTCCGTCGGTGCGGGTCTGGAGCTGGTACTGCAGATACTGTGGTGTCATCCCGTAACGGCCGAGTTTGGCCACTTCCGGCTTCACCTCGATTTCAGGACCGGCGATGGTGACGCCGTCGAAGACATCGGCGGTACCGCGTACCGAACTTACAACATCGGCTATCTTTTCGGCATAATGACGGATGACGTTTTCGTCATCGCCGAAGATCTTGATGGAAATAGGCTGTACCGAACTCATCAGATCGCCCAGCCGGTCGGATATCACCTGGCCAAAGTCAACCTGGAGCGCCGGAAGGGCACTTTCTACTTTCTTTCTGATTGATTCAATGACTTGCTCTGTGGTACGATGTCGTTTATCTTTCAATTGGATCAGATAATCTCCGGTGTTGGGTTCGGTGATGAAAAAGCCCATTTGCGTCCCTGCCCGCCACGAATAGGACTGAACCTCGGGTATGGTGGCGAGGATGTTGTCCACTTTGTCCAGCATACTTTTTGTTTCCTGCAACGTGGTACCCGGTGGGCTGACATAATCCAGTACGATAGATCCCTCATCCATATGGGGCAGAAAACCCGAAGGAAGGCGTGGATATATGAAATACATGAGGGCCAGAGAAGCCAGGACCATGGCGACGGCGATATACGGGCGACGGATAAAAAATCCTACCCAGTTTCTTTTTTTGAGCTCATGCGAGGGCCGGCGTTTTTGGGTTGTTTTCGGAAAAAATACCAGGTAAAATACCGGCAGTCCGATCCAGGTAATGAGGAATGATGCTGTCAGCGTGATGATCATGGTCTCGGTCATCACGTTAAACCAGGCTCCCGCAACGCCAGACATGATCCCGAAAGGTATAAAAATTACAATGGTCGACAGTGAGGATCCTACCATGGCCGGGAAGAGATATTTGATGGCCTTGGGAACCACCGTTTTAAAATTTTCATCGGGATTTTCTTCATGGGTCCGGTGGATCTGTTCCACGATCACCACCGAATCGTCGATCACCAGTGCGATGGCAGCCGCTAAAGCACCCAGGGTCATGATGTTGAAATCAAAGCCGAAAGCGTGGAGCAACACCAGCGAAAAAGCCAGCGACAACGGCACACTGAGTAAAAGCACAAAGCTGCTCTTCAGCGATTTCAAAAATACCAGGGTAACGATGATGGCCAGCAACAAACCGATCCAAAGGACATCGCGGATACTTTTAATGGCTTTGCCCACAAACTCCGACTGGTTGTAATAGGGTTTAATGGTGACGCCTTTTGGCAGGATATGATCGTTCAGGGCCTTGATTCTTTTCTGGATGGAGGTGTTCATATCCATCAGGTTGGTCTCGGGTTGCTTCACGATGGCGATGAGCGGGACATTTTTCCCGTTGGCCTTGATGCG
Organism: uncultured Lentimicrobiaceae bacterium; assembly: GCA_964456625.1. Classification (GTDB taxonomy): domain Bacteria; phylum Bacteroidota; class Bacteroidia; order Bacteroidales; family F082; genus Sulfidibacterium. The sequence continues at coordinate 6,015 of CAYWBO010000028.1, read as the reverse complement.
GACGTACTGTCGTTGTTCACCGATCTGCACATGGGCAAAATCCCGGATCCGGATCACGCCGGTGGGTGTGCTTTTGATGACTGTGTTTTTCAGTTCGTCCAGGTTTTGGATGTTGGCATTGGTCAGACTCAGGTAAAGGCGTCTGTAATCGTTGACATAGCCGTTGGCCTGGATAAAATTTGTTTGTTTCAGTACGTCGGCTACTTTTTGGGGTGTAATGCCGAGGCGGCTCATTTTTTGCTGATTGAGTACCAGTTGGTATTCTTTGATTTTTCCACCCGTTACGTCCACTTCACGCACCCCGATGGTCTGCTCCAGGTAGGGCTTGACCGTGTACATGGCCAACATACGCAGTTCGATGGGGCTCAGATTTCCTTCCAACGAATAGTTTTCTACCGGCAAAATGGAGGGATTCATTTTTTCAATGTGGATCTGGATGCCTGCCGGCAGCGTGTTACGTATTTCTTCGATGCGTGCATTCACCTGCTGCATGGCCAGGTTGATGTTGGCATTCCAGCTATAAAAAGCCGAGATCTCGCAACTCCCGCGGGAAGTGATACTTTTCACCAGATGCAGGTTTTCGCTTTTTTTGATGGCTTCTTCCAGCGGACGGGTCACAGAGATCAGCATCTTACCCACCGGTTGTTCACCGTTGTCTGCAATGACTTTGATCTTGGGAAAGGTGATATTCGGAAACAGCTCGCTCTTCATATTCCGGTAGGAATACACTCCGGCCAGTGCCACAATGATCATCAAAACAAAAAGAGGACTCTTAAATCTGTTATAAAAATTGTTCATCTTAATGTCCTCTTATTTTACAATTTTCACGGTTGCCGTATCCGGAAGTCCGTAAGCACCTTGTGTGACGATCCGGTCGCCGGGTTTTATATTGCCCGACACGATCTCTATGGAATGCTCACCCTGCCAGCCGATGGTAACAGGAACCTTCACGGCAGTGGTGTCGTTGGTCATCTTCATCAACCAGAAACTGGTTTCTTCTTCGTTGGTGAGCATCGCTTCGCGTGGAACGAAAATGCCCTGATGGATTTCTCTTTCTTTAAAACGCACCTGGAGGTTCATGCCGGCTGAGAGCTGCAGATCTGAAGGTAACGGTACGATGAACGGCTGCGTTTGTGTGAGGGTGTCGGCGATGAAAAGCGGTCTTTTGAAATAGCTGTTCACGGGCTTCCTGCCGGGGATCATCACGGTGCAGGGGGTGTTTTTCTGAATCAACGAAAACTTTGCAAAAGGAACGTAAGTCATCGCGACCAGTGAATTCTTTTTGAAGGCCGACGCCAGCAGACTGCCGGGCTGCACGTAATCGCCTTCCTGAACGGAGACGGAGTTGGTGAGGGCGTTCTGGTCGGAATAAATGGTATCGCTGCCGTTATCCATGCCCTGCGACAAAGAACCTGATTTTTCGAGGGCCGTCAGCTCCACGGGCTTTACAATAAACAACGGCTGGCCTGTATGGATTTCATCTCCGGGCCGCGTGAAAACTTTGGTGACCACGCCTTCGGTACGCGACCTGAAGTTCACATCCTGCAGGTAACGGCTCACCGCCCTGAAATGTTCGTAAATAGTTTTATTTTGTACTACCGGACTTCCTACATTGACCGTGGGAAGCGGAAGTTTGGTATCCGATTCACTGTTATTATTTTTACAGGCAGTGGCGGTCACCATGATGGCAAGCACCCATACCAGATTCCGATTTTTCAATTTAAACATGGTTTCGTGAACTTAATGATTCCAGTAATTATATTGATTGATCAACTTATTCAGGCTGATTTGCTGCAGCCCGTACGATAATTTCATGTCATTGTAATTTTTTAAAGCCATCAGAAAAGCGGTGATGGATACCTGGCCTTTCTGAACTTCTGCCTTGTAAAGGGAAATCAGATTTTGATATTCTGCTTTGAGTTTTCCCTGTTCCTGCAGATTTTTTCTGGCTTCCGTGATGGCTTTCAGCAGCTGTGCCCGTTTCAGCCGGATGTCTTTTGATTTTAGGTCTTTCAGCTGCGTAGCCTGATCGATGCGGATCAGACTCTGTGCTTGGTTCACCTGCTTTTGTTTTCCGTCAAACAACGTGTAGGTCAGTCTGAGACCGAGGCCGAGACCCAGCGCGTGTTGGATGCCGGGCAGTTGCACCGCATTCAGTCCGGCGTTGGAAAAGAAAGTCACCGTTGGTTCGTAGCGGTTGTTGAACAGCTTGTTTTCGGCAATCGCCGTCAGGCTGTCGTTGGTATACGGCATCAGGAAGGCGGAAGCATTTTCTTCGGGTGATGAAAGCGGCAGGTCTTCCATCTGAAGTTCGTTCAGCGAGGAATCTGCGATTCCGCAGGAACTCTTCAGCTGCATTAACTGAAGGCGGTAAGCAATGGCCATGTCTTTCAGCCGGATGGAATCGGAGGCCAGATTGGTCCTCAGCAATTCAAAATCCACAATTTTGTAAAGCCCTTTCCGCGTAAGCACTTCCAGGATATTCACCTCGTGTGCTTCCAGGTTTACGGTTTCTTTTTGCGTTTGATAAGCCAGCTGAGCGCCCAGGGCATCGTAATACAACCCGGCCACCTGTTGTTGTAAGGTAAAGTCAGTATTCTTCAACCGGATCTGCAGCGCGCTGATCTGCTGTTCCTGCCAGTAGAGGGCGTTGTCGGTGGTTTTTTTTGCAAACAGCGGAACGTCCACATTCATCAGCGCCGAATAAAGCCCGCCGTTGGTCACGGCAATATCATAACCATAGGCTTTGGCGGAAGGATTGGTGGAAAACAAGTCACCGTTATTATTAAAATAAGGGGTCAGATCCACCTCTGAAGACAGGTAACCCTTCGGGGCCGTATAGGTGGCTTTGATGCTTTTCTTCTCCAGTTCCAGGATACGGATCTGCTTTTTCAGCTGAACGATTTCCGGGTTGTTGACGCGGGCGCTGTCGACATATTGTTGTAAAAGGTTTTGTCCTTTTACAACCGGTCCACTTCCCAAAAAAATCAGAAAGATCAGAAATCCGGTAAGGAAATGCTTTGGTTTTGAACTGTTTCCTGTTCCTGTCTCAGGAAAAGGTTCCTTTTTTTTCATGAATAATTGCATTGGATAAGAAACGGATATGTTTTGCCTTTATACAGTAAGACAAAGATAGTTTTTTTGATTCTCTGGACGTAAAAAACCCAACCCCTTGCGGGGAATTTGGGTTAAAACATGTTAAATATAAGCCTCAGGAACCGCTTAATTTTGCTTCCGGCGGTCAGTCATTTTCATCCGAGGCGTTTTCCCTGCCGATCAGCCTGCCATTTTTGTCGATGGTGACTTCCAGTTTGCTTTCGCCTTTTTCAATCACGATCTCATAGGCGCTGTACTTGGGTGTTTCTGTAAATGAAACGTCTTTTACGGTGTAGCCGGCGAACTGGTTGCTGAGGGTTTCCATCACCGGAGTGGACAGCCGTGTGTCTTTCAGCTCGGTTTCGGTTTCTTTCCAGTGACCCTGTAAATCGAAATTGGCCGACATGTCTTTGCCGTTCAGGGTAAATTCGGCTTCCCATTCCGTTTTTCCTTCCATGGCCCAGTGTGCTTTTTTCACCGTGGGGAATTTCTTACTGAAAGCGGTTTTAACAGGTGCCGGTACACGGCTCTGACTGCAGGCGGTAAAACTGAAAGCCATCAGCAGGGCAGCCAGGATAAATAAGTTCTTTTTCATTTTTTATATTTTTTTGACGAATGATGAGGCAAACCTAATGGGTGAATCTAAAGGAAATTGTAAGAAAGGAGACAAAAGAAGATTGGTTTGGCCGGGGCTCGAAAGGGTTAAGGTTAAAATGTTGGATATTAAGAGTATTTTTTATAAATTTGGAACACCTGAAAGATTATAAGGCAGGTTTTAACGTCCTCCCTTAACCAAAAGCCAGATGAAAACGATAACCGATAAAACAGTCCCGATCCGTTTTTTTAATCTCCGGAAAAGATAATTCCCTGGCGTGATCTAACGGCTTTGTGAAGTCGTAGCGTTTACGCCTTTAAAAAACAACGAACGTCGTTCATTGACATTTTGACTTAAACAAACCACACATGGTATAATAGGATTGATAATGCTATATACTTTTTTAAGGGCTTAACCCGGAAAGAGAATTTATTAGATCAGATTTCCATCGAATGGCGGCAATTATGAAAGCGCTGACGGCTTTCGCCATCCGATGGCCATCTTCCTGAATCTGTTCAGAGCCTTCCCCATTCGCCGGCCGCGTTTCTAAATCTACTGAGGGGCTTCGCCATCCAATGGCGGGCTTTCTGAATGGACCGAAGACCGTCGCCAACGGATGGCCGGCTGTCTGAACCCGTTGAGACGCTTCGCCAACGCATGGCGGATTCTTGCAGTCTTTTCAGGATCGCCGCAAGCCGCCGGTCGCTCTGACTGAATGATCGGTTTTCCTTTTCCGGGTAAGGATTCCCTTGTTTACTATTTATTAAAAACCTAAAATTTTTTAACCATGAAAACTATAAATTTCGGAATATTGACTTCCGATGCGCTCTATACCTTTGCGCAACGATTTGCCGATCTGTTCCAGGGACGTGATATGGCAGCCCTGGGAATGGATCTGTTCTATAACAGAGTTACGAAAACCCTAAGTGATTACGACAGCGTACTGAAACGCGATATGAAAGACCCCTATACCTTGGTTACAGCAGAAAAAGACCGTATCCGTGACGAGCGGTTTGTGGGATTTCGCGATTATGTCGCAGCTTGTGCTCATCGCGAAAGCGAAGAGATGCAACAGGCCTCCGAACGTGTGATGAAAACCATCGAACGCTATGGCTACAGTGCCCAGGCAATGGGCTACAAAAATGAAACCGCAGCGCTCAATAATCTGATCACGGATATCGAAACCAACCACGTGGCAGACCTTACCTCCCTGGTTGCAGACGAATGGTTCAATGAACTGAAAACGGCCCAGCAGGATTTTGAGGCCGTTATGCAGAGCCGTATCACCGAAACCGTGACCGACGAGCTTACAATTAAAGAAACCCGTCGGCCGTTGGAAAAGGCCCTGCGGAATATGATGGCCATAATTGAATTGCAGCATAGTATGACTGCCGATGCGACATTGAAGGAGATCATCGACGATATCGATCCGTTGATCACCCGGACCATGTCGACAGCCCGGGCTGCCCAGACCCGGAAAGAAGCCGAATAATTATCCTTCACGGTGTGTGGTTTGTTTAGGTCAATTATGTGACACTTCCCGGTTTTTAAAACCGGATTAAAGAATGAATAATTTTTATTACAAAATATTAATGTGATGGCAAAAGGAGATCTCTTTGAAGCATTGCGACGATTTGATGAAGCTTTAAAAGAGGGTGAACGAAAATATCGTCCTTATTCCAGGCAGTTAACAGAGGATTTAATTGAGCATGTGTACCATTGGTATCCGGAATGGCAGTCTAAAAGGGATGCTACGATAGATAGAATAAAGGAAGTAACAGAGGAAGCTGTCGAAGAAGTGGTTCAGCTACTTTTTACCTCATCAGATAATTGTGAAAAAGGAAGACCGGTAAAAAATAAATATTCTGTACCCAGGCCCCAAACAAGGGAAGAAGCTGAAATAAAACTTCAGGAGGAAAAAAAAGATTATCCGCAGGAGGATCATGAAAACCTCACCCAGATTCACTGGGAAGATTTTGAATGGGAGCAACAACACGAGGGTTTTTGTTTCAAAGCCCATCATCTAATGAAAAAAGCACTTACAGATCAATACATGGATGAAATCATGGCGTTGGATGGCGACTACCTCAGGCAATTGGACAGGCGTATTTATTTTATCGGGGCTTCTATATTTGTGCAGCGATGCTATGAAATAATGGAAGCTTAAATAATGCCTTCATCGAGAATATGTCGTACCTGACGGCACTGGCGAGGTCTCATGATGCTGTTTTTACCGGAATAAAGTCCCTACGGGACTGGATGGAAGGGATAAATGTCCTTAAAGAAAAGGACAAAACGCAAAGGGTCCCGTCAGGGACCAAATA
>CAYWBO010000027.1:21449-31720 GCA_964456625.1 uncultured Lentimicrobiaceae bacterium | reverse complement strand
CGGGAACATGGCCCTCAACCATGCGCGTCTACCAATTCCGCCACCTGGGCTTTTAGAGGGTGCAAAAATAGTATTATTTCTTAATCTCCCTCAAATTTAGACATAATTTTTTATCAGAAAATACAACCCGATGCCTGTCAGTAAGGCAATGAATCCTATCAGCAAAAACGACAAGGTAAAAGACACCTTTTTATTCTTTGAAACCTCGTGCGATACATATAGTTTATAGGCAATGAGGTTCGCCAAAGAAGCCACCAGACTACCAAATCCGCCCACACTGGAACCCCAGAGCAGTGCTTCCCATTGCGAAGTATATTTTGACAGTAACAGTGTGGCAGGCACATTGCTGATGATCTGGCTGATTCCCGCCGTATAAAGAAAGATGTCAGATGTGCTGCTGATTTCTGTGGTGAAAATACCCTTCAGATTATCTGCAAGCCCGAAAAAGCAGACAAAAGTCAAAAGTAAAGTATAATCTATTTTCAGGCTTTGCCTGTCGAAGAACAAGGCATAAACCAGAACCGTGGCAACCATAAAAACCGGCAGCAAATGAAGAATAACCAAAATAAGAACAGCAAGTAACAGCAAGTAGGAATAAACCTTTGGGCCCACTTCTATTGGTTTGACCCTGACGTTCTTAACCAAAATACTCCTTTTTAAAGCCAACGAAACCAGCAAAATAAGAATCAGAAAAAAAATGGAAAAGGGGGCAATACATACAATAAATGCCGCCGGATGAATCCCATAGATCCAGTAAATAAAAAGGTTCTGGGGATTCCCGAAAGGGGTCAGGGACGAACCGGCATTGGCCGCCAATGCTTCCAGGATCACCAGCATTCCCTTCTTTTCCACATGCACCAGTAAGGTAAGCGGAACCAGCATCACCAAAGCCACATCGTTGGTGATAAACATGGAAAGCAGGAAGGTGGCCAGGACAAATTTCAGCTCGACAAACCGTCCTGACTCAATCACCTGGGAAATCCTTAGCATTAATCTGCTTCTTTCCAGGCCTTTTACTGTTATGAAAAAAGCGAAAAGGACAAACACAACCTGAAATTCCCTTTCCGAATAAACCGGCAGTCTGCGAAATATTAAAGAAGTAACGACGAGACTCAGAAAAGAGCCCAGAAAGAGCCACTCTTTAACGACCAGACCTCTATAGCGGTCTATTCTTTTTATCGCTTTTTGCATCGTATCAACACAAAAAAACAGAAACTAATGAATGAAATGTGGTACGGAACTTGAAGGGAGCAACCGCTTTTTCCAAAAAAACAAGCGCTTTCCCAAACAATTATCATGCGATGGTTCCAGAACAAACCTTTAAAAAAACCGGAAAATCAGCCGGCAAATCTATTAAAAAGAAGATTCACTTAACATTAAAATCATGTGGACTTGCATCATCTGCGAGGTCAATTTATTTATTTTTGCCGTAAACAACATCTCGAGAGTATATGTTTACAGAAAAGAACCTTCAGCAAATAAATTCCATGGGTATCGATCCAAAAACGGTGGAAAAACAAATTGAGAATTTCAGGAACGGTTTCCCTTTTATCCGCCTTTCAGCCCCGGCCACGACAGAAAATGGAATGTTTTCCTTCACTGAAAAGGAAAGCCTGGACCTGGTAGCCTATTTCGATGATAGTAAAGAGGACTATGAAATCCTGAAATTCGTCCCGGCTTCCGGAGCCGCCAGCCGCATGTTTAAGCATCTGCTGGCTTTCAAAAATGATTTTAAAGGAAGTGCTGAAGAGATCGCCGCCATGGAGGCAGAAGAAGATTTTAATTCGGTAGGATATTTCTTTAAAAACCTGAAAAAATTTGCGTTTTTTGATGCGCTGAAAAAGGTGATGCAGGAAAATGATCTGGATATTGATAAATCACTGGAAAAAAAGGATTTCGTGACTATATTGGATTATTTCCTCACCGATAAAGGAATGAACTATGCACAACTGCCCAAAGCCCTGCTTTATTTCCACGACTATCCTGACGGAGCCAGGTGCGCCTTCGAGGAACATCTCGTAGAAGCAGCACATTATGCTTCCGACAGAGAAAATGTCGCCCGGGTCCATTTTACTGTCTCACCGGAGCATCAGAAAGAATTTGAAAAAATATTTCAAAGTATAAAAGACAAATATGAAAAACATTTCGGAGTAACCTATGAACTCAGCTTCTCGCAGCAAAAGCCGGCCACGGATACGATTGCCGTGGATATGGAAAACAATCCATTGCGAAAGAGTGACGGAAGTCTGACATTCAGACCCGGTGGTCATGGCGCTTTGCTGGAAAACCTCAACGACCTGGATTCGGAAATTATCTTTATCAAAAATATCGACAACATTGTTCCCGACAGACTGAGAGACACCACTTATCGCTACAAAAAAGTCATCGGCGGGTTGCTATTGCAGTTACAGGAACAGGCCTTCGAATACCTGGACTTGCTGGATGAAGGCAACCTCTCCGACGATGAACTGGAAAATATCAGGGCCTTTGCCAATAAAAAGCTGAGTATCTTCATTCCCAGAGCCTATGATGGTTACAACAAGATGGCCAAAATGGATTTCCTTTACAACAAGCTCAACAGGCCGATGCGCATTGCGGGCATGGTAAGAAACGAAGGTGAGCCGGGTGGAGGACCGTTTTGGGTTCATGACAGAACCAGTGAATTCTCCCTGCAGATCGTAGAATCTTCGCAGATTGATTTTAAAAATCCCAAACAAAAAGAAATTGTGGCTCAGGCTACCCACTTCAATCCGGTGGATCTGGTGTGCGGCGTCCGCGACTTTAAAGGCGCAAAATTTGATCTGCATGAATTTGTAGATCCTGAAACCGGCTTTATTTCATTAAAATCCAACCACGGTATAGATTTGAAAGCGCTGGAGCTTCCCGGTCTGTGGAACGGGGCCATGGCCGACTGGATCACAATTTTTGTTGAAGTCCCGCTGATCACTTTTAATCCCGTAAAAACCATCAATGATTTATTGCGGGCACAACATCAACCGGAATAACAGAACTTTTTTCTATTTTAGCCTCTCATTAATTAACAACAGTTTATGAATTATCAATTTACTTTTTTACAAATCAAAAGAATATCACGGTCTTCATTCTGGCAAAAAAGTCTGGCCCTGAATATTATCATCGGCTTTCTAATGCTGCTCCTATTGCTGGACCTGCTTTTTGTTGGAATCTACCTGGGGGCCATCCTCACAAAAGAAGGAAAAGGCATATCGCCTGAAATTTTGCTAAGCAGGTATATCATTTATTATTTCCTGGTCACCTTTATGATGCGGTTCTTCCTGCAGGAATTGCCCACCATGGAAGTGACCCCCATGCTACACCTACCCATCAAAAAAAGCCGTATCAGTTATTATCTGAATTTCAGATCGTTACTTTCGTTCTTTAACTTTCTGCCGCTGTTCCTCTTCCTGCCGTTTACGTTGATTTACATGCCGCAACATTTTTCAGCGCTGACGGCCCTTCTGTTTTTTGTGGCGATCTATTTTATTGATTTCGGTTCTAACTTTCTGGTTATACGCATCAAAAGGGAATCGACCATCAACCCATCACTGGTATTGGTAGTACTTGCCGTAGCCATCATCGTTGCGATACTCGATCACTATCATCTGCTGCCCCTGCAGCAAATTTCAGGATGGTATTTCGGGGCCCTGCTTAAGAACCCGATCTGGATTCTCCTTCCCTTGGCAACCCTGTTGCTTTTCTTCTGGGAGAACCATCGCTATACTTTAAATCACCTGTATCTTGAAAACCTGGTAAAAAAGAAAAAACGTGCTGAAAAGCTGAGTCGTCATTTTGCAGGGCTGGAAAATCTGGGAAAAACCGGCTCCATGATACTCAATGAAATTAAGTTGCTGCTCAGAAACAAACGTTCAAAACAAATGTTGATGATCAGCTTACCCATCGCCTTATTGTACGGACTTATTTTTTACCCGCAAAAAATGTACATGTCTCAAATTGGCCTTTTAGTCTTTATAGCTACTTTTATATCAGGAGGTTTCCTGATTATTTACGGACAATACATTTTGGCCTGGGAAAGCCAGCAGTTTGATTTTATTATGGCATCCAACATAAAAGCCGTAGAATACTTCAGGGCCAAATATTACCTGATGACCATTCCCACCACCCTGCTTTTCATCCTGACCATTCCTTATGTTTACTTCGGTAAACTTATTCTGGAACTGAATTTCGTATTTCTGATTTACAATTTAGGGGTGAATGCGCCCCTGCTTTTGTTTTCGGCCAGTTTTAACCGAAAACGCATGGAACTGGACCGTGGCCAGATGATGAATTACCAGGGTGTTGGAATCAATAATTTCCTGATTATCCTTCCTTTGATGGGGGGCCCCGTGCTGCTGTTCATTCTTCTCAAATCCATAGTCGGGTTAAATATCAGTTTGTTGATTATTTTAGGGATTGGGCTGTTAGGACTTCTTATTCATCAACAGTTGATTAAGTGGGCCACAGCATTTTTTCAGAAAAACAGATATAAAATTGCCGAAGGTTACCGGATTAAATAACAATTAGAAAATAAATTACCATGATAAAAGTTGAAAATCTGACAAAACAATACGGTGGCAGAACCGTTTTAAACATCCCTGATATTCAAATAGAAAAAGGAGAAAGCTTTGGGCTGGTAGGCAATAACGGTGCCGGAAAAACTACCTTCTTCCGCTTAATTCTCGACCTCATCAAAGCCTCTTCAGGGCGGATCTTGTCTTTTGGTACCGACGTATCCAAAAATGAAAACTGGAAAACATATACCGGTTCTTATCTGGACGAAGGTTTCCTGATCGATTACCTGACACCTGGGGAATATTTCAATTACGTAGGCAAACTGAACGGATTGAAATCCGAGGACGTAAAACAATACATCGAAAACATGAAAGCCTTCCTCGGCAACGACATCACACAAAACAAAGGTTACATCCGTGAACTTTCCAAGGGAAACCAGAAGAAAGTGGGTATTGCCGCCGCTTTGATGATCAAACCCGAAGTGCTGGTGCTGGACGAACCGTTTTCAAACCTGGACCCTACCTCCCAGTTTCAGCTTAAAAGCCTGCTGAAAGATTGGCGGGATCATCACAAAATGTGCATGCTCATTTCCTCCCACGACTTAAATCATGTTACCGAAGTCTGTGAACGCATTGTGGTTTTGCATGAAGGGGACATCGTCCACGATCTGCAGACCAACGAAAACACACTGAAAGAACTGGAAGCTTATTTCGCCGTTAAGGGTGACTGATCCAACAGAACGCTTCATTTTGCGTAACCGATTCAGTGCATTTTTGTACTTTTGCCGCGATGGCGGATTATTCAAAATACATTCAAAAAGAACCTTTCAAGTCGATCTCGAAACTGGCTGGGGAAAGGAAAGTCCCGGCTTATGTCATTGGTGGATATGTCCGGGATTTGATGCTGGAACGCTCTTCAAAGGACGTTGATTTTGTGGTTGTAGGTGGCGGGATCGACTTTGCGAAAGCACTGGCCCCCTTGCTGGGGAAAAATATTGAGGCGAAATACTTCCAGAATTTCGGAACTGCCATGATCCGTTACAAGGAATGGGAACTGGAATTTGTGGGAGCCCGGAAAGAATCCTATCGGAAAGAAACCCGTAAACCCATCGTGGAAAACGGGACACTGAGAGACGATCAACGACGCAGGGATTTCACAATCAACGCATTGTCCATCAGCCTGAATCAGGAAGATTTCGGGACGTTGCACGATCCTTTCAACGGATTAAAAGACCTGGAAAACAAGCTGATAAGAACACCACTGGATCCAGATATCACCTTCTCGGATGATCCATTGAGGATGATGCGGGCCATCCGCTTTGCTACCCAACTGGGCTTTGAAATAGAACCAAAAACCTTCCGGGCTATCGGCAGGAATAAAAACCGAATCAGCATCGTTTCCAAGGAACGAGTCATTGATGAACTGAATAAGATCATCCAGGCCGACAAACCATCCGGCGGATTCAAATTACTGGACGAAAGCGGTTTGTTGAAAAACATCTTTCCTGTCTTCACCGAACTTAAAGGGGTGGAAGTCATCAACGGGAAAGCCCATAAAGATAATTTTTACCATACGCTGGACGTGCTCGACAATCTGGCTCGGACCTCTAACAATTTATGGTTGCGCTGGGCCGCGTTGTTGCACGATATTGCCAAACCGGTCACCAAACGTTTTGACCCTAAAGCAGGTTGGACCTTTCACAGTCATGAATTTATCGGCGCCAAGATGGTTCCGGGAATCTTCAAGAAGCTGAAACTGCCTTTGAATGAGAAGATGCATTTTGTTCAGAAGATGGTCTTGCTGCACCTCCGCCCTATTGTCCTGGCACAGGAAGTAGTAACGGATTCCGCAGTAAGAAGATTGCTTTATGATGCCGGCAATGACATCGACGAACTGATGTTGCTGTGCGATGCTGACATCACATCCAAGAATGAAGCTAAGGTCAAACGATACCTGAAGAACTTCAAACTCGTCAGGCGAAAACTCAAAGAGGTGGAAGAAAAGGACCGCATCCGGAACTGGAATCCGCCCATTGACGGAGAGCTGATCATGAAGACTTTCGGACTGAAACCGTCCAAAACTGTGGGAGATATCAAGACCGTCATCCGGGAAGCCATTCTGGACGGAAAGATCCACAACACCTACGATGACGCTTATCCATTCATGATAGAAACCGGATTAGCAATGGGGCTTCATATTCAAAATCGGGAAGATAAGCCTGAGAAATCACAACAGCAAACCGAATTGGAAAAGCAATAAAACCTCCATGGCACCTTCCGGCAAGAAGTATACTTTGATTGTGATCCTGGGGCCAACGGCATCAGGAAAAACCGGTGTCGCCATCAGGCTTGCCCAACACTTCCATACAGAGATCCTGTCCGCCGATTCCCGCCAGTTCTATCGCGAAATTCCCATCGGCACTGCAGCACCAACAACCGAACAAATGGCAGTTGTGCCTCATCACTTCGTGGGTCAGCGTTCCATCGCCGAAGACTACAATGTCTCGCAGTTTGCACAGGAAGTACTGGAATTCCTGTCGGGAAAATTTCAGGAAAAAGATGTCATGATCATGGTTGGCGGATCCGGGCTTTATATCGATGCTGTCTGCAAAGGGATCGACGATCTCCCTGATTCGGACCCGGGATTGCGGAAAGAACTGAACCTTCTTTTTGAAACCAAAGGCATCAGCGCTTTACAGGAACTTTTGGAACAGCTGGACCCTGAGTATTATGCCCGGGTGGACCACAACAATCCCAAGCGGTTGCTACGCGCCATCGAAGTCTGCCGGCAAACGGGGAAAAAATACAGTGAATTGAGGCTAAATCAGCCTGCTGAAAGGGATTTTAACATCCTAAAGATCGGTTTGGAAGTACAACGGGAGCAACTCATCAAACAGATTCACCATCGCACCGATGAAATGATGAAACTGGGGCTGCTGGATGAAGCGAGGGCTATGCTTCAGCATCGAAACCTCAATGCCCTGAACACAGTGGGCTACAAAGAACTATTCGATTATTTCGACGGAAAATGGTCGCTGGATGAAGCCATCGAAAAAATCAAAACCAATACCCGCCGCTATGCCAAACGCCAGATGACGTGGTTTAAAAGGGACAAGGAAATCCAATGGTTTTCCCCCGAAAAAGTGGAGGAAATTGAGATCTTTTTAGACAACCGTCTGAACAAGGTGTGACAATTGTTTGACCACCGTGTGACTATCTTTCCCCCTCCCATTCCTGATAAAACTGCTCCAGATACATTTCCATGAAGCGGTGCCTGCCTTCTGCCATTCTTTTCCCGGTGGACGTGTTCATCATGTCTTTCAGCAACAGCAATTTCTCATAAAAATGATTGAGGGTCGGCGCCTGGGCCGCTTTGTATTCTTCTTTGGTCTGATTGAGATTCGGAACGATGGAAGGATCATAAAGGACCCGGCCTTTGAAGCCACCGAAGTTAAAAGCCCGGGCAATGCCGATGGCGCCGATGGCATCCAGCCGGTCCGCATCCTGGATTACCTGCAACTCTTTGGAAACAAAAGGCGCTTTTTCGTTTCGATTCTTGAAAGAGATGTACTTTATAATGTGAATTACATGTTCAATCACTTCCTGCTCCACCGAAAGCGAACGCAGGAATTCCTCCGCAATACGGGGACCAATCGATTCATCTCCTTTATGAAATTTGGCATCGGCTATATCATGAAGCAGCGAACCCAAATTTACGATGTAAAGGTCGGCCTGCTCTTCCTCTGCCATGCGCAAAGCCAGTTTCCAGACCCGGTAAATATGCCACCAGTCATGGCCTCCCTCCGCCTCTGCCAACGTCTGTTTTACAAATATTTCTGTCTGATCTATGATCTTTTGTCTTTCTCTATCCACAGGAAACCGTTTTTTTAAAACAATATATTATTAATTGTACTTTACGGCGGCATAGCCCACCCAATGATGTTTGTTGGCAGGAGCCGTAATGCCCATACGCAGGTCGCTTACAGGGATGGGACTTCTTTCGATGCTGGTGGAATAACCAATGGGCTGACCATGAATCGGTTTCCCGAACAGACTTTCGTTAAGATCATTCACTGTCAACACGCCCAGCGGAACGGAATAGCGTCCGCACCAGGTCCATTTGTATACCCGGAAATCACTTGCCTGTACGGTTGACTGGCAAAATTTGTGTATACTGTCCGCTGACACATTCCCTGAAATCAGTTGCATCAATTCATGCTCATAGGCCTTCACCTTAAGGTAACTGCTGTCGGAAGTTCCCATAAATGCGTAATTACTTCCGCCCCATCCTTCATCGCCATAATGCACAGCATCGGTGGAAATGACAAAAGCGTAATCCTTTCCCCAGGTCATATTTTCCGAAGCCGTTGCATTCCGAATGGCTTTGGAAAGGTCTTTTGCAATTTTCTCCATTCGGTCGAAAGGCATGGCAGGAACCAGAATGGAAACAATTTCCACATTATGGTCGAAATACTGCAGCCACGGAATTTCCGCCTCCACTGAATGTTCGATGGACTGCATGGAGTCGTTGACCATGTAATCGTCTTTCGGCAGGCCTGCCATGATTTTTTCACGCAAACCGGAGACTTTCGCCTTCCCGTAGGGGCCTTTCCAACTGGAATAGGTGTCAAAGATGATCTTATTCTCCAGGTGTAATTTGGCTGCTTTGTGCGCAACGCCAAAAAGGATCACTCTTTTAGCCTTGATCTGGCTCAAGGTAGCCGGATACAAATATCCCACGTAAGTGTAATCGTCATGCGGACAAACCACGGCTTTGGCAGCCTCCTGATCGAGTTTGATCACACTTTCATCCAGTTGCGTCCACTGATATTTTTTGATTCGATCCATCAGCGAATCCATTTGCCATGGAAGGTGGGCAAAACCCACGGTATCCACGAGATGTGTTCTTTCGTTCATAGCTTTAGGTTGATTTTGGCATGAGGTAATGAAACATAAAAGTATCATTGCCATCAATGGTAGAAACAGGTACTTTTTCATAACCCAGTTTTTTTCAAAATTAATAAATCTGTCCAATTTCCGTTTCCCCTGCCCTATCCCTTTTAAAATCTGTTAAAGGAGGTATTTTCACTTTTCGCATGGTAATAAAAAAGCTAATTTTGAAAAAAAATATCATGTTTTACAGTGTCAATCCTTATACCGGCGAAACTTTTGCCGAACATACCGAACACAATGCTACTGAAGTGAACGGCATCATTGAAAAATCGCACAAAAATTTTCTCAACTGGAAGAGACAAAGTTTTGACCAGCGGGCCGTCTTCATGAAAAATATGGCTCAGGTACTGCGCGAGAATAAAGAAGAATATGCCCGTTTGATCACCATGGAAATGGGAAAGATCATGACGGAGTCTAGAGGCGAAGTCGAGAAATGTGCCTGGCTTTGTGAATATTACGCAGAAAATGCAGAAGGCATGCTCCAATCCGAGAACTTTGAGACCGACGCAGGGAAAAGCTATGTACGCTTCGACCCCACAGGAATTATTTTTGGGATCATGCCGTGGAATTTCCCGTTCTGGCAGGTACTGCGGGCAGCGGTCCCGACGATTATGGCTGGAAATACCTTTATTTTAAAACATGCGCCTAATGTTATTGGAGCCGCCAAAATTATTGAAGAGATCTTTCTGAAAGCCGGCTTCCCGGAAGATGTGTTCCGTTCGCTCATCATCCCGGTGGAATTATCGGAAACTGTCATTGCTCATCCCTGGGTCGAAGGCGTGACACTGACGG
>CAYWBO010000027.1:12561-21349 GCA_964456625.1 uncultured Lentimicrobiaceae bacterium | reverse complement strand
TTCGGTCCGGTTTCAGTGGTAATCCCTGCCAAAAGTCCCGAAGACGCCGTCCGCATCGCCAATGATACTTCTTACGGTCTGGGGGCCAGTTTGTGGACTCAGGATCTGGAGCTGGCTGAGCGAATGGCTGCTCAGATTGAGTCGGGGGCCGTGTTCATCAATGGGATGACCAAATCAGATCCTCGTTTGCCTTTCGGCGGAACCAAAAGGTCAGGCTACGGACGTGAGCTGGCGTATCCCGGCATCCGCGAGTTTGTCAACGCTAAGACTGTCTGGATAAGATAATGGCACACTGATCTTTATGACGAGACTAATTTATTAAGATTTCAGATCATTGAAAATCATAAGAATCAGTTCAATCAGTATACTATTTACTTTACAATGGGTATTTTCTTAGCCTCAGGATTTTACTAAATTTGCGAAAAACAGATTTTTATGGGTGAACATCATCATAATCACAACCCGGGTTCGCTGAAAGGAAAAAACCTGTTTTATTCCATTGTCCTGAACCTGGGCATCAGTGTGGCGCAGACCATCGGTGGTATTCTTTCGGGAAGTATCGCCCTGCTTTCGGATGCCCTCCACAATTTCAGCGACGTGCTTTCTCTGGCCATCTCATATGTCGCACACCGGCTTGCTTCGAGGAAATTCACAACGCGTTATACTTTCGGGCTGCAACGTGCCGAGATTCTGGCGGCTTTCATCAATTCTGCCGTCCTGATGGGCATCGCCGTTTATCTGGGCTTTGAGGCCATCGGACGCATGATGCACCCGCAAACTATCAAATCTATGATGGTGGTTTGGCTGGCGCTTGCATCCATCGTGGTCAACGGACTGAGTGTATTGCTCATCAAATCGGATGCAAAAAAAAGCATCAACATCAAGTCGGCCTATCTGCATCTCTTTACGGATATGCTTACTTCCGTCGCGGTTCTTGCCGGAGGACTGATCATGAAATTCTACGGGATTTTTTGGGTCGACGGTCTGATTACTTTATTAATTGCCTGCTATCTGATCTATTCCAGCTGGCATCTTTTTGTCGAATCCATCAACATCATCATGCTCTGCTCTCCGGGAAAAATTGACGTGCAAAAACTCACAAGCAGGATCGAATCTTTGGAAGGTGTTAAAAACCTGCACCACCTGCATCTGTGGCTGCTGACCGACAACCAGGTGAACATGGAAGCCCATATCGATCTGGAGGACGACCGTCCGGTGTCGGAATTTGAGAAGCAACTGGAACAAATCCACACCATCGCCCATGAGATGGGCATCGATCATGTAACCATCCAGCCCGAATTTGTCAACGACGACGACAAAAGCCTGATCCATCAGCATTAAAAATTCAACGCGAAAAAGCCTAATTTTGCACCATGAGAATTGACATTATTACCTTGTTTCCCGAGATGTTTGAAGGCCCTTTCGGCCATTCCATCATCCAACGTGCCAAAGACAAAGACCTGGCGGAGATTTACCTGCACCAGTTGCGGGATTTCGGCCTGGGGAAACACAAACAGGTGGACGATTATGCCTTTTCCGGCGGTGCCGGAATGGTGATGATGATCGAACCGGTGGCGGCCCAGATCGAAAAGCTGAAAAGTGAACGTACCTACGACGAGATCATATACACCAGTCCCGATGGGGAACTGTTCGACCAGCCCATGGCCAACAAACTCTCCACATACGACAACCTGATGATCCTGTGTGGCCATTACAAAGGCATCGACGAGCGCATCCGTGAACATTACATCACCAAAGAAATTTCAGTGGGGAATTATGTGCTGTCCGGCGGGGAACTGGCGGCAGCCGTTATCACCGACAGTCTCGTACGGCTGATACCCGGCGTGTTGGGAAATGAAGTCTCCGCACTCAGCGATTCCTTTCAGAACCAGTTGATTTCACCTCCGGTATACACGAGGCCAAGAAATTTCAAAGGTTGGGAAGTGCCGGATATCCTGCTTTCAGGAAATGAAAAGCTGATTGAGGAATGGAAATACGACCAGTCGCTGAAACGCACGAAAGAAAGAAGGCCGGACCTGCTGAAAGATTGAAAACTCCGTAAAAGTCTGAAAAACTTGTTGACAACAAATCGTGAATAAATAAAAGAGATTTTTAGTTCAAATAATTTGCATTTAAAGAAATAGCAGTATATTTGCACTCATTTTTGAAACATCACTACAAAGCATAAAAAGATGAGCAAGCAGGAATTAATTCAGTTGATAGAAGACAGTGTAGCAGTCAAAGAATTCCCGAAATTTAAAGCCGGTGACACCATCACCGTTACCTATAAAATCATTGAAGGAAACAAAGAAAGGCTACAGAAGTTCAGGGGTGTTGTTATCCAGCGCGCCGGAAGCGGCCCCACAGCTACCTTTACTATTCGTAAGATTTCCGGCAACATTGGTGTTGAAAGAATTTTTCCTGTTTCATCACCTTTCATCGAAGAAATTGAACTAAACAAAGTGGGTGTGGTTCGCAGAGCAAGAATTTTTTACTTCAGGAATCTTCGTGGTAAAAAAGCCAGAATCAAAGAAAAAAGACGTTAATCTTAAGAGATTAGAAATAAAAACTCCGGTTCATACGAGCCGGAGTTTTTTTGTGCCTAAAGATGAGCTCGGTAAACATCCGAAAGCACTTATTTTTTGTCAAAGTTTTCAACATTTGACACTCATACCCGCAGAAAACGGGGTGCTTTTGGTGTTGAAAAATAATTATGAGGTTAACAAAAATCCCAGCATAAGATAACTAGTTTTAATCAGAAGTTTTCGTTGAGACTTGCAGTCAGGATGAGCATGGAAATCCGAAAAAAACCGTATTATTCAAGAAAATATACTTTCTACTAACTATCTCCGTACCTTCTTCGATTCTTTAAAAACCATTATTTTATTAATCAGGTACTTAAATAATTTCAATCGAAGATGTTTAGAAGATGGGGATATTTTATACTGGTTCCTTCAAAACCTTCAGTATTCTGACTTCCGGCTTTTCTTATGATTTCATGCGCTGCCTTACAACTTCATAGATCAGCACTCCGGCTGCTACGGAAACGTTGAGTGATTCGATTTCGCCGAACATGGGGATCTTTGCTTTCACATCGGCCAGCTTGAGGTATGCCTCGGAAATACCTTCGCCTTCGGAGCCCATAATCAGCGCCAGCGGCCCGGAAAGGTCTTCATGGAAGTACAGGTTTTCGGCTTTCTCGGTTACCGCCACCAGCTTAAGCCCGCTGTTTTTCAGAAATATCAGGGCGTCTTTCAGGTTGTGTTCGCGGCAGATGGGCACTTTAAAAATGGCGCCTGCAGAGGACTTGATGGTTCCGGAATTCAACTGGGCAGAACCTTTGGAAGGCATCAGCACGGCATCCACGCCGGCGCTCTCGGCCGTACGCAACAAGGCGCCGAAATTCCGCACATCGGTCACGCGGTCCAGCACAAGAATAAAAGGCTCTTTTCCCTGTTCGTAAAGCGTGGGCAGCAGCTGTTCGATATTATGGAATTGCACCGGCGCAATGTACGCCACCACCCCCTGATGGTTCTTGCGCGTCAGGCGGTTCATCTTCTCCTGCGGGACAGTCTGAATCGGGATCTCCCGTTCTTTCAACAATGCCAGCAGCTCTTTCAGTGCCGGGCTCCCCACCCCTTTCTGAAGAAAAACCTTCTCCACTTCCTTTCCTGAACGAATGGCTTCGATCAACGGCCGGATACCATAAACCATTTCCTGTGTGTCTCTTTCCTGTTCCTGCATCAGTTGTCAAGATATTTGGGGTCTATACTTTTGGATGTCTTGATGCCGAGTTGTTTTAATTTTTCGACCTGACGCACCAGGTTGCCGCGTCCGGAAGCCAGTTTCTTCTGGGCATCGTTATAAGATTCCTGTGCTTTGTTCAGGTTGTTACCAATCTTTTCGAGGTCTTCCATGAAGCCCACGAATTTATCATAAAGGCTGGCACCCTGGCTGGCAATTTCCAGTGCATTTTGCGTTTGACGCTCATGGCGCCAGATGGATGCCACGGTACGCAAGGTCGCCAGCAGTGTGGTCGGGCTGACGATGATGATGCCTTTTTCGAATGCGTCGTTGAACAGATCCAGTTCGGTTTGAACGGCTACGGCAAAGGCTGGTTCCACCGGCAGGAACATCAGCACGAAATCGGGCGTGTTCAACCCTTTTAACTGATCATAATTCTTGTCTTTCAGCTCTTTAATATGATTCTTTATGGAAAGGATGTGCTGTTTCAAAGCCGCCTCTTTTTTGTTGTCTTCTTCTGCGGCGATGTATTCCTGGAATGCCGTCAGCGAGACTTTGGAATCAATGACCAGGTGCTTGTCTTCCGGCAACTTGATCACCACATCAGGGCGGTACACCTTGCCGTTTTCGCCTTCGGCTGTATATTGCAAAAAGTACTCTTCATCCTTGATCAGCCCCGAGCGTTCCAGGATGCGTTCCAGCACCACTTCACCCCAGTTTCCCTGCTTTTTACTGTCGGATTTTAAGGCTTTCGTAAGATTTCCGGCCTCTTCTCCTAACTGTTTATTCAGCTCCTGAAGCCGCTTCAATTCTTCCTTTAATACTGTCTGATCGATTTTCCCTTTCTGATAAGTCTCTTCCACTTTCTTCTCAAAATCGACGATCTTTTCCTTCAGCGGGTTGAGGATGTCGCTCATCTGCTTCTGCGACGATTCGGAAAACTCTTTCGTGTTTTGTTTCAGGATGGCGTTGGCCAGATTCTGGAATTCCGTTTTAAACCTTTCCTGCAACTGCTCCATATCCTTCCTGCCTTCCGCCAGCTTCTCTTCCAGATGCCGGGCTTCCGTTTGCAACGTCGCGTTTTGATTTTGAAGTTTCTGATTTTCATCTTCCGACGACACCCATTTTCTCTCCAGGTTATCCTTTTCAGTGGTGATGTTTTGGATTCTTTCGTTCAGGACGGCAATCTGGCTTTCAAAAGCGGCTGCTTTTTCCATGGCGCTCACGGTGTCCTTTTCCCGTTCCGATTGCTGCCGGGCAGAAAGTGCTTTTTCTCTTTGTTTAAAGTATAAGAAAGCCAGAACGAACCCAACAAGAAGGCCGATGATTGAGTAGAGCAATTCCATAATTTATTTTTTAGTAAAAATAGCGTTTTTTTACTGCGTTCGGGGTGCTGTTTACCGATAATAATTTGCTTATTTTTGAATTACGAATTGCAAAATACAAAATCATCCGATTATGAAAAAGAGGTCACTCCTTATCCTCATACTTCTGGGAATCGCATTCGGACTGCGATGCCAGACCAGGACGGACAGCGCCAGACTTTGGAAGATCAAAGGGAAAGCCAGTTTGAACTTCAATGAAAATTATTTCTCCAACTGGGCCGCCGGCGGCGAAAATGCCTATGGGATTATCGGCAAATATATGATGCATGCCGATTACCATAAAGGTAAAATTGGGTGGACAAATACCGTTAATCTGGCTTTAGGCTATTCGCTGATCGGCAATTCAAAACCCATGAAAACCGACGACCAGATCCAGATCTATTCCATCTACAAGATCCACTGGCAAAAACAGTGGATGTTTACGCTGCTGGGAAGTCTTCAGACGCAGTTTGCAAAGGGTTATAACTACGCCGTGGATTCCAGCACTTCCATTTCGGATTTCCTGGCGCCTGTCACTGTCGATCTGGGCCCCGGGATCCAGTACAAACCCAATAAACACCTTGAGATCAACTTTTCGCCGGTGACCCCGCGACTGGTTTATGTGAACAACCAACAGCTGGCAGATGAAGGCTCTTTTGGTCTGAAACCCGCCGTAACCGACTCTGCCGGAAACATTATCAAACATGCCAGCAAAGCATATTTTGCTTTCGGTGCCAGGTTGTATGCCACCTTAAATTATGATATCGCCAAGAATGTGAACCTGAACAGTAAGCTGTCTCTTTTCTCCGACTACCTCGATCATCCCCAAAATATCGATGTGGACTGGCAGGTATTGCTGGGCATGAAAGTCAACAGCTGGCTGAATGTAGACATCTCCACCCAGATGCTTTACAACGACAAAGTGCTCATCGCCAACAACGAGGGCCACAAAGCACCCCGGTTACAGTTCAAACAGTTGCTGATGGTAGGCATTGGTTATACATTCTAACAATCTGATACTTATTATTTATGAAGAAAATAGGCCTCCTTTCCGACACGCATGGTTCCATCCCCGAAAGGGCCAAAACTTTTTTCGCCGAATGTGATGAGATTTGGCATGCAGGAGACATCGGCTCAGATGAAGTCGCCGACAAGCTGGAGGCCATGAAACCGTTGCGTGCCGTCTACGGAAACATCGACGGGCAGCCGCTCAGGAAAGACTTTCCGGAATATGCGCTTTTTAAAATTGAAGACCTGCTGGTGCTGATGATCCACATCGGCGGGTATCCCGGACGATACAGTCCCAAAGCCAGGACACTCATACAGCAATTCCAACCCGGACTGTTTATTTCGGGGCATTCACATATCCTGAAAGCCATGTACGACAAGAAGAACAAGCTGCTGCACCTGAACCCGGGCGCTGCAGGGAGTTCCGGATTTCATACCAAGATCACGCTGATGCGTTTCAATATCAACAAAGACCGCATTGAAGATCTGGAAATTCTTGAAATAGACCGGAAAAGAGAGATTTGAGCGTCCTAGCGCAAGCGGTCGGCACTGCGTACCAGTTTTTCATCCTGAAGTACACCGAAATACGCCAGCACCAGGAAGATGAGAGCGATCATAGGCATAAAAATGCCGGCTTTGTAACTGGCCGTTCCGCCAGTGAGTTTCTCCAGGTTTCCCACAAAGTAAAAGAAAAACATCGCGACAAACAGCACTTCCACCAGAATGTTCAGCCGGATGAGATGCATCTGCCTTTTGCGGTTTTTAAACAGAAAGATACTGATGAGCGAAAATACGATCACAAAAACGTTGGCGGAAAGGATGGGCAGCACAAAGACAAAGCTGTTGGGAAAAACCGTGTCGGGAACCAGACTGTGCACCGATTGTACATTTAGAATCAGGGAATCTTTCACGCCGATGAAACTGGCCAGCGGAAAGAAAAACATCAGGATGGAAGCCACCAGGGCACCCAACAAAAAAAACGTTTGCTTACGTTGGATCATCTTTTCAAATTATGAGTTAGGAATGCAAAATTAAAAAATATTGCAGCCAGTTCACGAAAATATTTTCGGTGATGACGGTACTCAATCCAGCTCCAGAAACTCTTTGATCCGTCCCAGGTAATATTTCTTCCAGCCTTCAGTGATGTCTTTAAAATCGGGATCGGGAATGTTGGTATGATGCAGTTCTACGGACACCTTCCCCTTATTAGGATGGATCAGGATGGTGACGATGGAAGGTTCTTCCTGATCGCCGAAATACCACTGCTGTACCACTTTTTTGTCGGGTTCCAACTCAAGCATCTTTCCCGAGATACCGCCATCCAGTATTTCAAATTCCGTTCCCGGAACTGCTTCCACTTTAGCCGGCATGTCCGACCAAAGCTCAATGGTAAACGGGTTGGTCAGGCAGGCATAAACGTCTTCCGGCTCCGCATCGATGTTAATGTAATACTTGAAATCTTTCATCAGATCTCCCTTTTAATGTAAGAAGTATAATCTTTTAATAATGGTTTATAATCAGACCTGTAAAGGCTTGACGTAATCAGAAAATCTGCCGTGGAACGATTGTCGGCCGTAGGGACGTTGTACATCACAGCGATACGTGACAACGCTTTCACATCCACATCATGCGGTTGAGGCTGCATGGGATCCCACAAAAAGATCAGCATATCTATCTTGCCTTCGGCAATCATGGCACCGAGTTGCTGATCCCCACCCAAAGGACCTGACTTCAGAATGGTCATTTTTTCAAGGAATTCTTCCGGTCCCAGCTTCCTTTCCAGTGCTTCCCGCACCAGCCTCCCGGTGGTTCCCGTACATACCAGTTGTTTGTTCTTCAGTCGCTTGTAATTATATTCCACCCACTCGATCAAATCCTGTTTCCGGTTATCGTGAGCAACTAAACCTATCGTTTTTATCATCGTTTCAAAATTTTGGCCCTTAGCATTTTCCGGGCATCATAAGTCTTAATTTTTTACAAAGTAAATCATTTTTCGCGGCAGGCGAAAAGGCGGGGATTAATTTTTGTTTACTTTTCCACTCAGAATCACTATATTTGTTTCACCTGAACGAACCTTTTCAACCGATTTTGGAGACATATACAGAAGTACGGAAGTTTGTTTCCCGCTTTGTTACACTGAGCGAAGAGGAATGGACTGCCGCAGTGCCACTGATCAAGACACAATATCTTAAAAAGAATGGTTTTTTTGTCCGGGAAGGAGAAGTAGCCAAATACATTTCCTTTACTGAAGAAGGCTATCTCCGGGTTTTTTACAACCATGACGGCACAGAAATCACACGCGACATCTCGCCACTGCACAGCTTTGTGACCGCTCTTCCCAGCTTTGTCTCACGCAAACCTTCGTTCGAGATCATCCAGGCCATTACAGATTGCAAACTATTTATCATCTACCGTGATGATCTGGAAGATCTTTACAATCATTATAACAGTTGGCAGAAAGTCGGACGTCGTGTCATTGAAGAGATGTTCGTCGAGACACAGAACCGCATTTATTCTTTCATCACGAAAAGTGCCGAAATGCGCTACAAAGAAATGATGAGTAAATTCCCGGACATCTTCCTGCACGTTCCGCTTCAGTATATCGCTTCCTATCTGGGTATCACCTCCCAATCGCTGAGCCGCCTGAGGAAAAGCATCCAGTTTAGTGAAGA
>CAYWBO010000027.1:2977-12461 GCA_964456625.1 uncultured Lentimicrobiaceae bacterium | reverse complement strand
GGGACACATCAGGAAGGAAATTTCGATATGATCGTGGTGGGGGGAGGCATCACGGGGGCGGCACTTGCCTATGAAGCCTCCAGCCGGGGATTAAAGGTAGCTTTGTTTGAAAAAGGTGATTACGGTGCCGCCACTTCATCCGCCACATCCAAACTCATTCACGGGGGGCTCCGTTATCTGAAAAACATGGAACTCAGTCTGGTGCGTGAATCATTGAAAGAGCGAAAAACGCTGAGCAACATCGCTCCCAACTTCATCTATCCCGTTCCGTTTATGATTCCGACCTACAAATCGGGAAAAACCGGGAAAATAATTCTAGGGATGGGCCTGCTGATGTATGATATCCTTGCGTTTGACAAAAAACAAACCAACGACCCGTCCAAAAAAATCCCGAATTTCCGTTCCCTGTCACTGGAAGAAACACGAAATATGGAAAATATTGTCCCGACAAAAGACCTCTCGGGGGCCCTGGTATTTTACGACTACCAGAATATTTTCCCCGAAAGGCTGACACTTTCGTTTTTAAAATCGGCGGAAAACCAGGGCGCAAAACTTTCCAATTACGCAACGGTAACAGGGTTTTTGAAGAAAGGCGGGAAGATACAGGGTGTGACAGTTAAGGATCTGATTACGGGGACAATCTCCCATTTCTCTGCACCACTGGTTGTCAATTGTACAGGGCCCTGGGCAGATCAGACCATACAAACTGCCGCCGGAAAAAAAACACAGCATAGCATCCGGCGTTCGGAAGGCATCCATATTATCACGCGAAAACTGACATCCGTGCATGCGGTTTCGCAGGTTACCGCCAACGAACGCCACATCATGGTGATCCCCTGGCGCAACCATTCACTTATCGGCACCACGGACAAGGAATTCCTGGGCAATCCTGAGGATTACCACGTTACCAAAGAAAGCATTCTGGAGCTCCTGAAGGATGTGAACGAGAATTATGCTGTTAACCTCAAATATGAGGACGTTTTGTTTTACTATGGCGGGTTGCGGCCGTTGGCAGACACAGCATCGGAGAATTCTTACGAGTCTTCCCGGAAATATGAAATTTATGACAATACAGACGAGGGCCTTGACGGGATGATTACCGTGGAAGGAGGAAAATACACAACAAGCCGTCAACTGGCTGAAAACGTCATGGAACTCGTTCTGCAAAAACTGAATAAAGAACTTCCGGAATCCGTTTCGCAAGCTGAATTTCTTGTGGGCAGCGAGATCCCTGATATGGATTTATTTCTTGAAAAATTGCAAAATGACTATCCGGATTTCACTCCCAAAACCATATCGTTCCTTGGAAAGAATTTCGGAACCGAATCCTACTCATTATTTCAGATGGCCCGTGAACATCCTGAGCTGGCAGAAGTGCTGAATGAGGACGGGGAAATATTAGCCGAAGTGGCTTATGCCATCGAAAGGGAATCTGCCTTATATTTATCAGATATTTTGTTCCGGAGGACGGGAATCGGTGGCCTGGGACATCCCGGCAAGGAAGTGTTGCAAAAAGTGGCTGCCCTTGCAGGGAAATTGCTGAACTGGGACAAAGCAATGCTGGACTCGGAAATTCAAAAGGCGGAAGCTCGGTTCCGGTTGCCCGATTAAAAATAGATGTCATGAAAAACACCTATCGGTCCATTTTTGTCTGGGGAGATAAACACGATGAAAAGCTTGAAAAGGGCGTCATCGAGCTCATCAAAGAGAAATTCGGATACACGGATGAGGATTTTCAGCAACATTATTTATATGGTGATCAGGAGGTGACACTTGAAAAGGCGTGCGCCCTTCCGGGAAACATGATTCAGCAATTCATCGCCATCTGTGGAACAGAAAATGTGGAAACCAGCGATTACGTCAGAGCTTCCCACGCCATGGGCTACTTTTTTTCAGAATTAGTGATGTTGCGAAAAGGTTTGATCAGGACGCCTCCGGACCTGGTGATCTATCCCCGCAGCGATGACGAAATAGCAGAAATTCTCCAGCTTTGCGGCCGGGAAAATATTGCGGTAACGCCCATGGGCGGCCGGTCGTCGGTGACGCGTGGCCTGGAAACACCCAGGGGCGGCATCAGCCTGGATCTGACGCGGCATTTCGACAATATCTCCGACATCAACGAAGTCAATCAAACAGTGAGGATACAACCGGGCGTTTACGGGCCGGTGCTGGAGAAATTTCTCAACACTCACGGATACACCTGCGGTCATTTTCCGCAATCTTTTGAATATTCTACCGTCGGAGGCTGGGTGGCGGCGCGTGGTGCAGGTCAGGAATCCACCTATTACGGGAAAATAGAAAACATCGTACTGGCACTGAAAGTAATCACCCCCGCGGGTATCATCGAGACCAAAGATTATCCGGCCAGCGCCGAAGGCTGGGATCTGACCAAAACCTTTATCGGCTCGGAAGGCAGCCTGGGGATCATCACTGAGATCACACTCAAAGTCAGAAAATACAGGCCTCAGAATACAGCGTATACTTCCTTTGTTTTCAAAGATTTCGAATCGGCGACCGCCTGCATGCGAAAGATCATGCAGGCAGGCATCGGAGCCCCTGCCCTGTTCCGTATCTCAGATCCCGTGGAAACGGCCACCGCCTTTAAGATCAAAGAATTTGACAACAGCTTTTCCGATAAACTCTTGCGTTCTTTCGGCTATGCGCCTGGCAAACGGTGCCTGATGTTTGCTACCGTTGAGGGCGATAAGGACTATACGGTGCTGGCAAAGAAGAAAATAAAAAAAATGGCCAAGTCGCACGGGGGCTTTCATTCCGGCGGCAAGCCGGCCAAAGACTGGCTGAAGCAGCGTTACAGCAGTGCATACATGCGCGACCCGCTGATGGATATCGGCATCATGACCGACACGGTGGAAACGGCAGTGCCCTGGGACAAACTGCTTACATTATGGAAAGCCGTCAGGGATTATCTGGAATCACGGGAAAAGACTCATGTCATGGCGCATATTTCGCATGTTTATGAAAATGGTGCCAACTTGTATTTCACATTTTTGAGTCCTATGAAAAAGGGCGTTGAGCTCGAAGATTATGCAGCCTACCACAAGGGGCTGATTGACACCATCCATCAAAACGGCGGTTCGCTGTCGCACCACCATGGCATCGGCAGGGCACTGGCGCCGTGGATGGAAGATGAAATGGGCAAAACCGCAATGGGCCTGATGAAAGCTTCCAAAGATTTTCTGGACCCCGGAGGAATCTTAAACCCGGGCAGTATCTTCGGGGAAGATACCAATGAATAATCGTGCGGGCTTCATGACCTGCTTTTGAATTTTATTAGATTTGAACTGATTTATTAAAACATCCATGGAACAGTCAGCTTTCTCAGGTAAATTCATTCTTGTCATAGACGTTGGAACCCAATCCATCCGGGCATCTTTTATCGATCTGGGCGGAAACATTCGCGAGATCGAACAGACACATATCGAAGCTTATTATTCCGATCAGCCGGGTTATGCGGAACAGGATGCGGAATATTTCTGGGAGCAACTGTGTGAAACTACCCGGCTGCTGTTCAAAAATTCAAGTCTGGATGTGAAACAGCTTGCCGGCATGAGCTTCACCAGTCAGAGAGGAACGGTGGTCAACCTTGATAAGGAAGGAAAACCGCTGCGGCCGGCCATTATCTGGCTCGATCAGCGAAAAGCGAAAGTCGGCACATGGCCCGCAGGCATTGTCAAAACCGGGCTCCAGATCGCCGGGGTCTATGACTCTGTGGCCTATGCCATCGAAGAAGGTGAATCCAACTGGATCCGGCAAAACCAACCGGAAGTCTGGGAAAAAACAGATAAATATCTCATGTTATCCGGCTTCCTGATTTCCCGGTTATCCGGAGCATTTAAGGATTCCATTGGCTGCACCGTGGGATACATCCCTTTCAACTACAAGAAGCATGAGTATTCCAGAACCTCTGCCATCAACTACAAAATGTTTCCCATCGAAAGGGAAAAGCTGGCGGACCTGGTATACCCTTCCGAGAAAATCGGGAACATCACAGCGGAAGCATCACGTCAGACGGGGATTCCCGAAGGATTGACGATTATCGCCGCTGCAGCGGACAAAGCCTGCGAAGTGCTGGGATCAGGGGTGATCTCACCCGAGATCGCCTGCCTGAGTTACGGGACGACGGCCACCGTACAGACCGTGAACTCTAAATATCTGGAAGTGGTGAAGATGTTTCCCTCTTATCCGAGTGCCATCCCACATTATTTCAATACGGAAGTGATGATATACCGCGGATTCTGGATGATCAAATGGTTCAAGAACGAATTCGGATATCGCGAAGTGGAAGAAGCCAAAAGGCTGAAAAAAGCACCTGAAGAGTTGTTTGACAAAATGATCGATGACGTCCCGCCGGGATCCATGGGCCTGACCTTGCAGCCTTACTGGACACCGGGAATCCGGCAGCCGGGCATTGAAGCCAAGGGTGCCGTCATCGGCTTCGGAGATGTGCACACCCGCGCACATTTATACCGTTCCATTCTGGAAGGCATCGCCTATGCACTGAAGGAAGGGATGCTGCGTACTCAAAAAACCACCGGGGTAAACGTGGAGAAGATCCGGGTTTCGGGTGGAGGTTCCCAAAGCAAAAACGCTTTGCAACTTACCGCCGATATCTTCAACCTGCCGGTGGAAAAACCGCATACTTACGAAACTTCGGCACTGGGAGCCGCCATCAATGCGGCCGTGGGGCTGGGATTCTACAAGGACTTTGAGACCGCCATCGCAAAAATGTGCCGTATCGGTGAAACCTATCAGCCCATCCCCGAAAACGTAAAAGTTTACCGGCAGCTTTACAACCAGGTTTACAGCAAAATGTACAAACGCCTGAAACCGCTGTACAATGATATTCGGGATATCATCAATTATCCTAAGAAATAGTACACTGATCGTTATGATTTTTATGATTCGTTAAGATCATAAAAGATCAGTCTTATCAGTTAAATCAGTGTACAATTTGGATACTCTCTTGGTTTTTAATAACTTTAAAGTCCCTTTTCATTTTAAACCAACTGTATCATGAAAACCAACAACTATCTTCATTCCCAGCTTTCAGCGAGAATTATTCAGGCATTTTACAATGTTTACAACACATTAGGGTTTGGATTTCTGGAAAAAGTCTATGAAAATGCATTGATCATTGAGCTTGGAAAAAACCATCTCCAATGCTCACAACAAAAACATATCGATGTGTTTTATGAAGAGCAAAAAGTGGGTGATTATTTTGCTGACATCATCGTTGAGGACAAAATCATTATTGAATTAAAAGCAGCTGAAGGGATAGCTCCTGAACATGAAGCCCAACTCGTAAACTATTTGCGGGCAACGGACATAGAAGTGGGCCTGCTGTTAAATTTCGGCAAGATTCCACAACACAAGAGACGTGTGTTGACGAATGATTACAAAAACCATTGAAATACTATCAATAGGACATGATCTTTATGATTTTTATGATCAATTAAGATCATAACAAATCAGTCATATCAGTCTAATCAGTGTCCTATTCCGTATTCTTTTCATCTAATTCAAGCCAGCGCAGGGTTTTCTCGTCCAATAGCTGTATAATTTCTCCTACGCGTGATGAAGTCTTTTCTAATTTCTCATAGTCAGTAATGCCAGAGTTCAGCACTTGTTCGCAGTCTCTTTTTTCCTCTTCAAGCTGTTCGATCTCTTTTTCCAATGCCTCGTACTCCCTTTTCTCGTTGAAGGACAGTTTTATTTTCTGATTGCCTGCTGGTTTCTGTTTGGGGGCCTTTTCCTGCGATTTTATTTTCTTTTCTTCTTTTTCTTCCTGTTCTTTCATCTGGCGATAAGCCTCATAAGAACCATAATAATCGCGGATGCTTCCGTTGCCTTCGAACACAAACAGATGGTCTGTCAAGCGGTCGAGCAGGTAACGGTCGTGGGAAATCAAAATCAGGCAGCCTTTATAATCCGACAGGAATTCCTCCAGTTTGTTCAGCGTAGCGATGTCCAGATCGTTGGTAGGCTCATCGAGGATCAGGAAGTTGGGGTTTTTAATCAGCACCGTCAGCAGGTAAAGTCGTCGCAGCTCTCCTCCGCTGAGCTTAGCCACCGGCGTTTGCTGCATTTTGGGCGGGAAGAGAAAATAGTTCAGGAACTGTGATGCCGTCATGCTTTTTCCTTTGTCCAGCAGGATTACCTCGGCAATATCTTTGACGACTTCCAGCACAGTTTTGTCAGGAGATGCCTGAAGTCCTTCTTGTTTGTAGTAAGCCGTAACAACCGTTTCACCGGTTTCAATGTTTCCTTTGTCGGGCTGCACCAAACCGGTAAGCATGTTCACAAACGTGGTTTTTCCGGAACCGTTCTTCCCGACAATACCGATGCGTTCGCCCTTTTTGAAGATGTAGCTGAAATCCTCCACGATCTTCAGCGGGCCGAAGGCCTTTGTAACCTGTTTCAGTTCCACGATTTTCCCACCCAGACGGTTTGTCCTGGTTCCCAGCTTCAGCTCCTGGCTTTCTTTTCCGCTCAACGCTTTTTCCCTGGTTTCATAAAACGCGTCGATGCGGGATTTCGATTTATGCGTCCGGGCTTTCGGCATTCTGCGCAGCCATTCCAGTTCCTTTTTCATCAACCGTCCTGCTTTATCGATCTCTACCTGCTGTGCTTCCACACGTTCCGCTTTTTTCTCAAGAAAATATTCATAATCACCCTGATGTGTGAAAATCTCTCCATCCGTCAGTTCCAGGATATGATCGCAGACACGGTCCAGAAAATAACGGTCGTGGGTCACCATCAACAAGGTAATGGAAGAGGTTCCCAGGTATTTCTCCAACCATTCGATCATCTCTATATCCAGGTGGTTGGTGGGCTCGTCCAGCAGCAGCAGATCGGGTTCATCCAACAACGCGAGTGCCAGTGCCAGCCGCTTGTTCTGACCTCCCGAGAGTGCTTCCGTCTTCTTTGTCAGATCCCTGATCCCAAAGAGCGTCAGCATTTCGGTAAGACGGCGATCGTAATCCCAGGCATGGTATTTGTCCATTTCATTGGTCAGCCGGTCCAGATGTTGCCGGTTTTCGGACGAATCTTCTTTCGCCTGTAGTTTCAAGGCTTCTTCATACTGCAGGATGAGTTTCCTGATGTCGGTTTCGTGGGTTTGGATCAGTTCTTTGATACTCATGCCGGCTTCATAAACCGGATGCTGTTCCAGATAGCCCAACCGAAGTCCATCGCGGAAAGTAAAGGTCCCTTCATCGGCCAGCTCTTTTCCCGCCAGGATCTTCAGCAATGTGGACTTCCCGGTACCATTGTCTGCCACCAGTGCCATTTTATCAGACTTATCCAATCCGAAATTGATCTGACGGAAAAGCTCCTTATCCGCGTAACTCTTTGAAAGCTTGTCTACCGAGAGAAAATTCATGGTACTGCCTGTATTGAAACAAGATTTTCGATTTATAACGGGGACACCCGATTTTCGTAAATCCGTGCAAAGGTAGCCAATCCGTCCAGGTTTATGCATAAACCACCTGCGAATATTTGTCGGTTAGAAAACCGATTTCATGAGATAATCTTTAAATTTGAACTGAAAAACGAATGGAACGATAAACCGAGAAGGGATGGTCCCGTAAAATCTTCAGCCATGAAAATATTGCCCATAGACAAAATCAGGGAAGCAGATGCTTACACCATAGAACATGAGCCTGTTGCAGACATTGACTTAATGGAACGTGCTGCCCGGAAACTGTTTAAATGGATCAAAAAAGAGGCAGACACTTCGCAACGGATTTTTGTATTTGCCGGACTGGGAAACAACGGCGGGGACGGTATGGCGCTGGCAAGAATGCTGACGGAAGCCGATTATGAGGTTTTTGTCTATGTGGTGCGCTATTCCAAGAAATACTCCGCCAGTTTTGCAGAAAATTACAACCGGTATCTGGAAATGGCCCACGAAACTTTGTATGATCTTGAAATGGAAGAAGACTACCCTGAGATTGACGAAGAGGATATTATTGTGGATGCCTTGTTTGGCTCCGGGCTGACGCGGCCGTTGGAAGGCCTGACGGCAAGAGTCATTCAGCTTATGAACCAGTCGACTGCCGTGAAGATCGCCATTGACATCCCATCCGGGCTTTTTGCCGATCAGACCAGCCGCGAGCGTCGCGACAGCATCTTCCAGGCCGATTACACACTGACCTTCCAGTTTCCGAAATATGCTTTCCTGATGCCGGAAAACGATCCTTATGTTGGTACCTGGCACGTGCTTGACATCGGATTACATCCCGATTTCATTGAAGAAGTGCAAGTGGATAATTTCTTTCTGCTGAAGCAGGATATGGCGCCATTGTTAAAACTACGGCCCAAATTCTCACACAAAGGCACGTACGGACATGCCCTGTTGGTTGCAGGAGGTTATGGGAAGATGGGGGCCGCCATTCTGGCGGCGCATGCCTGTCTGCGTTCGGGGACCGGGTTGTTGCATGTCCATGTTCCCAAGGTAGGTTATCCGATTCTGCAAACGGCCTTGCCGGAAGCCATGATCAGCATCGACCGCAATGATTACCATTTTTCGGAAGTTCCCGATCTGGGGGCCTACAATGTCATCGGCATCGGGCCCGGTCTGGGGAAAGAAAGCCAGTCGCAGACAGCCATGAAACTGCTGATCCAGGCATACCGGCG
Source organism: uncultured Lentimicrobiaceae bacterium (assembly GCA_964456625.1). Lineage (GTDB taxonomy): Bacteria > Bacteroidota > Bacteroidia > Bacteroidales > F082 > Sulfidibacterium. Next base: position 3,803 of record CAYWBO010000027.1, on the reverse strand, counting down.
TCCGATGGTCATCGACGCCGATGCGCTGGGCATCCTGGCCGAGAACAAAACGTGGCTTTCCTTTTTGCCTCCCAACAGCATCCTGACACCACATCCCAAAGAATTTGAACGGTTAGCCGGAACCTGGAAAGACGATTTTGAAAAAATGGAGCTGGCCAGGAGCTTCTCCAAAAAATTCCAGGTGATCCTGGTGCTGAAAGGCGCCCACACCAGTATCTGCCTGCCCGACGGTCGTTGTTATTTTAATTCCACCGGCAATCCCGGCATGGCCACCGCCGGCAGCGGTGACGTGCTCACCGGCATCATCACAGGACTGCTGGCACAGAATTATTCTCCCGTACACGCCGCACTGCTGGGTGTATTCCTGCATGGGCTGGCAGGCGATATCGCTGCTAAAAAACTCAGCGAACCTTCCCTGATTGCAGGAGACATCATTCAATATCTGGGAAGCGCCTTTCGGAAACTTCTTGATTAAAAATAAACCTATGAAACTTGATTTAGCTTTTGTACGTTCCCAATTTCCGGCTTTTACGGAACCCACCCTGCAAGGCTGGGCCTTTTTTGAAAATGCCGGAGGTTCCTATCCTTGCCGGCAGGTCGTGAACCGGCTCACTGATTTCTACTCAAAAAACAAAGTACAACCCTACTATCCTTATCCGGCTTCCGCCAAGGCGGGAGAACTGATGGACGCTTCCTACAAACGCATGGCCGAATACCTGAACGTGGATGCCACGGAAATTCATTTCGGTCCCTCCACGACACAAAACGTATATGTGCTGGCGAATGCCCTGCGCCCCATGTGGAACGACGGCGATGAGATCATCGT
>CAYWBO010000027.1:0-2877 GCA_964456625.1 uncultured Lentimicrobiaceae bacterium | reverse complement strand
TGACGCCTGCCGGCCCCGATCACGCGCAGATCGCTGCCGCCAGCGGAATCCTGGATTATTTTGATGCGCTGTACGAACATCATTTTAAAGACAAGGCCGCACCGGCGCAAAAAAATAAAGCCCTCAACGGGCTATTTCACCAACATGAAAAAGAACTCCTGGAACGGCTGCTGGACTTTCTGAGATCGCACGATGATGTGCGGATCGTAGGTCCCAACCGGGTAGAAAACCGGGCTCCCATTGTTTCCATCATTCCGAAAAACAAGCGCATTGAAGAAGTGTATGCCGTTTTAACAAAACACAAACTGATGCTGGGGATGGGGAACTTTTATGCCGTCCGCCCCCTGATGGACATGAACATTCCGACAGATCCGGGCGTGTTGCGGATTTCGTTCATCCATTATACTTCGATGCAGGAAATCGATCAGCTGATCGAAGGGCTGAAAGAAGCTTTATAAAAGTTTTTCGGGCAGTTATAAAACCGATGCTTGTGAGGAGTTTTCTTATTTTCTTTGCGCTCGCGCGAAACGGGAAACGCCACATCGCATCGAAATGAAACATCAGGATTTGTTAAGGGCAGAAATTAACGGCGGGCTGTCACAGTAACCGGGGCCGTAGCCGAACTGGAATAAAAAGTGATTTTCCAGACCCCGTTAATTTTTTCGAAAAGACTGATGGCCGTGTAGGGTTCTACTTTAAGCAGCGGCCCGTTTTTCATTTTCAGGGTATCGCAGTAAACTGAGGTAACGATGACGGCTTTTCTGTTGATGATTTTATAGTTTACCGATTGCTTTGTAAGCTTCTGAAAATCCAGTCGGGCGAAGAAATCGGTACTGGATTTCAGCAACTGGTTGTAATTCATCACCTGTCCGCTCTCCACGGCAAAAAACTCAGGATTGTTCCAGTAGGGCCGGATCGCGTCCGTGATATTGCAGGATTCGCACGCGCTGTCGACCTGATCCAGGATTTGTGAGACCTGGGATTTTATGGCAGCCGCTTCCCGGGTAGTCCCGGGGTTTTTGTTTTCCGTTTTGCAGGAGTATAGTAACGAAGAAAAAAGTAAGATCAGAAGCGTTCTTTTCATAATATCGGGTTTTCAGGTTAAGCGAGCGAATAAGCGCTAAAAGTAGTAAAAAGTGGAGAATTTAAAATTTCTTTTTTCATCAGGAATCATTCAAACTCCATCGGTTTCTTCAGCACTTTGAGCAGATAGCTGTAAGCTTTTGTCAGCACGATGCTGTAGGAGGCCCCTTCGATATCCTTCACCGTGCCTTTGTCTTTGTCGGTAAGGCGCAGGTGAAAGACCTCGTCCACATCGAGGTTGAGGGTGACGGTATATTTCTGAAGCAGTATTTTCAGCTTGGTGGTGTTACGCATGGTCCGGTTATTGAATGATTTGAATATTCGGGCAGGGCCAAAAGTAATGAAAATATAGCTGGATGGCACGGTTGAGATGCAGAGACCATCGTGACAGCGGATAACGGAAAAGAGTACCTTCGTCCAAGATTCATGCTAGATCTTATGCTGAAATATCTCAACATGCCTCTTGTATTTTTCCTCGAACTGGCCATGCTGGTGGCATTTGCCCTTTTTGGCTATCGCACAGGCAGCACAGCGTTGTTGCGCATCGGACTGGCAATTCTTTTTCCGGCATTTGTGATTGCCGGATGGAGTTACTGGGGGGCGCCCAAATCGTCACACCGTTTAAAAATGCCGTGCCAGGTTTTTTTCAGAATACTCATGTTTCTGGCGGCATCGGGGTTGTTCTATATTTGCAGGTATACCACCGTCGCCCTGATAATGGCAGCGCTTACAGTCGTTACACAAACCATCAGTTATTTTACCGAAGAAGTCTAAAATATTCCGGAAGAAATCTTCTTCTATAGAAGATGTCGTCATTGCGATGATCCCGATTCATCGGGAGAAGAAGCAATCTCATAATAAACGTGGCTGGCGTGCCCGCGAGGATAATAACCTGTCATTTCGATCCCGATGGTTCGGGAGAGAAATCCCCTGAGGCGAGAAGTTCTTCCCCGGGGGATATCTCCCTGCGGTCGATACGACAACAGGGGTGCCCTTTGGGTTGTTATTCTGAGAATCCTGTCAGGGCTTTAAGAGCCCTGACAGGGTTTGAGGTGCGCATTAGGAAGACCGAAGAGACGCCATGCATGGCGTCTCTTCGGTAATCAGGGCCTAACCTTCTTCCGGTGCGGGCGGTTCTGTGCCGTCATCCGCGGTTTCGTCAGCCGTGTCGCCCGAATATTTGGGCGGCTGCGGCATCCGGTAATTTTTCAGCTTCTGCGGATTGTCGGCATAGATGATCGTCGAAATTTCGTGGATCGGTTTCAGCAGTTCGTACACCTGGTTCAGCAGCTGAACCCGGTCCTGGGTGGTCAGTCCGCGGTCTTTCTTGGATTTCTCCTGCACGATGTTGCTGTCGTGCAAGGCGACCACCCGGGCCGGCAAACCGTCGATCAGCGCCTGGGAACAGCCTGCCGCCACCAGTTCCGCACTGTACTTTTCCGCTGTTTTGGCCAGCGATTCCATAAACACCACCATCCGGGGCTGGCTTTTGCGGGCTTTCTGCACGTCGTTCTTTCCGAACTGGTTTTGCACGGCAGGATTGCCCTTAAAGGCTTTCCGCACGAAAAAGGCCAGGGTTTTGTAGTCTTCATAACTGTCGTCCATGGCTTTTTCGACTTTCTGGGTCTCTTCGGCCATTTCGTCGATCACCACATAATCCGGAGAGATGGCTTTTGCGGCGTCGATGGCCTGTTGAAGTTGTGTTACATAATCGCCGGTAATGGTTGCGTCGAACGCGGTGAAATCCGGCAGGTCGCCGGCCAGGATGGCCTCAACGACTTCGGCATGCTCCAG
>CAYWBO010000026.1:0-31988 GCA_964456625.1 uncultured Lentimicrobiaceae bacterium | reverse complement strand
ATCAGGAATAATCAAAACTACTTCCGTCCAAAAATTCTCTCAAAATCGAAGTCGGTGGAATTTCCTTTTCGGCTATCGGCACAATGTAGGATAAAAACTTCAGCAGCCTGAGGGCCTCGGGATATTCAGGAGCGATGGGCGGCACCTCTTTCAATATGGGTTCGGCCCAGGGTTTCAGCACGCCGAGTTCAAACAATAAGGCTGTATTAAACATGATGTCGGCTTCTTCCTGATAAGGAAAAATATGTTTTTCTTCTCCCTGCCTTACGCTGGGCCACCGCTGCAAAGTTTCCTGCGCTGAATATCCCCGGTAACGGTAGTCCCGGACCATCCTTCTGATCAGCCGGTTGTCGGTTGTGGGAATGTGGTTGGTGGCATCAATACATACCGATGTCAATGCAGAAACATAAACTTTAAACTTTCGCTCTGGCGGAATAAATTCGGTAACCATGGGGTTTAATGCGTGGATTCCTTCCACCACAACCAGCCCGTTGTTTGCAAGTTTTAATGTGGTTCCGTCGTAAAAGCGTTTCCCCTCTGAAAATGAGAATTTGGGAAGCTTTATCTCTTTGCCGTCAAACAGGTCCAGAAGATTCTGGTTAAAAAGTTTAATATCCAGCGCCAATAGGCTTTCAAAATCATAATTTCCCTCTGCATCATGTGGTGTAAATTCCCGGTTTACAAAATAGTTGTCCATGGAAATAACCGTCGGCTTAAAACCATTGACACTCAATTGCACGCCCAGCCTTTTAGCGAAGGTCGTTTTTCCCGAAGAGGAAGGCCCCGAGATCAACACTACTTTCACCTCTTCTTTCCTTTTGTTGATGCAATCGGCAATTTGCGATGTTTTCTTTTCCTGCAAAGCCTCCGAAATCTTGATGATTTCGCCAATCTTACCCTGTTGCGTAATTTCATTGAGCCTTCCGACAGTACGAACCCCAACAATTTTATTCCATTCCTTGGACTCCTGAAAGACTTCAAAAAGTTTCTTTTGAACTACAATTTCTTCCAGTTCATTGGGGTTTTCAAGCTTGGGTAATACCAGCAGCATGCCTCTGTAATATTTCACCAGATCGAAGTTTTTGAGAAGACCGGTGGATGGGATGAGGTATCCGTAAAAATAATTCAGCACACCATCCAGCTGATAAACAGAACTGTAAAATTGCCTACGGGTGCGCATCAGCGTGCATTTGTCTTCGAGTCCGTATTTCTCAAAAATAGTTAATGCCTTTTCCGTCCGGATTTCTTCCCGCGTGAAAGGAAGGTTTTCATCAATAATTTCCAGCATTCTTTTTTTGAGCCTGAGTACGACTTCTTCGTGGGGCAATTCATTGATGATGTTTTCCAGCTCACAGTACCATCCTTTGGAAACAGAATGTTCAATTTTTAATTTATAATCAGGATATAGATCGCGGGCAGCTTTAAACAAAACAAACGACAAGGAACGCAAATACATACGCCTTCCGTCGGGATGGGTGGAATCGATGAATTTAACGGTTTTGGGTTTGTAGATCATATAGCTGAGTTCTTTCAGCGCATTGTTTACAATGGCGCCCAGGATGGGATAGCCCGTATCTACTTTCATTATTTCGGCAATTTCTGCCAGCGAAGTTCCGAAAGGTATTTGCCGCTCAGTCTTCGTGTTCTCACAATAGATGGCGTAGGATCGTTCCATGACGATAATTTTAACTTTTAAAGTTACTTTATTTCCTACAAAGATAAGGGAAGGCAACAGAAATTTCTTCTGCCCCTGAACAGTTTTAAACATTCTTATGAATTGAAGAAAATCCGGGGTTGAAGCATTTTCCGCGATTTGTGGGGATTGGTTCCTGGAAAATAATTTCACAGAACCCCTAACGATCGGTAGGTGTGTCGAAAATACATTTTCTTATATTTGCTTTTTGTACCCAATAAAGACAATCGAAACTTATCAATTTATAAACTATGAAAACAATTCCCGAACTGTTTGAAGGAAGTGTTGCCAAATTTCATGACAATGCCCTGGTATGGGAAAAAATGGATGGCAAATACCAAAAGATCACTTTTGCGGAGATAAGAGAGCGGGTTTATAACCTGGCGGCAGCCCTCATGAAAATGGGGATTCAAAAAGGCGACAGGGTGGCATTATTGTCGGAAGGAAGAAGCGAATGGCTGATCTCGGAACTGGCCATTTTATACATAGGTGCAGTCAATGTCCCGCTGTCTGTAAAGATCAATGAACCTTCGGAGCTTTCGTTTCGGATTAAACATTCGGAATGTAAGCTTGTAATTGCCAGCAATCAGCAATTGGATAAGGTCAGAGCCATCCGGAAAGACATCCCGAAAGTCGCTGCTGTGATCGTGATCGGTGAAGCCGGGCTTCACGATGAAAAAATGGAGCTGGCTTATGCGAAAGTCTTTGATGAAGGGAAAGATGCTCTGGATGATCTAAGACCTGAGTTGGAAAAGCGATGGAAATCAGTAACTCCGCATGATTTGGCAAACATCAGTTACACTTCCGGCACCACGGCCGATCCGAAAGGAATTATGCTGACGCATCGTAATTATACCGCCAATGTGGAACAGGCCAATACCCTGATGGATGTAACTGAAGATTTTGTAACGCTGTTGATCCTGCCCTGGGATCATTCCTTTGCGCATACGGTCGGATTGTATACCCTTATCAAGCAGGGCGCCAGTCTCGCCGTTGTGGAACTGGGGAAAACACCCATGGAAACCCTACGGAATATTCCACAAAATATCAAAGAATCCAAACCCACTTTTATCCTCAGTGTGCCGGCGTTGTCGAAGAATTTCCGTAAAAACATCGAGGCCGGAATCAAGGCCAAGGGACCTGTTGCCAACGGCCTGTTCCAGCATGCGTTGAAAATTGCGTATAAGTATAACGGCCTGGGCTTTGATAAAGGTATGGGAAACCGAAGGTTTTTAAAACCTTTGGTAAGATTTTATGATAAGATACTTTTCAGCAAGATCCGGGAAAATTTCGGGGGCAACCTGGAGTTTTTCATCGGGGGCGGTGCCTTGCTGGATATTGAACTGCAGCGCTTTTTCTATGCCATTGGCATTCCGGTTTATCAGGGATACGGCCTGTCGGAAGCCGCTCCGGTGATCTCATCCAATGCTCCGTTGCATCATAAACTGGGCTCTTCCGGATTTCTGGTCAGGAATATCGAGCTTAAGATCTGTGATGATAAGGGCGAAAGCCTGCCTGTGGGCGAAAAGGGTGAAATCATTATCCAGGGTGAAAATGTGATGAAAGGCTACTGGAAAAATGATGCGGCCACGGCAGAATCGCTGCGTGACGGATGGTTGCACACCGGCGACCTGGGGTATTTGGACAGCGACGGCTATCTGTATGTGCTCGGTCGTTTCAAAAGTCTGCTTATCGGCAATGACGGTGAAAAGTACAGTCCCGAAGGCATTGAAGAAGCCATGATCGAACAGTCGAGATTCATCGATCAGTGCATGCTTTACAACAATCAGAATGCGTATACTGCCGGTCTGGTTTATCCCAGTGTTTCCGCATTGAAAGTCGCGGTGAAGGAAAAAGGTTTGGATTATAAAACCGAAGAAGGCAGGAAAGAAGCTTTGAAACTCATCCTGAGCGATATTGACGAGTATCTTCCCGGAGGAAAGTATGAAAATATGTTTCCCGGGAGGTGGCTCCCTGCTGCCGTAGGAGTGATGGATGAACCGTTGACAGAGGAAAATCGTATGCTGAATTCCACGATGAAGATGGTGCGCAAGAAAGTAGTGGAACAATTTCAGGATCTTATCGATTATTTGGTTACCCCCCAGGGGAAAAATATTGTCAACGACAAAAACCTCCAAGCCATCAAGAAACTACTGGAAAGTTAGAGCCGGATCATTAATTTTTGATGAAAAAAGGCCTGCTAATAGCAGAATACAGAGTTGTTTTTATCTGTTTTAACCCGTTTGATAAAGAACAGCCCATGCTGTAAAAAAGTCGTTGCTGCTTTTTTGTAGTGATTTTGCTTCCCCATGATTCCATTCTAAGTGTTTTATTATGAACCTTTAAAAGGTTGTGAATTTTGCGCTTCAATTTAGACCCCGTTTAAATTTACTCATAAACAAGGAATTATGATTTTTTAATAAGTAAAATAAGGCTTTTATTTGTATTTTTGAGTCTGAGATTAACCTTTAAAAAAATATAAAATCATGAAAAAAGTAACAGTAGTCGGAGCAGGTAGTGTAGGCGCCACCTGCGCTGATGTTTTAGCACAGAAAAACTTCCTCAATGAAGTGGTCCTGATTGACATTAAGGAAGGCCTTGCTGAAGGTAAAGCCCTTGATATCTGGGAAAGTGCTGCCGTCAACTATTTTGATACGCGCGTAAAAGGATATACCAACGACTATTCAAAAACCGAAGGCTCAGACGTAGTTGTCATCACTTCGGGTTTACCCAGAAAACCCGGCATGTCACGCGACGATTTGATTTCCACCAATGCAAAAATCGTAAAATCAGTTACCGACAATATTATGGCTGCTTCTCCCGATGCCATCATCATCATTGTTTCCAATCCGCTGGATGTGATGACCTATGCAGCTCATATGGCTTCCGGCAAACCGGCAAGCAAAGTATTCGGCCAGGCCGGTGTTCTGGATACGGCCCGCTACCGTGCTTTTATTGCTGATGAGTTGAACGTTTCTCCGATGGATATTCAGGCACTGCTCATGGGCGGACATGGCGATACCATGGTTCCGTTGCCGCGTTATACCACGGTTTCCGGAATTCCAGTAACCGATCTGATCTCAAAAGAAAAACTCGATGCCATTGTGACCCGTACCAAGAAAGGTGGTGGAGAAATCGTGAATCTGCTGGGAACTTCCGCATGGTATGCTCCGGGTGCCGCTGCAGCTCAGATGGTTGAATCCGTGGTGCAGAACCAGAACCATGTCTTCCCATGCTGTGTACGTCTGGACGGACAGTGGGGTTTGAAGGACGTTTACATGGGCGCTCCTGTTAAACTTGGCCGCAATGGTATTGAAAAAGTGATCGAAATTAACCTGAATGCCGATGAGATGGCCCTTCTGGAAGCTTCTGCAGGACACGTGAGAGAAGTTATGGCTGTTTACGACAACATGAAGTTGAATTAATTTTTATCCCGAATTTAAACAAAGGGCGGTCTACTTGCAGACCGCCTTTTTGTTTTACTTAACTTTGTATTAGAAGTTTTAATCAACCCGTCGATTTTTAAACCCTTTCCGGATGAAGCGTGTTGTCATACTTACGGGTGCAGGTATGAGTGCCGAAAGCGGCATCAGTACTTTTCGGGACCACAACGGTTTGTGGCAGACACACCGGATGGAGGACCTTGCCACACCGGAAGCCTGGGCACGAAACCCGGAATTGGTGCTGGAATTTTACAATCAACGCAGGAAACAACTTTTTGAAGTAAGCCCTAATGCCGGACATCTGGCTCTGATGAAGCTGGAGCAGAAATATGAAGTCCAGATCATCACTCAAAATATAGATGATCTGCATGAACGGGCTGGTTCTGCGCGTGTGTTGCATTTACACGGTGAACTGCGAAAGGCTGCCAGCACCGTGGACCCGGATTTGATTTGTGATATCGGCGATAAGCCCATTAGGTTAGGCGATCTTTGTGAAAAAGGTTCGCAATTGCGGCCTTATGTGGTTTGGTTTGGAGAGCCGGTTCCTATGATCCGTGAAGCGGCAAGATTTGCCTCCAGGGCAAATATCTTTATTGTGATCGGAACCTCTATGGCCGTTTATCCAGCCTCCGCACTCATCCACTACGTTGCCGCTGACGTTCCCAAATATTACATCGATCCAAAGGCTTTTGATGTGTACGGCGTTAGAAATCTGAGCGTGATAAAACAAAAAGCCGGAAGCGGTGTGCCGGAACTCGTAAATGAATTGTTAAGAGTTGCATGAATCCTTCCTTCGGCACAGCTTTCAAAAAGGTTATTGTTTACATTTGTTCCCCATAAAAACAGGTTTATGAAAAAGATCATTCCTTTCGGTGTATTGCTGTTGGTGGTTTTTCTGACACTGCCATCCTGCAGTAAAAAAGCCTCGGATCAGCAGGCCACCCTGGACCATCAGAGGATTGCAGATTACGTGCAGGCAAACAATCTTCAGGGGCAGTACACATCCGACGGTATGTTTTATGATATCCTGACCTCCGGTTCATCGCATCATCCCACCACTTCTTCTACCGTCACGGTCAATTATAAAGGTTATCTGCTCGACGGAACCGTATTCGACCAGGCCACGGGAGCCTCGTTTTCGCTGTCACAGGTGATTAAAGGGTGGCAGGAAGGGATCCCTCTGGTTGGAACAGGCGGACAGATTTTGTTGATCATCCCATCGGGATTGGCCTATGGCGGAAGTCAATCAGGCGTTATCCCACCGAATTCCGTTTTGGTATTCAACGTTACGTTGCTGGGCTACTCGAATTAAAGCAGTATTTTTGTAGGGTGAATTAAGCAGATAAGTTAAAATTTGCATTTTGAGATCATGAAAATCTTTCGGTTTAAAATAGCGGGATTGCCCGTTACCTTGCTTGTTTTTATCGGTTTGATTGGTTGTGCCCGTGTGGTGGCGCCTACTGGAGGACCGAAGGATGTGACTCCTCCGAAAGTCGTCAGATGTTATCCGACTAACTTTTCTCCCAATTTTAGAGGAAATCAGTTTTCTATCACCTTCGACGAATATGTACAAATAAAACAGTTCAATCAGGAAGTACTCATCTCACCCCCGGTGGATACTTTTCCCGATTACAAGATCAAGAAAAAAACGCTGATCGTCAGACTGAAAAGCCATTTGAAGCCCAATACGACTTATACTGTTAATTTCGGGCAGTCTATCTCCGATATCACGGAAGGCAATATACTGAACAATTTTTCCTATGTGTTTTCAACAGGCAAACATGTGGATTCGTTGAGCTTAAGGGGGCAGGTGGTGGATGCCGAGGACCACAAACCTCAGAAAGACATCACGGTGATGTTGTACAAGAATAACAATGATACCATCCCGTTCAGATTATTGCCTTTATATGTAAAGCCGTATTATGTCAGCAAGACGAATAAAAACGGAAAGTTTCTGTTTGCAGGACTCGCTGATACAGCTTACCTGCTGGTTGCGCTCAAGGATATGGATTACAGCATGACTTACAATCTTTCTACGGAAAAGATTGCTTTCTCAGATTCGCTGGTCAGACCGCAATACAGACCTGCTCCGGTTTTCGATTCGACTCTGTTCAAAAAACTGATCCATCCGGAAATGAAAAATGATTCCGTTCAGCGTATTGCCGATTCGCTTGACCTGATGGCTGATTCGTTGGCTACGCAGAAGCTGTCGCAACATCTTCTTTATCTTTTCCAGCCTGCCGATACGATTCCCAAACTTTTGAAATTAAGCCTGCTTAAAAAGAATACCCTGCAATTTGTTTTCAACTTTCCTGCGGGCTCGGTAAAAATATTTTCGGAAAAGTACGCGCCTAAAGAAACCTGGTTTAAATCTGAATGGAGCAAGGATAAGGATACGCTGACCTGGTTTTTGAGACAGCCCCATCCCGATAGTTTACAGCTGTTGGTGATGAATGGCCCCGATACGCTTGGATCCAGGGATATAGGCGTTGTACCTATGGAAAAACACATTGTACGGAGGAAAAAGCATCAGAAGGTAGAAATAGAATATTTAAACTGGAATTCTAATTTGCAAGGTGCGATAAAACCAGGTCAGAAACTGGAACTTATTTTTGACCAGCCTGTTGCAAAACTTCGTCTTGATTCAGCTTTGCTCATTGATGAAAAGGACAGTATATACAATCCGCCGCATTATTTTGCCGACAGCATTCACCGGACGCTGGTCTTTCCCTTTAAGGTGCTGCCAGACAAACAATACAGACTGATGATACCGGATTCTACGGTCTTCGACTGGAACGGCTACTACAACAAAGCCATTATGGTCTCGTTGCAATCGAAAAAAACCAAGGAATACGGCGTGTTGCGGTTTATGTTAAATCCTGAGTTGAAACAGCATTACATCTTTCAGGTCCTGACCGATAAAGGAATGGTGGTCTACAATCGTTATTTTTCCTCCAGGAAAGAAATTCTGATAGAAAATGTGAAACCTGGCACTTACGATTTCCGGATTATCTTCGACAAAAATGACAATAAAAAATGGGATCCCGGCAATTACCGGCATCAACTGGAACCTGAAAAAGTAATTTATTACCCCAAACAGATTACTGTCAGAGCAAACTGGGAAATTGACGAAAACTGGAGCTTTTAACTAATAATCGGTCTTGTTGCAGCGATCGATGCATTCCAGAATTTCGGTAATCGTAAGATTCTTGAGTGCGTAATAGATATTCTTTCCGTCGCGTTTAGAAATAAGAATGTTTTTGCTCTTCAGTATATTGAGATGATGCGAGGCGGTGGCCTGTTCTATGTCTAGACTTTTGTAGATTTCAGTAACGCTTAAGGGTTCTGGATGCTTTGCAAGCAAGTCGATAATAGCTATTCTCATGGGATGAGACATGGCCCTGAGCTTTCCGGCAGCCTGTTCAAGTTTTTCTGTGTCTAATTGAAATTGAAACATAAGTGGTCTGTTTTTTGCAAAATTATGATTTATATCAACGTTAATATTTACATATATCATTATTCTGCATATTTTATAACAGGTCTAAATAAACCTATTTGAATCTTATTATAATATTTTGAAAAACAGAAAATTAAATTGAAGATCAGGAATTAATTTTCTGAGTAGAGTGATATAAAGCCGAAAGAATTACCGTTAAATAACCCTTTATCGCTCAGTTTTAATTCAGGAATAACTAACAATGCCATAAATGATAATGTCATAAAGGGTGCGCGGAGCGTGGCTCCCATATTATGTAGCCGGATATCCAGTTCCTTGTATTTTTTTGCCACAGCATAACCATCCTGATTCGACATGAGCCCGGCTACCGGCAAGGGCAGAAGCTGTTCTTCTTTACCGTCAACCACGACCACACCGCCTTTGCTTTTGATCACGGCATTGATGGCCTGCACAATTTCTTCATCTGTGGTGCCGGCAGCTACGATGTTATGACTGTCGTGGGCCACGCTACTGGCAAAAGCACCTTTTTTCAATCCGATATTTTTGATGAATCCCACGGCAGGTTTGGCTTTTTGATAACGGTTGAGCACGACCATTTTCAGGATGTCTTTCTCGGGATCGCTGACAAGATTTCCGTGCTCGGATTTTGTTTCCATCAGCACGGTTCCGGTGATAAGCTCTCCGTCGTAGGCTTCGATGACGCGGACTTTTTTACCCAGGTCCTCAACCCGAATGTCTTCCTTCGTTATGGGTGAAGCCAGGAAATTATTAGGCGTCGTTTCTTCCACTGAATTCAGTAGCGTCTTGCCATTTTCCGCCACTTTCTGTCCGTCGATGTACGTCGTTTTCACATTGAAATCCGTTAGGTTATCGACGACGATCATATCGGCGGGGTCGCCATCCTGCAAGAGTCCGACATTCAGGCTGTAATGTTTGACTGGGTTGAGAATGGCACTTTGCAGAACCCTGACGGGATCATAACCTTTGGCAACCGCTCTTTTGATCAGATCGTTGATGTGACCCTCCGCCAGGTTGTCCGGATGTCGGTCGTCGGAACAGAACAGTACTTTATCAGCATGATCTTTCATCAGGTCAATAAGGGCTTCGAAATTCTTGGCAGCACTTCCTTCGCGAATCTGGATCTTCATTCCGAAACGGATCTTTTCCAGTGCTTCATCCATAGTGAAACACTCATGATCGGTAGTAACTCCGGCTTCTGCATACTTCCGTGCATCTTCACCTTTTACCCCGGGGGCATGGCCATCGACAGGTTTGTGGTGTTTTTTGGCAATGTCGATTTTTTTAATCTCATCGGGGGAACCCTGAATTACACCCGGGAAGTTCATCATTTCCGACAGGTAATGGATCTCGTTCATGCTGAGCAGCTCTTCCAGGTCGTCCGAAGAGAACTGAGCACCTGAAGTTTCAAAAGGAGTGGCCGGAACACAGGAGGGGGCTCCGAAATAAAATTTGAACGGAACTTTTTTACCGTTTTCAATCATAAATTTCACGCCTTTGATTCCCAGTACGTTGGCGATTTCGTGCGGATCGGAAACCGTGCATACAGTACCGTGAACCACAGCCAGCCGTGCAAATTCCGAAGGGATCAGCATGGAACTTTCTATATGAATATGCGAATCAATCAGTCCGGGAAGAATGGTCTGATCTTCCTGTACCGATTCGTCGGGAGTGATCTTTTGAATTTTTCCGTTCTCAACCTGAACGGTGCCTTTGAAAATCCGGCCTTTTACCAGATCGACAATTTTCCCCGAAAGGGTATAAGAATTCTGATTTTTCATAGTTCTCCAAAAATAAGAAATTCTTTATCCCGGGAAACCGGGGAAATTAGAATTGACTTTGTTTTTTATACATTTGCTGAAAAAACAATGAAGTTAACACCAATAGAAACCGGAAACTTTAAACTGGACGGGGGCGCCATGTTCGGGGTTGTTCCCAAGTCCATGTGGTCCAAGGTTTATCCGGCCGACGAAAATAATCTTGCCAACTGGGCCATGCGTTGCCTGCTTGTCGAAACAGGCGACCGTAAAATCCTGATCGATAACGGAATCGGTGATAAACAGGATGCTAAATTTCTGAGCCATTACTACCTGAACGGTGATGACACGCTGGAAGGTTCACTAAGGAAAGCGGGCGTGGGTTTTGAAGACATCACCGATATGGTGCTGACCCACATGCACTTTGACCATTGTGGCGGCAGTGTGAAATATAACCAGGACAAAAGCGGCTTTGAGCTTACTTTTCCTAATGCGACTTACTGGACCAGCAAAAAGCAATATGACTGGGCTGTCAACCCGAACCGCAGGGAAAAAGCTTCTTTCCTGAAAGAGAATATCCTACCCATCGAGGAAAGCGGACATCTGAAGCTGATTGATGAAGAAGGTGAATTTATTCCGGGCATAATTTTCAAGATGTATCACGGCCATACCGATGGCCAGGTAATACCACACATCAAGGTAAATGGGAAAACCGTGGTTTACACAGCTGACCTGATGCCCTCCACCGCACACATTCCCATGCCATGGATCATGGCTTACGATACACGTCCGTTGCAGACTTTGAAGGACCGCGAACGGTTTTATAAAGAAGCATTGGAAAACAACTACATTCTCTTCTTTGAGCATGATATTTACAACGAAGCCTGTGTTCTGGAAGATACACCAAAAGGCCCCAAGCCGGTCAGGACCGGAAAACTGGCAGAATTCTTATAGACAAAAAACCCCGGATTTTCAAATCCGGGGTTTTGTTTTTTAGAAAATTCTTAATTAACTTCCTCAGCCAGATATTGCGGACCGATTTCATAATGGTCGTATTGCTGCAGCTTATTCGAAACGATCACGCTAGCCAGGTCGTTCACGTAAGCGGTTCCTCTTTCCGAATAACTGTTCAGCGCTTGAATGAGCTTCAGCGGCTGGTCGGTTTCCATTTTCAGGTTTCTGAAATCCTGAAATGTCCTTCCCGTTGCCAGCAATGTATAATAAGCCTCTATAGATGCCTGCAAAGTATTGAATTTCCGCAGGTAAACGTGCTTCCCGGCACGTCCAGACAGCGCTTTCACGCGGGCATGCGAGTCGCTGAACGACCACATTCCGAAAGGATTGTTGGCCTCCTGAAAAAACCGGGATGTTCCCCAACCGCTTTCGATGGCAGCTTGTGCCAGCACAATACTTGTGGGAAAAGTCCTGAGCCTTTTTGTCAGCACTTTCAGGTTGTGGGTTTTATACTTATTTTCCAGTTTGCCGAGAAAAATTTTGTCGGATTGTGATAGCGTCGGTTTATTTTCCAGCGCAATCACTTTTTCACGGTTCATGTCCAGCTTTGCCTTTACAGCCAACACTGCCGGTAGCATGATATTGATGAATTCTATTTTTCGCTGGCTGACAGACAAACTGTCCAGTGAAATAGAGTCTTCAATATCCTGTGGTATGATGTATTCAGAGACAACTTCAGTTTTGTCAGGATCAGATGTTGTTTTCCTGATGATGTGAATATTTTCAGAATGCCTGATGCTGCCGGTAGGCCCGCAAGCACCAAAAATAAAAATGATGATGAGTAAGAGGGGCAAAAATATTCTTCTAATATTTTTAATCAAAAAATTCCTCTCCATAGGCTCTTTTTTAAAACAGGCGTTTGCAAAATTCGTCTACAAAAACGTGATTAAGTATTTTTAAGTGAAATGTTTATAAGATGAGTTCTTAGGTTTTATCTTCCGGTCATTGATTTCGGGATTCTTCCCTGGTTAATGGACTGGGAACGCAGTCTGCGATTCACAATTCTTTCCACCATTTTTCCTGTTTCTAAAATTTTGTCAACATCTAAATTGGTTTCAATTCCCATTTCATCCATCATAACTACCATATCTTCTGTGCTAACCAATCCCACATTGTTGGGGTCGTTATAATAGTAAGTTCCTGTTCCTGCCACCGGCACGCCGTCCACAAAATTGGCCGGTTGTCCACCGATGCCTCCCAATGTGGATTCGAAATTGGTCATGCCGGCCTGCAAAGCAGCCAACACATTGGCCAGTCCCCAACCACGGGTGGTATGGAAATGTGCTATCTGTTTATGTGGATTGTCAACACTATTGATTAACATCGAAAAATATTTGTACACCCTGTCAGGAGATGCCGATCCATCATGATCTGCATGCTCCACATCATTGGCGCCGATGTCGAACCAGCGTTTGGTGAACGCGATGGCATCTTCCATCTTGGTGGGGCCCTCGATCGGGCATCCCCAGATGGTGCTCACCGTTCCATTCACTTTTATCCCTGCGTCGTGGGCTTTCGGAATCCATTCCTCAGCCATCTTCCAATAATCCTTCAGCGACAATCCTGAATTCTTTACGTGGTGTGATTCGCTGGTGGAAACCATCAGCAGGATCCTGTCGGGTCCGTAGCCTTCTTTCCGGGCCTCAATGGCTCTTTCGATGGCTTTTTCGCGGATGGTCACTGCGGTAAGCATCACATCCTGCAATTTATCCTTTACCAGTTTGCTGCTTCTGATCTTTCTGAAGACTTCATCGGCATCCTGGAACTGAGGCATGCCTTTGGGGTTCCCAAAATTCGTAACCTCAATATGCTTAAGTCCACTCAGAATCAGCTGCTCTAACACCCAAACTTTGGCCGCTGTCGGGATAAACCTTTCTTCATGCTGAAATCCGTCCCTTACGGTAATATCTCCTATTACAACTTTTTTAGGATACTGCATAAACTAATAATTTGTTTAAAATGAGAAAAGAACTGTTTTTGTCGGGGGCAAAAGTACTGAAATATTTTTACATGAAGCCTGAGCCACCTTATGGGAAGCCTTGATTTAACAGATTTTAGCCTTTTTATAGGTTTATAAACATGAAAAAACTGAGAAAAATTGACTTATTTTCCTTAAACTTGCATCTCTAAAAGTTGAGACCGAACAGGATTGTAAGAGGATAATTACACATATATAAATTTCTCGACATTGTATAAGTTAACCACTAAGATTGATGTTCATTCAGATGAATTTAAAAACAATCGCAAGGAGTTTTTAAAATTATTGAATGAGTACAAGGATATTCTTGAACACACCACCAGTGGTGGTTCTGAGAGTTCCGTAAAAAGGCATAAAGAGCGCGGAAAATTGCTGGCCCGGGAAAGGATCAACCTGTTGATCGACCCAAACACCCCTTTTCTGGAATTGTCATCACTGGCTGCTTACGGGCAGTATAATGATGAATTTCCGTCGGCCGGGATTGTTACCGGTATCGGAGTGATCCACGGCCGCGAAACGGTAATCATCGCCAACGATGCTACGGTAAAAGGCGGTACTTACATGCGTTTTACCATCAAAAAACATCTGCGCGCGCAGCAAATTGCCATGGAAAACCACCTACCCTGTGTTTATATGGTGGACTCTGGCGGTGCTTTTTTGCCTGAACAGGATACGGTATTCCCGGATTCCAATCATTTCGGAAGATTTTTCTATAATCAGGCCCGCATGTCAGCCTTGGGCATTCCTCAGATCTCCATCGTGATGGGTTCCTGTACCGCCGGCGGTGCATACGTACCGGCCATGAGCGATGAGACCATCATCGTGAAGGAACAGGGAACGATTTTTCTGGGCGGACCTCCGTTGGTAAAAGCGGCCACGGGAGAAGAAGTTACGGCAGAAGAACTGGGCGGTGCCGAAGTACATACGGCGCTTTCAGGCGTGGCGGATCATTTTGCTTTGAATGACACGCATGCCATCAAGATCTGCCGCAATATTTTCGAAAATCTGGAATTTCGTGAAAAACAATCGCTGGATATCATCACTCCGGAGGATCCGGTTTATGATCCGGAAGAATTGTACGGCATTGCGCCTGTGGACCTGCGGAAACTGGTAGATCCGCGAGAGATCATCATGCGGATGGTGGACGGAAGCCGTTTCCATGAATTCAAAGCGAAATTTGCTACTACGGTGGTGACCGGTTTTGCCCATATCATGGGATTTCCGGTAGGTATCATTGCCAACTACGGTGTTCTGTTTTCCGAATCTGCGCTGAAAGTGACCCATTTTATCGAGCTTTGTACCTCCCGTAAAATTCCGCTGGTCTTCTTGCAGAACATTACAGGATTCATTGTGGGGAAAGAATTTGAACGCAAAGGCATCGCCAAAGACGGCGCCAAGATGGTGCACGCGGTTTCCAATACCAATGTTCCGAAATTCACGGTGATCTTCGGAGGTTCCTTTGGCGCCGGAAATTACGGAATGGCAGGCCGTGCTTACGATCCCAGGTTGCTGTTCATGTGGCCCAATGCGAAAATTTCCGTCATGGGCGGAGAACAGGCAGCCACAGTTCTGGTAACCGTAAAACAGGATCAATACAGGGCCAGGGGAAAAGAAATGCCGCAGGAAGAAGTAGAGAAGCTGCGGAGACCCATACTGGAAAAATACGAAAGAGAAGGAGCTGCCTTATACAGTACTTCGCGCATCTGGGACGACGGAATCCTGGATCCGGTGGATACACGAAAAGCGCTGGCCATGGGTATTGCCATGTCGTTAAATAAGAAATATCCCGATCAGAAGTACGGGATTTTTAGAATGTGATTACTGCTGAAAATGATGGACAAAATACAGCAACATACGATCCTCGTTGAACAAACAGATCAGGTTACAATCATCCGGTTGAACCGCCCGGAAGTTCATAATGCCATGAATGAAGTGATGATCGCCGAACTGACGGCGGTATTTAAGGAATTGGCTTCATCAAAGAATTTGCCACGTGCCGTTGTCTTAAAGGGAAACGGGAAGTCGTTCTGCGCGGGGGCCGATTTAAATTATATGAAAGGCATAGCCAGTTTTGGTTTTGAAGAAAATGTGAAAGACGGCCAGAAACTGGCGAAACTGTTTCTTTCCATTTATCAGTGCCCCGTTCCGGTGGTGGCAGTGGTTCACGGAAGCGCTTTCGGCGGTGCCAACGGCCTGCTGGCAGCTTGTGATATCGTGATGGCTGAAAAAGACACAAAATTCGCTTTCAGCGAAGTGAAACTGGGTATTGCTCCGGCCACGATAGCTCCATTCGTCATCAAACGTATCGGGGAATTCGGAGCCAAAGAGCTGATGATTACCGGGAAGAGATTCCGGGCTGAAGAAGCCTTTCACTGGCATTTGGTGAATTTTGTGGTTCCTGAGGAAAAAATGGAGGAACAGCTTCAGCAGATTTTGAATGAATTACAATCTGCTGCACCGGGGGCGGTCCGCGAAACCAAAAAGCTGATAGGAGAGATCATGGAAGGAAATGAGCTGGATGAAAATCTCGATCACACGTCCCGGCTTATTGCCCATTTAAGAGCTTCGGAAGAAGGACAGGAAGGGATGGCGGCCTTTTTGGAAAAACGAAAAGCTGCCTGGAATCAAACCGGAAAAAAGTAACTGATGATGAAATTGTTCAAGAAAATATTGATTGCCAACCGGGGTGAAATTGCCGTGAGGATCATCAAATCGGCAAGAAAACTAGGGGTTAAAACCGTGGCGATATACTCCATGGCCGATAAAAATGCACTGCATATTTCCATGGCGGACGAAGCTTACTGCATCGGCGAAGAGGAACTTCAGGATACGTATTTGAATGTGGATAAGATCATGGAAACGGCCCGTAAAGCCGGGTGTGATGCTCTGCATCCGGGATACGGATTCTTATCAGAAAGCCCGTTGCTGGTGGAAGCCTGTGAAAAAGAAGGCATTGTTTTTATCGGCCCCCACGTGGAAGCCATCAGTTTGATGGGGAACAAAATCGAGGCCCGTGCTTTTGTGAAAAAGCTGGGTGTTCCCATGACGGAAGGCGTCACAGGAAGCCCGTCGGTGTTGCTGAAAAATGCCGGTAAAATACCGTTCCCCATCCTGGTGAAAGCCGCTGCCGGCGGAGGCGGGAAGGGAATGCGCATCGTGAACGAAGGCGATGACCTGAAAGAGATCCTGGAATCCACATCGCGGGAAGCCAAGAATTATTTTGGCGACGGCACCATCTATATCGAAAAATATATCGAAGAGCCGCGTCACATCGAGATCCAGGTGCTGGGTGACAATTTCGGGAATGTGGTGCATCTTTTCGAAAGGGAATGTTCCATTCAACGCCGATATCAGAAAATTATCGAAGAATCGCCTTCGCCGACCTTGACGCCTGTAGTTCGGGAAAAGATGGGGAAAGCTGCAGTGACTATTGCCAAAGAAGCCGGTTACAACAGCGCCGGAACCATTGAATTTCTGGTGGACAAGGACCTGAACTTTTATTTTCTGGAAATGAATACCCGCATTCAGGTGGAGCATCCGGTCACGGAAATGGTGACGGGCGTCGATCTGGTAGAAGAACAAATTCTGATTGCTGCGGGAAACAAATTGAGATTGAAACAGGAAAGCCTGAAGCAAACGGGTCATGCCATCGAATGCAGGATCTATGCAGAAGATCCGTTGAATAAATTCCTTCCGGCGCCCGGAAAAATGACATTGTATCAGGAGCCTTCCGGCTCCGGGATCCGGGTGGATTCGGGCATCGACAAAGCGGTGACCGTTTCCGGGATTTTCGATCCCATGATCAGCAAGATGGTGGTGTGGGCAGAAAACCGTGATCGCGCGATCGCGAAAAGCATCGATGCGCTGAAAGACTATCACATCCAGGGAATCCGAACCAACATTTCCTTTTTGTTGCACCTGTTGAAAACCCCTGCTTTTGAAAGAAATGCCATTTCCACGAAATTTTGTGATGATCATACTGAAGCCATCATTCAGGATATTCAGGCTTCACGCGATCAGGTAGGAGATCACGCAGCCATCCTGGCTTTGGCGCTTCATGATTTAAACCTTCCCCGGTTTCAGAAACCCGGAAATGTCTGGGAAGCCATCGGTTTTTGGCGTAACGTGATGACCATGACTTTCGCGGCAGGCGAAAAGCTATATAAGATTCGGCTTTTAAACCGGAAAAATAATCTGTATCAGTTTGAAATAGAGGGCCGTCAATATGATGTTTCTTTGAAGTCAGCAGACAGTCAATGTGTGGATTTTAGTATCTTTAATCAGCAATACAAAGCGGTGATCTCATTTGGAAAGGATGGTCGGACTTTTGTCAGTATCGATGGGGCTGATTTTGTTCTGAAAAGGACCGATGTTTTACTTTCGGACGAAGATTATTTTGTTTCTGATGACGGCCCGGGCGAAAATAGTTTGTTTGCCCCGATGCCGGGGAAGGTAATCAAAGTAAACGTAAAAGCCGGCGATGAGGTGAAGCGGGGTACCGTTCTTTTGGTGGTGGAAGCCATGAAAATGGAAAATAATATAGTGGCATTGACCGATGCCGTAGTTGAGAATGTAAATGTAGTCATCGGGGAGCGGGTGGATACCAACCTGGAGTTGATAAATCTGTTACCCATGGAAATCAATAGAAATTAAATTTTAAAATGAATTTTGATTTAACACAAGAACAGCAATTGATTCGTGATACCGTTCGCGAGTTTGCGGAACGTGAAATTAAACCTGTTGCCAGGGAACTTGACGAACGCGAAGAATTTTCTTATGACCTGACCCAAAAGATTGGCGAGATGGGTCTTTTCGGAATGTACCTGCCTGAGAAATATGGCGGTCAGGGACTGGATACGTTGTCATATATTATTGCTGTGGAGGAGCTTGCCCGGGTGGATGGCTCGCAGGCTGCTACCTTGGCAGCTCATAATTCGCTGGGTATTGCCCCGTTGTACGAGTTTGGTACGGAAGAGCAACGGATGAAATACCTTCCGGATCTTTGTACGGGTGAAGGCCTTTGGAGTTTTGGCCTTACGGAACCCGGTGCCGGTTCGGATTCCAGAGGTTCCAAAACCACAGCGGTTCTAAACCGTGATGAATGGACCATCAACGGTTCCAAGATATTTATCACCAACGGGGCTTCGAAGATTTCCAAAGGATGCACCGTGCAGGCGGTTTCCGGTGAGGAAGACGGCAAAAAGATCTTTACCACCGTCATCGTGGAATCCGGAACTCCCGGTTTCAAGCAGGTTCCGATGCATAATAAAATGATGTGGCGCGCTTCGGATACTTCCGAGCTCTATTTTGATGATGTGAAAGTGCCCAAAGAAAATCTGCTGGGAAAGATAGGCGAAGGCTCCCGCATTATGTTACACACGCTGGACGGCGGACGGCTTTCCATTGGTGCCATGGGCCTGGGACTGGCGCAGGGTGCCTTTGAAATGGCCATGGCTTACGCCAAAGAAAGAAAACAATTCGGTAAACCGATTTCCAAATTCCAGATCAATGCCTTTAAGCTGGCTGATATGGCGCTGAAAATTGAACTGGCGCGGAACCTGCTCTACAAGGCCTGCTGGCTGAAAGATACCGGCCGACCCTATGCCAAGGAGGCAGCCATGTCGAAATTATATTGCTCGGAAATTGCCAAGGAAGTGGCCGATGAGGCCGTGCAAATCCACGGAGGTTACGGGCTGATGAAGGATTACGACATAGAACGTTTTTATCGCGACCAGCGTTTGCTTCAGATCGGGGAAGGGACATCCGAGATCCAGCGGCTTGTTATTTCGCGGCAAATCGGTTGCTGATAAACTTAATAATGGACTTAATTACACAAAATCTTAAACGATGAATAAAGTTGTAAAAACAGCAGCAGAAGCGGTTCAGGGCATCAGAGACGATATGACTTTGATGCTGGGCGGTTTCGGATTATGCGGTATCCCGGAAAAGACGATCCAGGCATTGCACGATTTGGGTGTGAAAGGACTCACCTGCATCTCCAACAATGCCGGGGTGGACGACTTCGGACTGGGCATCCTGCTGCAGCGACATCAGATAAAAAAGATGATCTCATCTTATGTTGGTGAAAACAGTGAATTTGAACGGCAGTTGCTGTCCGGCGAACTGGAAGTGGATCTAATCCCGCAGGGAACACTGGCAGAACGTTGCCGTGCCGGTGGCGCCGGGATTCCTGCTTTTTTCGTTCCGGCCGGTTACGGCACGGAAGTCGCCGAGGGCAAAGAAATCAGAGAGTTTAACGGTAAGAAGTATCTGCTGGAAATGGCACTGACGGCTGATTTTGCGTTCGTGAAAGCCTGGAAGGGCGATACGGCCGGAAATCTGATTTACAGAAATACTGCCAATAACTTCAATCACATGATGGCGATGGCGGGTAAGATCACCGTCGCCGAAGTGGAAGAGCTGGTTCCGGCAGGTGAACTGGATCCCAACAGCATCCATACACCGGGGATCTTTGTCCAGCGAATTTTCCAGGGAGAGAATTTCGAAAAACGGATCGAATTTGCTACCACCCGGGATTAAGCTCCGGAATCTGTATTTTTCATTAACAATCTAAAAGAAATAAAGATGAGTCTTGATAAAAATGGAATAGCAAAAAGAATTGCACAGGAACTGGAAGACGGCTATTATGTGAATTTGGGGATCGGTATTCCCACACTTGTGGCTAATTTCATCCCGGAAGGAGTGGAAGTGGTGTTACAATCCGAAAACGGATTGCTGGGCATCGGTCCATTCCCTGCAAAGGACAAAGTGGATGCCGACCTTATCAATGCCGGCAAGCAGACGGTAACTTATACCAAAGGAGCTTCCTTTTTCGATTCTGCCACCAGCTTTGCCATGATCCGTGGCGGTCACATCGACCTGACGGTGTTGGGGGCCTTTGAAGTAACCGAAAAAGGAGATATTGCCAGCTGGAAAATCCCCGGAAAAATGGTAAAAGGTATGGGCGGCGCCATGGACCTGGTGGCTTCCGCAAAGAATATCATTGTGGCCATGACCCATACAGACCGTGCAGGCAATCCAAAGTTGCTGAAAAAATGTACCCTTCCTCTAACGGGCGTGAATTGTGTTAAAAAAATTGTGACTGACCTGGCGGTGGTGGATGTGACTGACGAAGGCTTCCGCCTGATTGAACGGGCTCCAGGCGTTTCTGTGGAAGAAATTGTCTCCAAAACCGGCGCCAATCTCATCGTCGAAGGAGACATCCCTGAAATGAATGTCTAACCAATAACTAAAACTATGGGAGATTCTTTTGCTTTTACTACAGCGGCGCTGACATTGTTTTTATTACCGGCGCTGGCGCTGACCGTGCTGCAACTTGCGGGCACCTGGCGCGTTTACGAAAAGGCCGGAAAACCAGGATGGGCTTGTCTGATTCCGTTTTACAACTTCTTTGTATTGCTGCAAATTGTAGAGAAACCGGAATGGTGGATCGTGTGGTTGTTTGTACCGTTAGCCAATGTGATCGTAGCCATTTGGGTGACCAACCTTTTGTCTAAAAGTTTCGGAAAAAATGAAGCATTTACCCTGGGCCTGATTTTTCTTTCGTTCATTTTTTATCCCATATTGGGATTTAGTAACGCCACCTATCAGGGTGGCGCCGGAAGGCCAAAGGTTACGGAAATAAGAGTCTGACCTTGTATTAGGTCTGCGGTGCTACCAGTTTAAAGCCCACTCCGTGGACGTTGATCAATTCAACGTTGGGATCGTCTTTCAGAAATTTTCTGAGTTTGGTGATATACACATCCATCGAACGGGCATTGAAATAGCTGTCGTCGTACCAGATCTTATTCAGTGCTACCGTTCTGTCCAATACTTCATTCAGATGATCACATAACAATTTGAGCAGCTCTGCTTCTTTGGAGGTAAGTTTTTCCTGCTTCTTTCCGATGCTGAGGTGCTGGTGGTCATAATCGAAAGTGTATTTGCCAAATTTGTAAACATGGTTCACATGTTTGCTGTCTTCCATGTTACTGCGTCGCAGAATGGCTTTTAACCGGAGCAGGAGTTCTTCCATGCTGAAAGGTTTTGTAATATAATCGTCGGCACCGAGTTCAAAACCTTCCAGCTTATCTTCCTGCATGGTTTTAGCCGTCAGAAATAGCAAAGGGACCTTTTTGTCTAATTTTCTGATTTCTTTGGCAAGCGTAAATCCGTCCATTACGGGCATCATGACATCGAAAATACAGAAGTTGTATTCTTCTTTCTTAAAAGCCTCCAGCGCAATTTTTCCATTTTCGCATAACGTTGTTCGAAAGCCTTTTGCTTCGAGATAGGATTTTAAGATACTTCCCAGGTTTCTGTCGTCTTCTGCCAGTAATACATTGATTTTTTCGTCCATAATTTATAATTTTTCGTTAGGTAAATATACGTGAAAAATAGAGCCCTTTCCCATTTCCGATTCCACAGTTACTTTTCCGTCATGTTGCTCCACAATTCCCTTTACATAGTTCAACCCCAGGCCAAACCCTTTGAAATCGTGAACATTTCCGGTATGTACCCGGTATAATTTCTGAAAGATCTTTTTCTGATTGGCTTTGCTGATGCCAATCCCGTTGTCTTTCACGCTGATCAGAATTCCATCCTGGAGATTTTTGCTGCTTACCTGAATAACGGGCTCTTTGATATTATATTTTAATGCGTTATCCAGCAAGTTGGTAAAGACATTGGTCAGATGGGTTTTGTCTCCGTTGACCATTGACAACGTGGCATTCAGGTTGGTAGTGATGGACCCCCCTTTGCTTTCCACATTCAGTTTCTTTCTGTCGACGGCTTTAACAACGAGTTCGTGCACGTTGAGAATCTCTTTGTGTAATTTCAGCTTTCCGTTGTCCAGCGTGGCAGACCGTAAGATATGTTCCGACATGGTCTCCAGCCGGCTGTTTTCCTCCCCGATGATGTTGATATAGTTCTGAAAAAGTTCCGGCGATTTCTTCACCGTCTCGTCCCGCAACACTTCACACGCCAGTGAAATGGTGGAGATCGGGGTTTTAAATTCGTGGGTCATATTGTTGATCAGATCACTTTTCATGACCGACAACTTCTTTTGTTTGTTGATGATGTATATGCTGAACGAAAATGAGCCTATCAAAATAAGGAACAGCAGCATCGACACCAGAAGCAATTTATACAAGGTGCTTACAATGAACAGCTGCTCTTTCGGGAAGAACAGCAGAAACTTGAGCGGAAACTGCAGATTATTGCCAATGGGCGCCAGGTTGAACACAAAGCTATTATTCAGAAGACTTTCCGGATATTTACCTGTCTTCTGAAAGACCATTGTATTGTTCAGCGGATTGTAAATCCCGTATTCAAAAGTCGTCCAGATGTGCTTTTTTTGCAGTGCATTGGAAATGAGCGAATCGATGGCGTTTTGATGCGTGGTAAAAAAGTTGATGTTGTTTGTGTTCTGAAAAGAACCGAAAAGCTGGTTATAAGCTTTGTTCAACTGATTTCTTTTTTTCAGGAATCGGGTTATATCATCCACACTGTTCAGCGTGGGCTGATGGGTGATCAGATCCGAGTTGATGGAATCGAAAAGCGCAAAAGCATTCTGATTTTTCTGATAGAAGTTTTTTGAGTTGAGAAAATAAGACTGATACCTTAAATTATCCAGCGTGAAAACCACATGACTCATGGCCTGATTTACATCACGGTTGAACATGGCCTGCCGGACTAAGATGGCATTTCTTATCCAATACACCTGAACGAGAAGTAGTCCGCAACTTGCCAAAGTGACCAGTGTTACAATTAAGGCTGTCAGTTTCTTATTCATTTTGCAAAATTAAGTTAACAAGTGCATTAGACACAGTGATTAACAAAAATTAACAACTTTTTTTATAAAGATTTAACCAATTCAATAAAAATGTAGTATATTTGCAACAGACAAATGCAAGAGTAAAGTTCTTTTTACATTTTGCTTTGTTTAAAGGGTTTTCATAATTGTTGGTTTTTGAGAGGTAACCGTCCTGGTTACCTCTCTTTTTTTAAGACTACCTTTTTTCTTACCTTTTTACCGCCTTTTTTGTATTAATTTAGCGTCATATTTTCCATCTCGTGATAAAGCAAGATACCATACAAACCATCCTGGAGGTCGCCCGGATTGAAGACGTTGTCGGCGACTTTGTGAATCTGAAAAGACGTGGCGTGAATCTTATCGGGTTGTGCCCGTTTCACAACGAAAAGACACCTTCGTTTACAGTTTCCCCGGCCAAAGGTATTTATAAATGTTTCGGTTGCGGTAAAGCCGGCAATTCGGTGGGCTTCATCATGGAACACGAGCATTATTCCTATCCGGAAGCGTTGCGGTATCTGGCGAAAAAATACAGCATCGACATAGAAGAACAGCAACTTACAGCGGAAGAACAGGAGATGATGGATTCCCGCGAAAGCATGTTCAACCTCAATGCCTTTGTTTCTGAGTATTTTCAGGATTATCTTTTCAATCACGAAGAAGGGAAATCAGTTGGACTGACCTATCTGAAGGAACGTGATTTCCTGGAAGGAACGATCAAAAAATTCCAGTTGGGCTTTGCCCCCGGAAAAGATGCCTATTCTGATAATGCGCTTAAAAACGGGTACAAAAAAGACCTGTTGCTGAAAACGGGCTTGTCCATCGAGAGAGGCGATCGGCTTGTGGACCGTTTTCGCGGCCGGGTTATTTTTCCCATCCATAACCTGACGGGCAAGATCATCGGCTTCGGAGGCAGGGTGCTTTCTTCCGAAAAAACGGTGGCCAAATACCTGAATTCACCCGAATCGGATATTTACAACAAAAGCAAAAGCCTCTACGGGATCTTTTTTGCCCGCAACGAAATTGTCAGAAAGGACAACTGTTATCTGGTCGAAGGATACACGGATGTGATCTCATTGCACCAGGCCGGGATTCAGAATGTGGTGGCTTCCTCCGGAACCTCGTTGACCGTCGATCAGGTGAAGATGATCAAAAGGTTTACCCCGAACATCACCATTTTGTACGATGGTGATACGGCCGGTATCAAGGCCTCTTTCCGCGGGATTGATATGATCCTGGAGCAGGGATTGAATGTGAAGATTGTCTTGTTCCCCGAAGGCGAAGATCCGGATTCTTTTGCGCGGGCGCATACTACTTCGGAACTGGAGGCTTTTGTGGAAAAAGAAGCCATGGATTTCATATCCTTTAAAACACGGCTTTTGATGGATGAAACCCAGGGTGACCCGGTGGCCAGAGCTTCTCTGATCAAAGAGATCGTTCAGACGATTTCGCAAATCCCTGATGCCATTATCAGAACGGTTTACATCAAGGAGTGCAGTACGGTGATGGATCTTCCGGAACAGACGCTGATGAATGCGCTGAACAAACTGCTTCGCGATAAGTTCAGAAAGCAGAATTATCAGAATCCGCAGGAAGACACGGTTATTACAGAGGAGACATATGAAACCGAGCGGCAGACAGAACTCGATCCTTTTGATATCAGCGAACAGGAGAATGAGATCATGAGGCTGCTGCTGCTGTACGGTTCCGAAAAGATCAGGATCACCGAAACGGTAGAAGACGAAATGGGAGAAATGGTGGATGTGGAACGGGAAATGGGGGTCGCAGAATTTATCCTGGAAAGCCTTGATGATGATAATGTTGTTTTTGAGAACAAGACCTTTAACCGCATTGTTGAAGAGATAAAAGAAAGAGTTCCTTCTGGTGACATCCCTGATGAATCTTATTTTGTACACCATTCCGAAAAGGAAATTTCTACCAGTGTCATCGACCTGATCGCCGAGCCTTATGAGCTGAGTCAGAACTGGGTACGGCATAAAATTTATGTCAAGCTGGAGGATGATGACCTGCTGCAAACCCTGGTAGCCACACTCAATACTTTTCGTATTAAACTAATTAACAGAACCAGACGGGACATCACCAACCGACTGAAAGACGCCACCGATGAAGGGGAGATCTCGGTTTTGATGCAACAGTTTTACGAGCTGAAAAAAGTAGCCAGGGAAATAGACCAGGAACTGAAACGTCCATTCGATTATTAATCCGGATTCATTTTTATGGCATGTCCGGAATTATAAATCCGGCGATGTTCCGTCCTGGTTTGTAACAGGAAAGAGTAGCGGACGAATACATGGCTTTTTGGCCTTTACAAAAAGGAAATTTTCCAATAGGATTACCTGAAAATGCAATTCGAATACCAAAAAATACGACCCGACTACCAGAAAATACGACCCGAATACTAAAAAATGCAACCCGAATACCAAGAAATACAACCCGAATACCAGAAAATACGACCCGAATACCAAAAAATACAACCCGAATACCAGAAAATGCAACTCGAATACCAAAAAATGGAATCCAGACACTAAAAAACTCAATCAAGCAACCTTTTATAATATTATGCGAACCTCATTTTGAAATAAGAAGACTATTTATTAATTTTAGTGAACCTTAATTGCTTCAGGGCAGACCTTTATTGAATTAAAATACTCGATATATCACTTTTTTTAAAAACCTAAAACCTTCTCATGATGATACATTTCAATTTTGACAGGGTCTTTAAAGCCCGGGGCATCGACAAGCCCTTTACTTTCCTGCTCCATGCAGGCTTCAGCCGGTCTTTCGCCAGCAAAATTTATAACAACAAGGCAAAACGTCTCGACTTTTCAATGATGGAGCGCCTGTGCCTGGTGCTGAACTGCACGCCCAACGATTTTGTGGAATGGATCCCCGATAAGGATACCCCCGTGCCCGCCGACCATGCTTTGCGTTTGCTCGAAAAACCGGAACAGGAAATCGACTTTACCAGTAAACTCAACGCCATCCCGCTGGGTAAAATGAAAGATATCAGCAACCTGATCGATGAGTATCTGAAAAGAACGGGAGTGTGAAATTTATGGGACAGGCTTTAAAGCCTGCCTTACGCATTTTTGGATGTCCGTCGCTATCCCCTCCCTGGAGCGCCTGTCCCGGTGCTGGTTGTCATTTCGACAATCCGCCACAGGCGGAGAAGAGAAATCCCCTGAGAACAGGGTTCTTTCCTGGGGGATCTCTCCCTGCGGTCGAGATGACAGGGTGAGTGAAACGAAGGATCTCGAAATATTACGCAGCGATGAGATCCTTCATCCCGAAACATCGGGATTCAGGATGACAAAGTAGCTGTTCGCCGGATTTTGGCGATCCCAATGGATCGGGAAACCTATGGTATTTACTATTTTGACAGGTTTTAGATTGTTTTGATGGATGAGGTTTACAAGTTTTTGTTCTTCATTTTTTCAATTCATTCCGGAGGTGATAATTATTGCTTCATTCTTATTGTCGCATAAACCCTAAGTGATTCAGTAAATGCATTGAATTCTAGTCGTGTAACTTTTGGATTTTGTTTTTTTTTATTCAAAATAAAAAGTTAATTTTGGTCAAAAAGTTATGAAAACACAAGTTTCCAATTACTAATTTCTTAACAATACGTTATGCCAGGAATGGAATTATTTGGTGCTGAAGAACGTAAAGAAGTCATGGACGTTCTTGAAACCGGGGCACTTTTCAGATACAACCATGATGAAATGCGCCAGGGTCATTGGAAAGCAAAGGATCTTGAAGCCGAAGTAAGAAAATTCACGGGTGCAAAATTTGCCCATGCGGTTTCCAGTGGTTCAACAGCTGTTGCTACAGCACTTGCTGCTGCCGGAATCGGACATGGTGACGAAGTGATTGTCCCCCCGTTCACCTACATAGCCACTAATGAGGCTGTGCTGTATAGCGGTGGTCTTCCTGTGTTTGCCGAAATTGATGAAAACCTGTGCCTGAGCGCTGAAGGAATAAAAGCTGCCATTACTCCAAAAACAAAAGCTGTTTTATTGGTCCACATGTGCGGTGCTGCTGCCGATATGGATGCTATTCTGAAAGTATGCGAAGAACATAATTTGGTATTGATTGAAGATGCAGGTCAGGCGCTTGGGGCTTTTTACAAAGGCAAATCTGTCGGTTTGTTTGGCAAAACAGGAGCATTTTCATTTGACTTCTTTAAAATAACTACTTGCGGAGAGGGCGGTTTATTTATTACGGATGATGAACAGTTGTATAAAAATGCAGATAGCTTTTCCGATCATGGACACGATCACATGGGCAACAACCGGGGAATGGAAAACCATCCCATTTTAGGGTTCAATTATCGGATTAGCGAATTGCATGCCGCTGTTGGTGTGGCACAAATGCGAAAAATAAATAAAATTCGTGAGGCTAATAAATCCCATCAGCAATACATGCGGGAAAAACTTTCGGTGATAGAGGGGGTCACTTTCAGGCCGGTACCCGATCCTGAAGGAGACTCAGGAACTTTCTTAAACTTTTTCCTGCCCACAACAGAACTGGCAGGAAAAGTGATGAAAGAGTTTGGGGAAACGGGTGTGGGCGGTTGTAACTATTGGTATACAAACATGTATCATTTCATCAACCAATGGGATCATCTGAAAAACTTAAAATCATCCGCTCCTTTGGCGATTCACCATTTAGGCGCCCCACAGGATTACAACCACCTGCAACTACCCAAATCACAAGAAGTTGTTGGCCGTTTAATTTCTTTGGGAATTCGGGCTGCCTGGACAAAAGAAGAGATGGATGCACTGGCTGTAAAAATGGTGGCAGCCATTAAAAAGGTATTACATTAACATAGTTGGAATTTTAAAACTATTATTTGGGAACGTGGTTTATTGCTTCCGAATACTAATTTCTAAAAGCGTGTTCAAAAACATTAAAAACATCGATAAAATTGTCTATGGAACCGGTAGTTTTGGCCAGTTAGATGACATTATTGCCCCCAAACGAGAAGAAAACAACCACTATTTTGTTTTCCTGGTTGACGATTTCTTTCAAGGCAAATCCCTTGAGAAAAGAATTCCTGCAAAGAAAGAGGATGTTGTAAAATTTATCTTTACAGGAAAAGACGAACCTAAAACCGGGCAAATTGATAAGCTCAGGGATGAAATCCTAAACGCAAAAGGTCTTCCTTCAGGTGTCATAGGTATTGGGGGCGGGAGTATTATGGATATTGCAAAATCGCTGTCTGTGATGTTCACCCAGGAAGGTTCTTCCACACTTTATCAGGGGTTGAATCTGGCTAAAAATCCCGGAATCTATCATGTGGGTGTCCCAACCATTTCCGGGACCGGGGCTGAGTGTTCAACAACGGCTGTATTAACGGGTCCTGAAAAAAAATTAGGAATAAAATGTGAATACACACCCTTCGACCAAATCATTTTAGATCCTGAATTAACGCTGACTGTTCCGGCCAACCAATGGTTTTATACCGGGATGGATTGCTATATTCATTGCGTGGAATCATCCACCGGAAGATTGTATAATACTTTTAGTAAAGCCTATGGCGATACGGCCATGGACTTATGCAGGGATGTATTTCTGGGCGAAAACAGTGGTCAAAGCCTTGAAAATGCTGAAAAATTGATGGTGGCTTCCTTGTTTGGCGGGCTAAGCCTGAGTTACTCCGAAGTGGGGGTTTGTCATGCGCTTTCTTATGGACTTTCTTATGTATTTGGAACCCGTCACGGATTCGCCAATTGCATAGCATTTAATGTATTGGATGACTATTATCCGGAAGCTGTTATAGAATTCAGGGAAATGGTTCACAAACACCATATTGATTTACCGACCCATATATCCAAAGACTGGACCGAAGAGCAAATTACCAAAATGGCAGAAATTTCTTATGCATTAAGCCACATGTGGGATCATGCTTTGGGCTCAGACTGGAAAGAAAAGTTAACGCTTGATATGATCAGGAAATTATTCCGAAGGATGTAAAACAAGAAACTGGAACTTAGAACTTCAAAAACGGAAAACATTAATTCAAATAACTTATTTCGAAAAAAATGAGTAAAAAAATAGTTAAAGTAGGCGATATCGCGTGCGGTGCAGATCAATTGTTTTTGATCTCAGGCCCATGCGTGATTGAGGATGAATCCATCATGATGAAAACCGGGGAGTATTTAAAGAGAATTTCTGAAAAATTTAATATTCCGGTTATTTTTAAATCATCGTTTACAAAAGATAACCGCAGTGATTTAAAGTATTATAATGGACCGGGTTTGGAAGAAGGCCTTAAAATGCTTCAAAAAGTAAAAGAAACCTTCGGATTCCCGGTTTTATCGGATATTCACGATCATACCCAGGCAAAACCTGCTGCAGAAGTATTGGATGTGATCCAGATTCCTGCGTATTTGTGTATGCAGACGTCTATTGTGACGGAAGCAGCAAAAACCGGCAAAGTAATTAACATCAAGCACGGACAGTTTTTAGCGCCCGAAAATATGGCAAAGCCTGCAAAAAAAGCCGTTGATGCCGGTAATGACCAGATTATTTTAACCGAAAGAGGATATACTTTTGGCTACAATGACCTGATTGTTGACCCGCGTAGTTTTTACGAAATGGCCCAAACCGGTTTTCCCGTTGTTTTTGACGTAACCCATTCCATCAGAAAGTATGGTATCCCCAGCGCTGATCCTAGCGGCGGGGCCAGGGAATATTTGCCTGTACTGGCAAGGGCCGGTATGGCTGCAGGTGTTGACGGTATTTTTATTGAAACACACCCTGAACCGGAAAAAGCTTTGTGCGATGCAGCCAGCCAGCTTTGTATAACGGATTTGGAAGAATTTTTAAAACCAGTAATAGAATTTCACAACCTGGAAGTTAAATATAGAAAATAGAATTATGGAATTGTACCTTGACAGCGCCGATTTTAATGAAATTGAAAAGGCATTTAAACTCGGATTTTTAGATGGTTTAACAACCACCCCTACCTTCATGCATCGACATGGAGTTACTGATATTGATGCCTTAATCTTAAAATTGGCAGACATTGTTCCTGTATTGCAGGTGGAGGCGTTGGGAAAAACAGCTGAAGAAATTTGTACTGAAGCCCACCGTCTTATAAAATTAGGCTTAAAAAAGGAAACGACCGTATTTAAAATCCCTATTTCAATGGAAGGCGTAAAAGCCACAAAAATGCTCACCAATGAAGGAATTATGGTAAATGTGCACCTGGTGTATACGTTGCAACAAGCGTACATGGCCATGCATGCCGGGGCAACTTACGTTTGCCCGCTTGTGGGCCGTTTGCAGGATCAGGGACACGATGCTTTGGCATTGGTTGAACAGTGTGTTGATGCCGTAAATTACTATGGATATGACACAAAAATCATGTTCTCGTCTGTGAGAAATGTGGAGCATGTGCGCAATGCAATCAATATCGGTGTACATACCATTACGGTACCTTACAAAATATTGCAGCAAATGCCCGAAAACAATTTCACGGCAATAGGGACTGAACAGTTCTTTGAACATACCCGTTTAATGACGGTAAAGGTGAAGGATGCCATGAGCAAAATCAACCCGCTTGTTCCTCCTGATGTGACAGTTCAGGATGCCCTGGTAAAAATGTCGGAATATGGATTTGGCTGTGTTATTGTAGGCAATGGTGACGAGCAGGCCAGAGGTGTTTTCACCGATGGTGATTTAAGGAGGTTGCTGCAAAAAGGCGGAAGAGACATTTTGCAAAAGAAAATATCCGATTTGGAATACAATACACCGTTTTCTGTAGATGCCAATGACTTGCTTTTTAAAGCCAATGACTTGTTCAAAACGCACAAGGTTGACAACCTGTTGGTAACGGAAAATGGGAAACCCATTGGTTTATTGGATATTCAGGATTTATAATATAGCCATAGGTCATTCATTATTATTCAAACCAATGACCATTGACAAAGGATTGATATGTACGAAATACAGGAATTATTTGAAATGCAGGGGGGTGAGTTTATTTCATCCCCTTCGGTCATTCAGGAAAAGCTAAAAAACATCAAAGCCTATATTTTTGATTGGGATGGTGTCTTCAATTCAGGTACCAAAGGCAAAAGTAAATCGAGCAATTATTCTGAAGCAGACGCCATGGGTACGAACATGCTCCGTCTTGGCTATTGGCTTGCTCATAATAAAGAGCTTCCCGTAGTATCCATTATTACGGGTGAAAGTAATAGTGCGGCTATCTATTTAGCAGAAAGAGAACATTTCAATCACATTTATTTCAATTTCAAAAATAAAGCAGTTGCGTTTGAACACCTGCTAAAAATCTACAATCTAAAACCTGAAGAAGTTGCTTTTTGCTTTGATGATATCCTGGATCTTTCAATTACAAAACAATGTGGGTTAAGATTCATGGTAGGCAGAAAAGGGTCGCCCCTTTTTAAAAGATATGGAATAAAAAAAGGCTGTGTCGATTATATTTCCGGACAGCAGGGGGGCAACTTCGCAATTCGGGAAATATCAGAATTAATTTTGGGATTATTAAACCAATATGATCATGCGTTGGATGAGCGAATCGCTTTCGGCGTTCACTACGCTGAATATTTAAAACAACGAAACACTCAGGATGTTAAGAAATTTGTGTTTGAAGAAGAAGGAATCAAACAAATCGGTTAGAACTTTTTCAGTCGGAATTACTTGTGGATTGTGTGTGGGACATAATCCTTCAAATCAACCTAGGAAATAGAATCGCCGGTGTCTATCCCTGTAGCACGGCAGGCAAGGCCTTGTCCCAATTCAATAATCGTGTTGGCTTTTAAATTA
>CAYWBO010000025.1:0-33212 GCA_964456625.1 uncultured Lentimicrobiaceae bacterium | reverse complement strand
TGGGAAGATTCCGCTTTGAAGATTAATGAAGTTTATCAACGTTTACTAAATAGTTAACCCTTCAAAATTCAAGATAATGAAATCTATTTGTTTCTATTTCCAGGTACACCAGCCCCAACGGCTGAGGACATATCGGTTTTTTGATATTGGTGAAAAACACAATTATTTTGATGATTACAACAACGAGACCATCATGCGCAAGGTAGCTGAAAAGAACTATCTGCCCATGAATGCATTGTTGCTGGATCTGATCAAAGAGTACGGCAGCGCCTTTAAGGTCAGCTTTTCGATCTCAGGCACAGCCCTCGATCAGTTTGAAGCCTATGGCCCCGACGTCCTCGAAAGTTTCAAAAAGCTGGCAGAAACCGGAAACGTTGAATTTTTGGCGGAAACTTATGCACACTCTTTGAGCGCATTAAAAAGCAAAGAAGAGTTTACCAGTCAGGTTCATGCCCAGGCTCAAAAGATCGAAAAACTATTCGGGCAAAAGCCGACCACATTCAGAAATACGGAGCTGATCTATTCCGACGCCATCGGCGCTATGGTTGCAGAAATGGGTTATAAAGTCATGCTCACCGAAGGTGCCAAGCACGTCCTCGGCTGGCGCAGCCCTGACTTTATGTATGCCAACGCCATCAACCCGAAACTGAAACTGCTGCTGAAAAACTTCAGGCTGAGTGACGACATCGCCTTCCGCTTTTCGCAACAAAGCTGGTCCGAATGGCCTATGACGACTGAAAAATTCGTGAACTGGCTGAACCAGCTGGACCCGAAAGAGGAAGTCGTGAATTTGTTCATGGATTATGAAACATTCGGCGAGCACCAATGGGCCGAAACGGGAATTTTTGATTTCATGCGGGCCTTGCCGGGACGTGTTTTCTCGGATTCGGATTATGTGTTTGCCACCCCGTCGGAACTGGGTGAAAGACTGCAACCGGTGTCTTCCATCCATGTTCCTCATCCCATTTCCTGGGCTGATGAAGAGCGCGACCTGACCGCCTGGCTGGGAAACGAGCTTCAGGATGAAGCTTTCGACAAACTGTATGCGCTGGAACCATTGGTAGAAAAATCGAACAATCCCGACATTAAAAGAGATTGGCTATATCTGCAAACCTCCGACCATTTTTATTACATGTGTACCAAATGGTTCTCCGATGGTGACGTGCACAAATATTTCAATCCTTACGGGACGCCGTACGAAGCTTTCATCAATTATATGAATGTCCTTTCTGATTTCATTATCCGACTGGAAAAAGAAACGGGTTCCACCAAAGAAGATTATAAAAATATGAAAGGAACCTTTGATGATTTGATGGATCAGGCTGAAGAATTCATCAAGAAAAAAGTTGACCAGACCAAGAAAAGCACAAAAAAGATACTGAAAGACAAAGACCTGAACTTCGAGAGCATCAAAAACATGTCGGATGCTGCGATAAAAAAATTATTGAAAGACATCGATATTGAAGAGCTGACAGGGGCGTTGGAAGGAGCCGGAAAAGAGATCCGGGAGAAGATCATTCCCAACTTGGGAAAGAAAGCACAGAAGGAATTTGAGAAGGCTCAGGAGAAGATGAAAAAAATCTCAAAAAAAGATATTGAGAAATACAGGAAAGACATCGAAGCAAGGCTAAGAAATCTTTTCGGGGGAAAATAACTCATTTCCCTTTCAGATAAGCAAGTGCAAACTTTTTAAAGAATGTCGCACAAGATATTTCCATTTTTGTTTGCTTTGCAATTTAAAATTTATTTGAAATAAGCTGGATATTTGCTCTGATTTTTCAGTCGGAGGAAAGTTCAACTTTAGCTTTTGAAACTACATTGGCCCCAGGCCAAAAACAATTAATAGGGAAAGGATTTTATGAAACCGGATTTAGTATTTGAGACAAGCTGGGAAGTATGTAACCAAATTGGCGGTATTTACACGGTGGTTTCCACCAAAGCCAAAAGTATGGTAAAGGAATTCGGAGACCAATATATTTTGATCGGCCCGGACGTTTGGAAAGAAACAAAAGCCAATCCTGATTTTATTGAAGACAAGAGTCTTCTGGGCGAGTGGCAGGAAGCTGCCACACAACAAGGACTGAAAATCAGGGTCGGAAGATGGAACATCGAATCGAAACCCATTGTGGTGCTGGTAGGTTTCACCCACCTCTACGCCCAAAAGGATCAGATCTTTACCCTCTTGTGGAACAGTTTCAGGCTGGATTCGATTTCCGGGCAGTGGGATTACATTGAACCGGCAATCTTTGGTTATGCGGCCGGACAGGTCATTGAAAGCTTTTACAAGTTTTTCTCCAGCACCCATCAGAATGTGGTGGCTCATTTCCATGAGTGGATGACCGGCACGGGCATCTTGTATCTGAAAGAACATCTTCCATTTGTGGGAACGGCGTTCACCACCCATGCCACTGTGCTGGGGCGCTCCATCGCCGGAAACGGGTATCCTTTGTATGAAGATCTTGAAAAATACGAACCTTTTGTGATGGCCGAAAAGTTCGGGGTAATCAGCAAGAATTCCCTCGAAACCCTGAGCGCCAAACAAGCAGATGTGTTTACTACTGTGAGCGAGATCACCTCCAGAGAATGTGAACAGTTGCTTGAAAAACCGGCGGATGTTCTCACACTGAACGGTTTCAATAATAATTTCGTTCCCTCAGAGAAAGACTTTCCTGAAATTCGTGCAAAAGCAAGGAAACGCGTGTTGGAAGTTGCCGCTAAGATCACCGGAAAAATACTTCCCGAAGACACATTCATGGTGCTCAACAGCGGCCGTTATGAATTCAGGAATAAGGGCATCGATTTGTTTATCAAAGCATTGGGACAGCTCAACAGGGATAAAAATTTAAAAAAGCCCATGCTGGCGGTCATCGCGGTTCCCACAGGCCACGACGGGCCCACTTCGGCTTTTTCGCTGAACATCATCGATGAACCGTTACGGGAAATTAACTATGTTACTCACAAGCTGAATAATCCCAACGACGATCCTATTATTCGGGAAGCTGGTAACAACGGCCTGGAAAACAAGCCTGACGATCAGGTGCACCTGATTTTTATTCCTGTTTACCTCAACGGACGCGACGGGGTCGTGGATCTGAATTATTATGATTTCATAACTGCTTTCGATTACTCGGTATTCCCATCCTATTACGAACCCTGGGGGTATACGCCGATGGAAAGTATCGCTTTTGGTATTCCAACCATGACCACCACTTATGCCGGTTTCGGAACCTGGGTTCAGGAAAACCTGAAAAAAAAGCAGCATGCGGTTCAGGTGATCGACCGGAAAAACAAAACCGATGACGAATGCGCCGGACTGATTGCCACCGGCATAAAACAATATGTAGAAGAAGGGGATCCTATGGCAACATCACAGGAAGCCAAAGAGATTTCCAACCTGCTGTTATGGGAAAATCTGGACGAAAACTATCAACGGGCATGGGAAATTGCCGTCAACATAGCAAATGCACGTAAAGAAATACAGGCTCCGCAGTGGATCGTTCCTGAGACCCATTTGGTGGAACCTTCCGGAAGTGGTGAAACTCCGGTTTGGAAAAGGATTATTGTAGAACCTGATTTACCGGGGCCACTGAAACCCCTGAAAGAAATCGCCTTTAACCTTTGGTGGTCGTGGGACGTGGAGGCAAAAGAACTCTTCCGCGAAATTGATGCTGAGAAATGGAAAAAAGTGAAATGGAACCCGGTGTTGTTTCTGGAGAGCCTTTCACTAGAAGAAATTACAGCGCTGGCTGAAGACAAAAAATTCATCGACAAGCTCAACAGAGTATATGCCCGTTTCCGGGAATATATGGATGCGGCAAAGGAAAAGGAAAAAGATCAGATTGCCTATTTCAGTATGGAATACGGGTTGCACAACAGCATCAAAACCTATTCGGGCGGTCTGGGGATTCTGGCAGGCGACTATCTGAAACAAGCCAGCGATTCCAACAAAAATATGATTGCCATCGGCCTGATGTACCGGCAGGGTTATTTTAAACAGCTCATCAGCCACCTGGGAGACCAGATCGCGGAATACAACATTCAGGAAACCAACCAACTACCCATTGAGTCTGTCAAAGACGAAAAAGGTGACTCGGTCCGCGTGGCCATCGCACTGCCGGGAAGAGTTGTCTGGGCAAAGGCCTGGAAGCTGAATGTAGGCAGGATCCCTTTGTATTTGCTGGATACCAATATCAACGATAACAACGAACAGGACCGGAAACTTTCTTCACAGCTTTACGGCGGCGACAACGAGCACAGGCTGAAACAGGAAATGCTGCTGGGACTCGGCGGGATAAGATTGATTAAAAATCTGAATCTCAACCCGGCAATTTATCACAGCAACGAAGGACATGCCGCTTTTATTGGTCTTGAAAGAATTGACAAACTGATCGACCAGGAGCACATTAGTTTTTATGATGCAATGGAATATGTCAGGGCCACAACGCTTTTCACAACGCATACGCCGGTACCCGCAGGACACGACAGTTTTGAGGA
This sequence comes from uncultured Lentimicrobiaceae bacterium, assembly GCA_964456625.1. Taxonomy (GTDB): domain Bacteria; phylum Bacteroidota; class Bacteroidia; order Bacteroidales; family F082; genus Sulfidibacterium. The sequence goes on along the minus strand of CAYWBO010000025.1, from coordinate 28,718 downwards.
ACACCTGATCCGGGCTTATCTTTCTCATTTTGCCGATCACTTCTCCATTTCATGGGAGGAATTCATCGGTCTGGGAAGATTCCGGCCTAAAGATGCTTCCGAAAAGTTCTCGATGAGTGTGCTGGCTACCAAACTTTCACGGGAAGTAAACGGCGTTAGCCGCATTCATGGCCGCGTTTCACGAAACATGTTCAAAGGCCTTTATCCGGGATTCTATGAGGAGGAGCTGCACATCGGCTATGTCACCAACGGGGTTCATTACTACACATGGACCAACAGCGTTTGGCAGAAACTCTATCAAGAGACTTTCGATGAGAAATTTGAACACAACCAGTCCGATCCCCGGATGTGGGAGAACATCTATGACATTTCCGATGAGAAGATCTGGCTAACCAGGCAGACGGTAAAAAGAGAGTTGATTGCGTACGTAAAAGAATGCATTCAACATGATTTAACGGACCGTCAGGAAAGTCCGAAACTTACCCTCGAATCTTTGAAATACATCAGTGATAAGTGCCTGATATTTGGATTTGCAAGGCGTTTTGCCACTTACAAAAGGGCCCACCTGTTGTTTATGGATACCGAAAGGCTGGCGCGCATCGTCAACAATCCGGAACGTCCTGTCATCTTTATTTTTGCCGGAAAGGCACATCCGCGGGACAAAGCCGGTCAGGACCTGATTAAATTCATTATCGAAGTTTCCAAACGGGAAGAATTCGTGGGTCGCATCCTTTTCCTGGAAGATTACGACATGACCATGGGTAAGATGTTGACCAGCGGCGTAGATGTATGGGTCAATACGCCGACACGTCCGCTGGAAGCTTCTGGAACCAGCGGTGAAAAAGCCACCCTGAACGGCGTACTGAACTTCAGTGTGCTGGATGGCTGGTGGGCCGAAGGTTACAAGCCTAACAGCGGCTGGGCTGTCACCGAAACCCGCACCTACGAAAATCAGGAGTTGCAGGATCAGCTGGATGCCGAAGTGATCTACAATACCCTGGAAAATGAAATCGTTCCTGCTTTTTTCAATCAGGATGAAGACGGCGTTTCCAAAGAATGGGCTGGTCGTATTAAAAATACACTGGCTGAGATCGCACCGAATTTCACCATGGAGCGGATGCTGAACGACTATGTGGAAAAGTATTACAATTCCCTGATCGCCAACAGCAAGATCATGAAAGAAAATCATTACCAGAACACGCAAAAGCTCGCTTTGTGGAAACAGCGGGTAAAGCAGTCGTGGAACAATATTTCAGTGATCTCGCTGAGCATACCCGACACTAAGAAAGGGCCGATTCCTTTCGGGAAATACTTCACCTCTGAGATCATCCTCGATCTGGACGGACTCAGCGTGGATGATGTGGAAATTGAAGTGATCATGGGCAAGAAAGAAGAAGGAGACATCAACGAAATCCTTTTAAAGCAACTTTTTGAGGTGAAGGAAGTTGACGGATCCAAAGCCGTTTTTGTCTGTAAGTTCCCCATTTCTTATTCGGGAAAAATCAACTACGCTTTCCGGATGACACCCAAGAACGAAATGCTGGCCCACAAGATGGATTTTCCACTTGTAAAATGGTTGTAAAAACAAAAGCCTGCTCCGAAAGGATCCAGGCTTTTTTTACATCTTTATTTTTTACTATACCACTGCCAAAAGGCTGATATCCATACTTTTAATTTGATGCGTTAAGGCTCCTACCGAGATGTAATCCACACCGGTGTCGGCATAAGCACGGATGTTCTCCAGACTGATGCCACCGGAAGCTTCCGTTTCGAAACGTCCGCCTATCATCCCCAGCCCTTTTTCTAATTCGGCAGGAGTAAAATTGTCCAGCATAATCCTGTCTATACCGCCGATGGCCAGAATCTCCTCCAGTTCTCTGAAACTCCTGGCTTCTACTTCGATTTTCAGATCCAGATTATTTTTCATGAGATAGGCCTTCACCTTTTCTATGGCCGGTTTCACACCGCCGGCAAAGTCGATATGATTGTCCTTGATCATGATCATGTCATACAATCCGAAACGATGATTCTCGCCGCCACCGGCTTTCACCGCCATTTTTTCAACCATCCGGTTACACGGTGTTGTTTTCCTCGTATCCAGCAGTTTCGTGTGTAGTCCTTCTATTTTCCGGGTTACTTCGTAGGTGAAAGTGGCGATGCCACTCATTCGCTGGATAAAATTCAGCGCTGTCCGCTCGGCAGAAAGCATCGACAAAGATTTCCCCCGGACCTCCATAATGTTTTCACCGGGTTTTACTTGCTCGCCGTCTTCTTTAAAAAGTGTAACTTTTAATTCCGGGTCCACCGTTTCAAAAACCTGTTTTGCAATTTCCGCACCGGAAACAATACCTTCTGCTTTGGCAACCATCACGGCTTTCCCCACAGCGTCCTCCGGAACCGTGGCCCGGGATGTATGATCTCCCGTGCCCAGATCTTCTTCCAACGCTTTTTGGATCAGTTCTTCTATACTCATTTATGCTGAAATATTATCGTAATCTTCAGAAGTAAAAAAACCCGTCAGTCATTTTGTTCAATTTCCATCTGCTGGATGCAATAGCTTTTGTTTTTGGGAACCATCAGAATGTAAACATTCCAACTCCTGCCGCCGCTCAGGAAACTTCCGATCAAAAAATATTTTTTTCCTGTAAAACCCGACTCCTTCATGGAAAAACGGCTCACCGGGTGTTTGTCGAAGAAATCCTGCAACTGAGATTGCGACCGTACAGCGGTATACAGTCCTGTGCTGCCCGGGATATCCACATTCACAAATCCATTAAAATAAGGCTGCATATCAGAAGCCTTGCCCGATTTGAACGTTTTAACAAAGTCCTTCTTCACCTGTTCCGTATTTTGTGAAAAAGCAGGAAAGGCAAGCATCGCTAACAAGATTGTTAAAGCCAGGCTCGTGGATTTCATGACAACTTTTTTTCAAAAGTACTAATTTCATGGCTCCGATCTGCATGGTTACCCGCCATCGTTAGGTTTTTTAGGGATGTGTTTTCCGTACTTTATATCGGGGTAAGATTTCCACTTTTATGGTTGAAAAGTTAACAGATTCTTTTTCCGAATCACTTTTCAATCCGTTTATTTTATGTTACATTTGAACAAATTTTACAAGCCTCGCCATGAGAAAACTGCTTAATTTCGTTCTGATTGCCACTTTTTTGGTAGGTTTTTATGGTTGTAAGCAGCACAAACCCGACTCGACCGAAAATTTCAATACAAAGCTCAAAGAATTCAAGAAAAATATCAACAAAGTCGACAATACCATCACCATGGTGGACAGCCTCGAAAAGCAACAAGCCAGAATAAATGCAGAACGCGACGCCGGAAAGATTTCTGACAGTGAAGCCAAGAATAAGCTGGACATGCTCGACAAAACCCTGGGCCGGAAAGTGGCTCAATCCACCAACCTGCATCCTGCTAAAACTTTACCCGAATGGGCAAAAGAGCTGGGGTTGAGAATGCCAATGGGAATGCAACTGGATACTGATTACTCACAAGTCACCTCCGAAAAAAATGAAGATGAAGGCTTTAATTCGGTGGTGCTGGTCTTCAAAGGCAATTACAACACGGCCATGAAACAAGCCGCTATTATTGCTAAAGACGCCCATGTGCCGTTGACAAAAGAATATAAGACCGCCTTTGAGATGAAAGAAAAATACGGCGAAGAGATTATCAAAGGCGCTGTGTATATGAATTTTGAACTGGGGGCGCCGGTGCAACCCAAATATTCCATCGCGATCACAGTAAGTGAAAACGGGACGCTCACCATCAGCGCCACCGACTCCAAGGGCATGGAGAGTCATCTGAAGATCAATAGCCTGAACACACCCAAAGCAGGAGATTCTTTATAAAAGGTTGTAACCATTCCTTGTGGAGAAGTAGACATTCGTCGACTTTTCTGAAGCCATAATTTTACTTATCTTTCATCCTGAATTAAAAAAATCCTGTTTATGAAAATAGTCGTTTCTGGCGCCAGCAGAGGCTTAGGCAACGCTCTGGTTAAAAACCTGTTATCCCTGGGACATGAAGTTTTTGCCTTTGCACGCCATGCTGATCATATTTCGAAAATAAATTCCGGTAAGGGAAAGCTGTATTTCATGGCTTTTGATCTGACGGAAAAAGATTTTACACCTTTAACTAAAGCCATCAGCGAAAAACTTCAAACCGTAGATGCGCTTGTAAACAATGCCGGATTCCTCGTTAACAAGCCTTTTGTCGAGATGGAGGATAAGGATTTTGATAAGACGTTTGACGTGAACGTCAAGGCGCCTTTTAAACTGATTCGCGAGTTGTTTCCGTTGTTCTCCAAAGGCAGCCACATTTTGAATATCTCAAGTGCCGGTGGTTTTCAGGGGAGCGTTAAATTCCAGGGACTGAGTCTTTACAGTGCCAGCAAAGGAGCCCTTGCTATACTGACGGAAAGCCTGGCACAGGAGTTTTCCAAAGAAGCGATCAAAGTCAATGCCCTGGCCCTGGGTTCTGCACAGACCGAAATGCTGGCGCAGGCTTTTCCCAACTACAAAGCACCACTCACCGCTGATGAAATGGCAGAATTCATCGCCTATTTTACCGTCAACGGGCACAGGTTTTTCAACGGGAAAGTCCTTCCGGTGTCGCTTTCCACGCCCTGATCAACCAGGCAAACTTTTCACATTACCTTTGCAGAAATATAGTGTATGAAATTCATCAAAACTACCTGTCGGGATAAACTGGGGATGCTGACGCTCAACAACGAAAAGAAAAGCAATTCCCTGAATCTGGAGATGCTCGACGAATTTGTTGCGGCGTTTGCGGAGTTCCGGGAAAAGGAGTGTGGTGTGGTGATCATCAGAAGTAATCCGGGTTCCAAAGTATGGTGTGCCGGGCTGCGCATCGATCAGCTTCCCGATGCGGACCACGATCCGGTTCCTTATGAATATTCTCTGGAAAAGATATTGAAAAGCGTGGAGCACTTTCCCGGTATCGTGATCGCCATGATCGACGGTGGTGTCTGGGGCGGCGGTTGTGAGCTGGCGTTTGCCTGTGACATCCTTGTTGGTTCGCATGAAGCAACATTTGCCATCACCCCTGCCAGGATCAGCGCACCGTACAATCCAAACCAGGTAAGTCGCGTATTACAACGGGTAGGAAGCAATATCGCGCTGGAAATGTTTGCCACCGCCGAGGTCATGATCGCGGAAAGGGCTGCCAACCTGGGAATCCTGAATCATTTGGTGGACAAAGAAAATCTGGAGAAATTCTCCATGAGCCTGGCCCGGAGAGTTCTCGTTAACGCCCCGCTGTCAGTGGCGCTGATCAAAAAACAAATTCACGGACTGGCAACACAGACCGTAGAGCAGCTCACAAGCGATGAAGAGAACCGGGAATTGATCAAAACGGTTTATTACAGCAATGATTTCAAAGAAGGCAAACAAGCCTTTCTGGAAAAAAGAAAACCTCAGTTCAAAGGAAAATAAGAACTATGAAATGGACCATCCGGAAATACCTTCCGGGATTTTTCCCCATCGAAAAAAGCACCACAGATTATAACTATCTCGAGGTAAACAAACACCGTGGCCGGTTGGTGCTGGATTCGAGTAATGTAAACTATTCGTTTGGGACACTTCATCGCGTTTTTCAGAGAGCCTTTGCTTTGACAAAACAGGATGTTTCTGCTTTTCAGCATGCACTTCTGCTGGGATTTGGCGGAGGCAGCGTAGCATTTATTCTGCAGGAAGAGCTGGGATTCCGGGGTGCCATCACCGGAGTGGAAATCGACGAAAAAGTAATCGCTCTTTCACGAAAATATTTCGGATTGAATCGTCTTAGAAATCTGAAAATTGAAATTACAGATGCTTATGATTTCGTTTTCAGGGAAAAGCAGAGATACGACATAATCGTCATCGATCTTTTTCTCGATCATCTCATACCAGAGAAATTTGACGAAAGAGATTTCCTTATCCAATTGGAAAGGCTGCTGCAGAAAGGAGGTATGCTTTTATACAACAGGATGAATTCAAGTTACACCGACAAAAGCCGGATACAAGATTTCAGAAAAACTTTCGCTGAAGTTTTTCAGGATGTTGAAATTTCGGAGGAATTCAACATCGAGTCAAAAAACATAATTTTTTACGTAAGAAAATGAATGACAGAATAATAAAATATATTGCAACAGGTCTTCAAATTGAAGAATGGCAGGTAAAAAACACACTGGAACTGCACGAAGGAGGAGCCACCATCCCATTTATTGCCCGATACCGGAAAGAAAGCTCCGGAGGGTTGACGGATTTGGAAATCATCGAATTGCTCAAAATATATGAACAGCAAACAGAGCTCGAAAAGAGAAAAGAAGCTATTTTGAAAAGCCTTGAAGAACAGGAAGTGTCTGATCCGGACTTGCTTGAAAATATCAGGGCTGCCGAGAATCTCTCTAAGCTGGAAGACTTGTATCTGCCCTATCGCCCCAAGCGCAAAACCCGCGCCACCATCGCCAGGGAAAGAGGACTGGAACCGCTGGCAAAAATGCTGATGTCTGAAAAGCCTTTTGACGTAGAAATGACAGCGCAGAAATTTGTGAACCCCAAACAGGAAATACAAAACACAGACGATGCGCTACAGGGCGCCCGCGATATCATGGCGGAATGGATCAGCGAAACGGGCTGGGTCCGCGATCTCTTGCGTCAGAAATTCCAGCACGACGCCCGGTTTTCTTCCAAAGTCATCAAAGGGAAAGAGGAAGAAGGTGCCAATTACGAATCTTATTTCGACTGGGAAGAATTAGCACGGAAAGCGCCTTCACACCGTATTCAGGCCATGTTCAGAGCCGAAAAAGAAGGTTTTATCCGGCTGAAGGTGGTGCCGTCTCAGGAAGAAGCCGTGGAAACACTGGAGCACAGAATGATCCGTTCCGATTCCGAGGCCAGCGAACAAAAATCGCTGGCGATGAAAGACGCCGTTAAACGGTTGTTATTCCCTTCGCTGGAAACGGAACTCCGGCAACAACTCCAGCAAAAAGCGGAAGAAGCCTCTGTAAAAGTTTTCTCTGAAAACCTGCGCCAACTGCTGCTTTCACCACCTATGGGACAGGTGAATGTGCTGGCCATTGATCCGGGATTCCGTTCGGGTTGCAAAGTGGTTTGCCTGGACCGACACGGAAAATTACTGCACAACGAAACCATCTATCCGCATCCGCCGCAAAATGAAACCGGCCCGGCCATGAAAAAGCTAAAAAGTATGGTCAACTCCTACCAGATCGAAGCCATTTCCGTCGGAAACGGAACCGCTGGCCGCGAAACAGAAGCGCTGTTAAAAAGGGTCAAATTCGACAGAGAAGTGATTGCCGTGATGGTTAACGAAGACGGGGCTTCGGTCTACTCCGCTTCGGAAGCCGGAAGGAAAGAATTTCCACAATATGATGTTACAGTCCGTGGCGCCGTTTCCATCGGCAGAAGATTACAGGATCCCCTGGCAGAAATTGTAAAGATCGATCCGAAATCCATGGGCGTCGGCCAGTACCAGCACGACATCAACGCCAATCTTTTAAAGGAAAATCTTAAAACAACGGTGGAGCTTTGTGTCAACGCCGTCGGCGTTTCACTGAACACCGCCAGCGAGGAACTGCTGACCTATGTTTCCGGCATCGGCCCTGCCCTAGCCAAACGCATCATCGAACATCGCGACCAGCATGGGAAGTTTGAGAACCGTAACAATTTGAAAAAAATCAAAGGCTTAGGTGACAAAGCTTTTCAGCAGGCCGCCGGTTTCCTGCGTATCGAAGACGGCACGGAGCCGTTGGATGCTTCCGCCATTCATCCGGAGCATTACGGCACTGTAACAAAAATGGCAAAAAAACTGAAAATGGATGTCTCGCAAATGATTGGCAACCGCGAAGTCAAAAAACTCATTCATATCGAAGATTTCGTTTCGAAAGAAGCAGGATTGCTTACTTTGAAGGACATCCTGGATGAACTGGAAAAACCGGGACGCGATCCGAGAAAGAAGTTTGAGATCTTTCAACTGGACGACAGCATCCACAAGATCGAGGATCTGCATCCGGGTATGGTGTTGCCTGCTGTGGTTACCAATATTACCGATTTCGGGGCTTTTGTCAATCTAGGAATCAAAGAAAACGGCCTGATCCATAAAAGCCAGATCGCGGACGAGTTTGTGAACAATCCCGCCGATTATCTGCGGATCAATCAGCAATTGAAAGTCAAAGTATTGGAAGTGGACCTGAACCGGAAACGGATTTCTCTGACTTTGAGAGGGATCTAGTTTCGAGGACCTTATTCGTCTTTAATTCGGGAATTCGTGACAACAAATCCAATTATAAAATCCGAAAAAAAACCACGAATACACGAATTTAGAGCGAATTCATTTTTTAGATACTCACATAATAATCCTTTACAAAGTCAACATATTGACTTGTAAATTTCCCGTTTTCATCACGGATCATAAACTTTTCCGTTTGTTCTTCAACGGGCTGTTGTCCCAGTAAAATATTGATACGATTGGGTTCTTTTCCAAGCATGGGGAAGATCAGCATCTGCTTTTCCACGAAAAGTCCGGCCTGCTTCGCCAGCGAAAGAAACAGGCGGCTTTCACGGTAGGGTAACACCACGGAAATCTTGCCTTCCGGATTCATCAACTCCAATGCCCCTTTCAGCAGCCGCTCGTAAGTCAAGGTCTGAGTGTGGCGGGCCATTCTTTTTCTGGGATCCGTGGAATGCAGATCGTTGATAAAAAACGGCGGATTGCTGATGATGAGATCATATTTTTCGCCTACCTGAGGAACAAAATCATTAAAATCGGTATGGAAAATTCGAAGCCGATCGGCATACGGACTTTCCAGAAAGTTTTGTTTTGCTTCTTCAAAAGAATCTGCATCCAGCTCCACAGCATCCACCAACAAGGGGGCACGGCAAGCCAGCAATAAGGAGATGATGCCGCAACCCGCCCCCACATCCAGCACAGACTTCACAGTTGTAAGATCCGTCCAAATCCCCAGTAAAACTGCATCCGTCCCGACTTTCATCGTCGACCGATGATGATGCAGACTGAAAGATTTAAAATGAAAAGGACGGGTATCCACAATGGTCGTTTTATTCGTTCAAATACATTTCTATCAGGCCTTCAGGAGCTTCTATATCCAGTCTTTTCTTTGTCCTGTCGACTTTTAAGATCACCGGGTCGTTTATCGGAATGAGGACTTCTTTTTCACCATGAAACACCTGCATCAATGCCTGTCCGGGATAATCCAGAATTTCTGACACCGTGCCCAGTTCACCAAATTTTTTATCCACCACCTGAAATCCAACCACCTCATGAAAATAAAACTTGTTCCCGCTCAGCTTGGGAAGCGCCGAGAGCGGCATATACAACTCCTTGTTCACCAGCATCTGGGCCTTTTCCGGACTATCGACATCCTGGAATCTTACGATCAGCTTGTTATTTTTCAACGAAGAAGATTCGATAAAATAAGGAACTAGGCTTTGGTGAACATTGACAAATACCATCTGTAGACCTTCATAGGCCTCAGGATCGTCCACATCGAGAAACAACTGCAGTTTCCCGTCATACCCATGCAGGCGGGTTATTGAACCCAGAAAAAAGTAATCCTTAAATGCGTCCATGGTCAAAGATTATAGTGCAGGCTTTTTCGTGCAAAATTAGCCGATTTTCAATGAGCTTTCTCATAACAAGGTAACGAGGTATAAAAAATAATTTATTTCTAACATTATACAATTGGAGCATCAAGCTCATTCATCCCGATACGCTTCGCTATCGGGATTCGATCAACTTACACATTTCAATTCGCTTTGTTGTTGAAATCTAAGTTTCACGAATAAAAAAAGCCCGGAACAATACCGGGCTTGATTCAATCTTATAAAAAGGATCGTTTTATTCCTTATCTTCAGCTTTAGCATCTTCTGCGGGAGCTTCTTCTGCAGCTTCTTCAGCGGGAGCAGCAACTTCCTCAGCAGCGGGAGCTTCTTCTGCAACTTCTTCAGCAGCGGGCGCTTCTTCAGCTTCAGCAACAGGAGCTTCTTCAGTAGCTTCTGCTTCGGCGACAGGGGCCTCTTCAGCAGCGGGAACTTCTTCCTCAGCAACAGCGTCAACAGGGGCTTCCTCAGCAGGTGCAGCCTCAGTTTCTGCTTCAGCTTTAGCAGCAGCTTCAGCATCTAACTCAACAGCTCTTTTCTTAGCAAGTTCTTCAGCACGGGCTTCACGGATCTTGCTTTCAGCTTCCAGGCGTTTCTTGATATCTTCCTGTTCTTGATTTTTGATACCTTCAGATTTAGCAGCAATTTTGGCTTCTTTTTCCTTCATCCATGCCTGAAATCTTTTCTCAGCTTCTTCTTCGGTAAAAGCACCTTTTTTCACGCCTTTCAGCAAATGATATTTGTACAAAACACCTTTATAGGAAAGGATAGCCCTCATGGTATCTGTTGGCTGTGCCCCTTTTTGAAGCCAGCTTAACGCTGCCTCAAAGTTCAATTCGATTTCTGCAGGAACTCTTGTAGGATTGTAAGTTCCGATTTTTTCAATGAATTTTCCATCTCGGGGTGCACGACCATCCGCAATAACGAGGTGATAAAAAGGGCTTCTTTTTTTACCAAATCGTTGTAATCTCATCTTAACTGGCATAACAGTCTAACTTTTAATTAAATAAATTTTCGTAAAAAATCGGGTGCAAATATCGGAACTATTTTCCAATAAAAAAAACATTTCTTTTTATTTCAAACTTTTGTTTTACAAGGTAATTTCAATTCTTAAATTGCAATTTTTCAATTTCCAAAAAGATGTAATCGTAATTTTTGTCATAGATGTTTGTATCTTAGAATTTATTTGTGATTTGCAGTTTGGAAATTGGGGTTTTTACATCTGATCACCACATCACAATTTACAAATTACTATTGTGGTACGATTTTCGTATCTATTATGTTATCAGGAAAATAATTCAGCCATGAAAAAAATAGTCTTTTGGATCGCTATCCTGCTGTTTGTTGCTTCCTGTACGACACAAAAGAAGGTCGCCGACAGAAAAGCAAAACCGGTTGAAATTGAGAAGCAGGACAGTGTAGAGTACAAACTGGAAACATTCGACCAGAAATTTGAAAACTGGTACGAATTACAGAACAATCCGTCGCAGTACCGCACGGATGCTTATTATGCAAACTGGAACAGGCAGTATGTTGTCGCCTGGGACGCCAAGGCTACTGACCCCATTAGAAATCCTTTTTTCGAGCCGATCGTCGGCTACAACCCCACGACCGATTACGGGTTTAAGCTGAACCACAAGCTCTTCTATTATTTCCAGTATGTGGAACATGTTTTGGGTATCCCGATCCTGTCGTCAGGAAGTAGTCCCCATGTCGCCTTGTTCTGATCAGTTTCCCGGCCTGGCGTGCGTTTCCAAACGCTTGCCTTAGTATCATGTTGTCTTTATTAAAACAGGCGAAATCACTTGTTCAGGACGATGATTTGTATTAATTTAGTCACTGAAATACAACTTCAACGTAACCACAAAAATTTACCACAATGAAAAGCACCTTCAAAAAGATATTCCTACCGGTCATCGCGGTCCTGATACTTGCATTGTCCTCCTGCTCAAAACCAACGGAATCGGTTACTTTTATTCCTAAGAATGCCGGGATGGTGTCCGTCATTAACGGCGAATCGCTCAGCGAGAAAAGCGGGATCAGCGACCTTACCTCTACCCGTCTTTATAACCTTATTAAAGAGAAAGTAAATGCTAAGGACACCAATGCGCTGAAAGAATTTGAACCCTTCATCAAAAATCCGGAAGAAAGCGGCATTAATTTAAAAAGCACAATTTATCTCTTTTCATTCCGGAAAGACAGCACCCCTTATGTTGCCGTCCGGATGAAACTGCTTGACAAATCAAGATTCGAATCGTTTATCAACAAGATCATCGAAAAATCGGGTATAAAAGCTTCGGTGACACCCCTTGGCAATTTCAGTTACATAAGTTTTAACCCGAAAGCTCCGGTCATCCTGTGGGACAGCAAACAACTGTTTGTTTTTTATGATATCACCCATCAAAACGATGTGGCCACAGACGCCAATATTGCAAAAAAGGTTTTTACGGAAGACCAGTCCGAATCCCTGGCTTCCGAACCAATGTTTGAAGACTTCATCAAACACAAAAAAGACATTTCAGTGTGGATGAATCATAAGTACCTGATGAATCATCTGAACCACCTGAAAGGCCCTATGAGCAAAATGGCTCTTTTATCCAAACTTCCATCCAATTTTAAAGACTATACTGTTTCTATGTTTTGTGATTTTCAGGAGGGGCAGATGGTCGTTTCGGTGAAAACCAACCTCAACGACGAAATGAAAAAAGAGCTTGATGAAAACAAGGTGTTCAAGGACAAGTTCGACACTGAGATCCTGAAATATTTTCCAATGTCCTCTTACATTACGGTGGCGGGGGCGGTCAATGTGCCGGGCTACTACAACCTCATGATGAAAAATCTCGGAAACTTCAATGTACATAAAGAGCAGATCGAACAGATCTTCCAAAACAGCTTTGGGATGTCCCTTCAGGAAGCGTTGGGTGAGTTTTCCGGCGAAATGGTTTTTGATGTCCAGGGCATCAAATTCGTACAGGAGAAACATACGTATCACATGAAATACAACAAGTCGGGAGATAACAGTGGTATGCAGGAGTCTCAGAAAACAGTGTTGGTTCCAAAACCGCTGGTAAGCTTTGGTATCCAATTTAACAACGATAAGTTTTACAAGACGCTCATGGAAAAATTCGGCGGGACATTCCAGAAAAAGGAAGGTTACTATGCGCTGACATTGGGTAAATCAAACCTCTTTTTTAATCTTTTTGACAAAACGCTGATCATTACCAATGATCCTGATTTCATAAAAAATATTGCCGCAGGTCATCTCCCGAACAACTCACTGAAAAAATCAGAGATCGCCAGAAAACTTCATAAATATCCGTTTTTCGCGAGTGCGGACCTGAATTTACTGGGCTATCCGAAAGATTTCAGAACCTTTATGGAAGAACGGGCAGGCGACCATACCGAAGCGCTCTTCAGGATGCTTTCCGTTTATGATAAAGTGGAATACTTTGCCAAAACACACTACGACTGGGAAATGGTCGTCAAGCTGAAAGATCACAAGACAAACAGCTTAAAAACGCTGATCACGAGTGTTGACGAAAACGTTCCTTCCCCTCAGTGAGAAACTGAAGGCTCAATTTTCACGTGCTCCAGGTTCAGCAGGTTGATGGGATTCAGCGTCATCCCCTTCACCCTCTTTTGAACAAAACGCAAGGCCTCATCATAATACAAAATGGCTACCGGAGCCTGTTGCATTACCAGGCTGTCCATTTCACGGTACAGTTTTTCTCTTTTCTTCACATCAATGACTGAAAGTGATTCTTCATACAACGCATCAAAACGCAGATCGGAAAAATGTGTATAGTTGGGCCCGCCGGGGGTGAAGTTTTTGGAATAAAAAAGAGACAGATAATTTTCCTCATCCGGATAATCAGCAATCCATGACGCCCGGAAGAACTGCAATTTCGCTTGCCCTTTCATCTCGCGAAGACTGCCCGGAGGCATGATATTCAGACGAATATCAAAACCGATATCATCCAACTGCGACTGGACAAACTTGCACAGATCCAGGTAGTCGGAAGTGGTGGCCAGCGTGATGGGCGGCACCGGATGCCGGGGGCCGTAACCTGCTTTCTTCAGCAGCATTTTTGCTTTCTCCGGATTATAGGAATATCCGTAATCCGCCTTCGGGTCAAACGCCGGCATTCCGGCCGGGATAATGCCTTTTTTGCCGGGAATCCCGATGCCGTTTCGCAGGAATTTGATCATCTTCACCCGGTCGAAACCATAATTGATGGCCTGCCGGACCGCCTTGGACCGCAAGGGGCTGTTTTTGACAATCTGCATGCTTGTGTCAATCATCATCCCCAGGTACTCCGTATTCAGATAAGGCATTTTCAGCAGCCGGATATTTTTCTTATACCTGGAACGCAACTCGCCTGTACGTGTGAGGATTTCATCCCGGTACGACGGTGCAATGCCGGAAATAAAGTCCAAATTCCCTTTGGTGAACTCCAGAAAAGCGGTCATTTTATCCGCCAGAAAAGTAATGGCTACGGCATCCAGATACGGCAACCGGTTTCCGACACTGTCAAATTCAAAATAGTCGGGATTTTTCTGCAGCACCATCTCTACATTTTCCACCCAGTTTTTCAGGAAGAAAGGACCGGTTCCCACGGGATGTTTCCTGAAATCCTGACCATAAAACTGAACGGCCTCGTGAGGGATTACCGAACAGTATTTCATGGTGAGAATTCCCAAAAACGGCGGGAATGGTTTCTTTAACCGAATTTGCAAAGTGGTATCGTTGATGGCTTCAAAAACTTTTCCTCCGCTAGAATCGGCTACATCATCAAAGACCCAGCTTCCCGGCGAAGCCGTCTTCTGGCTGGCAAGACGTAGAAAACTATATACAAAATCTGAAGCCGTTACCTTGCGTCTTTTGCCTTTGAACACAGGATCATCATGAAAGTAAACATCATTTCGTAAAACGAAAGTGTAAATCTTTCCTCCATCAGAAATCGTCCAGCGTTTGGCGATGGAAGGTTCAATATGTAGGCTGTCATCGAGCTTAACCAGCCCGTTATATAACTGATTGCAAACCCAGATATGCGCCTGGTCACGCGCAAAAGCAGGATCCAAATTTACAATCTCAGCCGAAGAATTGTAATGAAAGATCTGTTTCCCCGGGTGAACATGCGCCGCATTATGGCAGGCCCCCAACATCCCGGCCATCACCAGAATCCACAAAGCATTTAGGATTTTCTTACGATTCATGGCCCTGGGCATTAAAGGAAAACATCCTCATGGATTCATTGTTTCCACGAAAGTAAAAAAAACTAAAGATTGACCGTCCCCCGGGCAACAAATCCTTAAAAAGCGATCGGATTTTTCACTTTCTCTTTGAGCAGGGCAAAATCGAGCACATCCAGCATGTTTTGAACATACTTGAATGTCAGTCCATCAATGTAATTTTCCGGAATCTCGGCAATATCATTTTCATTATCTGCAGACAAGAGAATGGTTTTGATACTGGCCCTCTTGGCAGCCAGGATCTTTTCCTTGATACCTCCCACCGGCAGTACTTTTCCGCGAAGCGTGATCTCACCGGTCATCGCCAGCTTGTCCTTCACCTTCCGCTGGGTAAATGCCGATGCCAGCGCCGTCAGCATGGTCACGCCGGCCGACGGACCGTCTTTCGGCGTAGCGCCTTCCGGAACATGGATGTGCACATTCCAGTTATTGAAGACCTCCGGGTTGATGTCCAGATAAGCCGCATGGGCTTTCAAATATTCATAAGCCAAAGAGGCTGATTCCTTCATCACATCTCCCAGATTTCCTGTCAGCTTGAGATGGCCTTTTCCTCTACTCAGACTCACTTCTACGAACAGGATCTCTCCGCCTACCCTTGTCCATGCCAGCCCGGTGACCACACCTGCCACATCATTATTGTCCAGGCTATCTCTTTGTACGCGCGGTTTTCCTAAAATCGTGGTTAGAACCTCCGGTTTGATCTTTGATTCAAACGGTTCATCCATGGCAATGAACTTTGCACGGTTCCGAATGACTTTGGCAATTTGTTTTTCCAGCAAACGCACACCGGCTTCACGTGTATAATTCTGTATGATCGCCTCGATGGTTTTCTTCGGGAATGAAAGCTGCGATTTTTTGATCCCGTTTTCCTTGAATTCTTTGGGGATCAGGTGCCTTTTTGCAATTTCGAGTTTCTCTTCCATCAGATAACCGCTCAGGTCGATCACTTCCATACGGTCCTGCAAAGCAGGGTGCACCGTCGAAAGCGTATTGGCAGTGGCGATGAACATTACCTTAGAGAGGTCATATTCGATCTCCAGGAAGTTGTCATAGAAAGTATTGTTTTGTTCGGGATCGAGAATTTCCAGCAACGCCGATTGCGGATCGCCGTTGAAACTCTTACCTCCCACCTTGTCAATTTCATCAAGCATAAAAACCGGATTGGAGGACTGAACCTTTTTCAGGCTTTGAATGATCCGTCCCGGCATAGCACCGATATAAGTCTTACGGTGGCCGCGCAATTCCGATTCGTCACTCAGCCCCCCCAGAGACATTCGGACATATTTCCGTTGCAGAGCTCGTGCTATGGATTTTCCCAACGACGTTTTACCAACCCCAGGAGGGCCTACAAAGCAGAGGATCGGTGCTTTCATGTCGTTTTTTAGTTTCAGCACAGCCAGGTATTCTATGATACGCTCTTTTACCTTCTCCAGTCCGTAGTGATCTGTATCCAACACCTTTTTAGCGTGCTGCAAATCCAGGTTGTCACGAGTAAATTCATCCCATGGCAAGTCGACCATCAATTCCAGATAATTGAGCTGAATGGAATATTCGGCAGCATTGGGGTTCATGCGTTGTAAACGTGACAGCGCTTCCTGAAAAGTGTCACTCACCTCCTTTGACCACTTTTTGGCGTTGGCTTTTTCTGTAAGCCGCATGATCTCCTGGTCGTGAGGCCCGCCCCCCAGCTCTTCCTGAATGGTCTTCAACTGCTGATTCAGCAGAAAATCACGCTGCTGCTTATCCATGTCTACCTTTACCTTTTTCTGGATCTGGTTTTTCAGTTCCAGCAGTTGCAATTCCTTGGTAAGCGTTTCCAGTACTCTGTGTGCTCGCTCCTCGATGTTAGTCATTTCCAGTAAATCTTGTTTTTCCTCGCTGGTAACATTCAGATTGGAAGAAACAAAATTCACGAGGAATCCGGCACTTTCGATATTGTTAATAGCAAAAACGGCATCCGAAGGAATGGAAGGTGACTTTTCAATGATCTGCACTGAAAGGTCCTTAATGCTGGAAATCAAAGCATCGAAATTATCCGTATCGGGTGTTTTCTCTGTGGGCACATACGTTTTTACGCGGGCGAAAAAATATGGTTCGTCGCGGAGCACGTTCAGGATTTCAAACCTCTTTTTTCCCTGAATGATAGCCGTGGTGTTGCCGTCGGGCATCTGAAGGATCTTGATGATACGGGCTACCGTCCCCACTTTATTCAAATCTTCCGCCTTGGGGTCATCGACTTCTGCATCTTTCTGGGCCACCACACCGATCATGTTGTTTCCTTTGTATGCATCGCGCAGCAATTTGATGGATTTGTCCCGTCCTGCCGTGATGGGGATCACCACACCCGGGAAAAGCACCGTGTTCCGCACGGGCAAAATAGGCAGTTCTTCAGGAATCTCCTCTTCGTTCATCATCTGCTCATCTTCTGCAGAAAGCAAAGGAAAAAACTCCGTATCAGGACTCATGATTTCTTGTAATGAAAATATATTGTCTAACGTCATTTCTCAGTCAAAATGTCAGCCTTTGAAAAAATTCTCCGGCTGAATTATTAATAATCAATTTTTAACACACTGATATTCTTAACTCTAAAAGTAACATACTTCAGAGAAAAATACCGTAATTAAGAAAGCTACAATTAACGCACCATTAAATTGCGGATGTACCATTTGTCAGTAGAATCCATTTTATGAGAAACGAAGATTTCTCATAATCGTATCCTGATCAAGAAATCGGGAATGCTCAGTTTTCCGTTTCGGGAAAGGTTATTTTATAAATATGGGTAAAGATCTCCTTTTCCACTTCGTCGAAAACTTTGTCCCTCCTTTTGAAAACTGCCGTGGCTACCTGGAACGCTTTATCCAGCTTGAACCGGCTCATCCCTGATTTGCCGCCCCAGGAAAAGGAAGGCACGAAATTGCGGAGATATCCTTCGCCAAAGACATTGGTGCTCACACCGACCACCGTTCCGGTGTTGAACATCGTGTTGATGCCACATTTGGAATGGTCGCCCATCATCAGTCCGCAAAATTGCTGGCCGGTATTTTCAAAACGCTCAGTGGCATAAGACCACAGTTTCACAAAATCATACGTGTTTTTCAGGTTGGAGACGTTGGTATCAGCACCCAGGTTGCACCATTCGCCAATCACCGAATTCCCCAAAAAACCGTCGTGGGCTTTATTGGAAAAGCCGAAGATCACCGAGTTACTGACCTCGCCGCCCACTTTCGAATGGGGACCGATGGTGGTTCCGGTATAAATTTTGGCATCCATTTTTACTACGGAATGCTCGCACAAGGCGAACGGTCCGCGGATCTTGGCCCCTTCCATCACTTCCGAGTCTTTTCCCAGGTAAATGGGGCCATCATGTGTGTTGAAAATAGCAAATTCTGAGCGGGCACCTTCTTCCAGGAATATCAACGATGGATCGCCATTCACAAAATTAGTGGAACTCAACGGCTGGGATTTTCTGCCGTTTGTCAGCATTTCAAAATCCTGCTGAATTGCCTGATGGTTCTTGGAGAAGATATCCCATAAATTTTCTAGCTGAAATAATGTTCCATCAAAATCGACGGTTTTGGCCGCAATCAGTTCCTTATTTTCAATTTTTTCAGCATCCTGGAAGGAAGCGATGAGTACTTCACCCTTTTTTAAGGACTCACCGGGTTTTAACTTTTTTATCCTATCAATCAGTTGAATATCGGGAATAACCGACCCATTTATCAGGATATTTTCCCGTTCCAAAACCAAAGGAAATTTTTCAGACAGATAGTCCTGGGTCAGACTTGATGTATTTTGTCCCAAGAGAAATTCCCATTTTTCTCTTACGGTCATGATGCCGGCACGGATATCAGCCACAGGTCGGGTAAAAGTGAACGGCAGCAACCGGTCTCTGTTGGCCCCATCGAATAAGATAAAATTCATGCGGTTTTCTTTTGATTCAGGCTGGCTAAATTACGAATTTTCCCAAGTTGAAAGGATATTTATGAAATACTAACCCATCTGCAAAACCCCTGCCCTGAAATGCAAAAAGGCCGCTCCGCCTTTGGTGGAACAGCCTTTATCGCTAAAATCGTTTCTGTTCGATTATTTTTTTCTGTTTTCTTCGAATTTCTTGTAACGGTTACGGAATTTATCCACACGTCCGGCGGTATCGACAAGTTTCATCTTACCGGTGAAGAAGGGGTGTGAAGTATGGGAAATTTCGAGTTTTACCAACGGGTATTCGTTGCCGTCTTCCCATTCGATAGTTTCTTTGGTGTTCACGGTCGACTTGGTAAGAAACGCATAATCGTTAGACATGTCTTTAAACACAACAAGTCTGTAATCCTTAGGGTGAATATCTTTTTTCATTTTTCTAATTTTTCCTGTTCCAATTTGGGGGTGCAAAAATAAATGCTTTCCACTTATTTTCCTAACGTTTACAAAAAAAATTTGGCATTTTCTATTTTACGTTTCTCTTTGCCTTTTTTTAAACTAATAAACTAACCGCCAACCGGATCATAATCCCTGGAGAAATTCCATCGTATCCACACCGTCGGCATAATCCCACAGTTCAGGCTGCTGGCCTCTTCCAAGCCCTATCGCGCCGGGGAGAAAATCGGCCTGCGACAAGACACACTGGATCTGATCGTTACGCACCATCAGCGCATTTCGCAAGGCGATATCCGACGTATAATATTCATAATAAAGCACGCCTACCGGCGAAGATATTTGCTCTTCTTCCACCAGCAACAGGTTTCCGGTATCCAGATGCGGCCGTTTGTTAACGAGATAAATTGCCTTGTTGTATTCGTAATTGTTAAAGTACTTGTGGTGCTGTGAAATCTCCGTCCGTTTTGCGAGTACATCCAGTAGCGGCATGAAATCGTATCCCTTCGGGATGAAGATTTTGGCCACATTCCGGCAACCCAGGCCGAAATACAGAAAGACGTCGTCGGCAAGGGCTGCCAACTCTGAAGAGCTTTCCTTTCCTGTGAGAACAGCGATGCCGTTTCTGTTTTTGCGGATGATATTCGGATACTTTCCAAAATAAAATTCGAAATAACGCGATGTGTTGTTGCTGCCGGTGGCAATCACCGCATCAAAATTCTTTAGCTGGTTATTGGTAAACAAGATAAAGGTTTCGAATCCAGGTTCCAGACTCATCAGCAGATTTGCCATGGCGGGCAAAAGTTTGCTGTCGTCAGACGACAGGCGTGCCAGAATTTTATGGCCGCTTATCAGCACGCTGAGAAAATCATGAAACCCAACGGCCGGCACATTTCCGGCCATCACCACTCCTACTGTTTTGGGTGTTGTATCCTCCAAACGATAACCTGAAATCCATTTTCTCAACTTTGCTTCCTGCAAACTTTCTCCCAATGCCAGCAGTGCATGGCAAACCATTCCTTCCTCAAACCATCCGTTGTAATGTTTTGCCGAAGCTGCTTCTGCCTTGAGCACTTCGATTTTGTCGTTCACTTCCTCAGGGAAAGCAGCTCCGGTCCCATTTCCAAAAGCAAAGCGGAGTGCTTTTCCCAAGTTTGCGAAAGCCAGAAGTCTCTTTTCCAAATCCATCTTGAAATTTTTGGCAAAAATAGCATCATTTGAAATGCAACAGAAAAAACAGCATGATTCTCTGTTGTTATGGACTATAAAGTATAACCCAAATACACGCCGATCATTTTGTTGTGTGACTGATTATCTGCGGCCTGGAACCTTGTAGCGGCAACATTTAAACGAAGGTCCAATGTTACGAAATGCTTTCCTACCGGCTGTATCAACCCCACGCCAACAATCCCGCTCAATTGAGCATGGTGCTGACCTGAAGTGATGTTGGCAGTGGTTTTTGTACCGTTGTTGTCAACAGTTTGACTGGCATCCAGCAGATATGAAAATTCGGGGCCCACATTCAGATGAATTGTCATCTTGCTGTGATAGGAATGTCCGAATGAAAAATCATACAGTACCGGGACACTCAGATACTGAAACTTCTGTATCACGCCCGAACCGTTGCTTCCTTCTTCATTATAACTTAGCTCGGTTTCCAGCATCATATTCTTGTTCAGGGTGTAGCTTCCCGTAAGGCCGAAATGTCCTCCCACCAGGATGTTGCTGTTATCATAATATTCCGCCACGCCTGATTGTACGGCAAAATTAGCACCTGCTTTTACTCCGTAATGAAATTTCTGAGCCCGGGCAGGCACGCTGAATGTCAGGGCAGCAGCCACCAACAAACCAATCATTTTTAATCTTTTCATTTTTTGTGTTTTAAGAATTTGATGATGACTTATCAAATTGAATGCCACAATTTGACTATTTTTGTTTTTTAGTACATTAACAATAAAAAAATAGAGCAAAATATCCCTTATGACTTAAAAATGACGGATCTCTATTTTATTAAAAATCTTTATTTTATACCAATTACAAAGAAATATATTGAAATTATTTCAAAAGAATGAAAAATTTATAATTATATACTATTTTCGTTTTTTGGTACAAATCATATTAAAAAACTGACACTTTTTCAGAAATTTTTTCGGAATACCGCTCTGTTCCATAAACAAAAGCAGTCTGTCACCCATGACAAAAATGACAGTCCCTCAGATTTTATGATCTTTCATGCAACAAAAAAAGCGGCAGGGATCGTTCCGCCGCTTTTGGGTCAGGTGTGTTTACTGTTTTTTGAATTCTGCCCGGATGCGTTTTTTGTCAATTTTTCCGACAGAAGTTTTAGGAATGGCTGCCACAAAATCTATGCGTGACGGAATGGCCCATTTATTAATAACCCCTTTATCGACAAATTTCTGCATATATTTTATCAATGCTTCCTGGGTGACTTCCGCTCCTTCTTTCAGTACCACCAGGGCATAGGGACGTTCCGACCATTTGGCGTCAGGGATGCCAACAACTGCCACTTCGGAAACACGCTGATGGGTACTGATCAGGTTTTCGAGTTCCAGCGAAGAAATCCACTCCCCTCCTGTTTTGATCACATCTTTGATACGATCGGTAATGCTAAAAAAGTTATCCTCATCCACAAAAGCCACATCGCCCGTATGCAGATAACCGCCCTTCCAGAGGTCCCGGCTTCTCTCTTCTTCCTTATAATACGACTGCGTCAGCCAGGGCGAACGGCACACGATCTCTCCCACCGACGCTCCGTCCGGCGGCATGGGTTTCATCCGTTCATCCACTACTTTCATCTCGACCAAAGGAATGGGAATTCCCGTTTTGGTCCTGACGGTCACCTGTTTGTCAAGGCTCATATCTTTCTTTTTATCGTCGAGATAGGTAAGCGAGAGGATCGGACAGGTCTCCGACATACCGTAGCCCGTGATGACGTCAATTCCCAGTTCCAGTGCTGCCTTGGCAAGGCCTGCCGGCAACGCCGAACCGCCGATGACCACTTTCCAGTGACTCAGGTCCACTGCTTTGGCCACAGGACTCGAAACAAGCATGTGCAGGATAGTCGGCACGCAATGCGAAAAAGTCACTTTCTCGGTCAGGAGCAAACGCAATAACATCTCCGGTTCGTACCGGCCCGGATAAACCTGTTTTACGCCAATCAGCGTCGCAATATAAGGCACCCCCCAGGCATGGACGTGAAACATAGGCGTAATGGGCATATAAACGTCGCCTGACCGGAAGCGGCATACCGCGTCATAACTACCAAACACCAGCGCTCCGGACAGCGTATGAAGCACCAGCTGCCGATGGGTGAAATAAACGGCCTTCGGGTTTCCTGTCGTTCCGGTGGTATAGAACATGGTCGCCACGGAATTCTCATCAAAATCCGGAAAATCGTAAAGGTCGCTGGCCCGGGTCATCAGATCTTCGTAATATCCTGAAAAAGGAACATCCACTTCCGGGAACACTTCTTCATCGCTCATCAGAACGCAAGGCACTGATACTTTCAGCCGACTCCTTATTCCTTTGAGCAGCGGTAGAAAATCCGTATTCGTAAACACGATTTTGTCCTCCGCATGGTTCATGGTATACAACACCTGATCGGGCGAAAGCCGGTAATTTACCGTATGCAACACCGCACCGATCATGGGGACGGCAAAGAAAAGTTCCAGATAACGCGGGGTATCGTATTCCAGCACGGCCACCGTGTCACCGGCCCCAATGCCCAGCGCTTCCAGGACATTCGCCAGCTTTTTTACTCTTTTATTCAGTTCAAAATAATTGTATCGTGAAATATCGCGATACACAATTTCATTTTCCGGATTGTACTTCAGGGAGTCGTTTAAAATCCGTTTGATCAGCAATGGATAAGCATAAGCTTCATCTGCCGAAGGCAAAATCTTTGTTTTAAGCATAGCGGTAAATATTATGATATGAATATTTCAATATATTCAGAATGAGCGCAATGATACGTCCCGTTTCCGCAGGGCCACCAACAAATTTAGGAAATTAAATGTTTAAAAAAGAATGCTGTGAACAAAATTCACAAATATTAACGTGACAGTCCCCTGAAAGAAAGATAGAAGAATGAAATAATAGCACACTAGCTTTTCCCGGGGTTTAAACTCCGGAAAACTCAAACAAAAGAAAACACTAAAAATTCTGTTTGAACTTTTCCTGTATTTTATCCAGACACAGATTGCCGATACTGCCTTCGTGAGAGTAACGGACATTTTTGTCCGGTTTGAAATTTCCTTCAAGGATGTCTTTTCCGATTTTCTGATAAGCATCCCGGAAGGACATGCCTTCCATAACCAGTTTGTTGGCTGCTTCGGCACTGTAGAGATAATCGTAGATCTCGTCATCCAGCACGTTCTCGTTGACGATCACCTGCTGCAGCATAAAATCGGCAATTGTCAGATTTTCTTTCAGCACATCTATTGCTGGCATAAGACTTTCTTTTAAGAGCTGAAAATCCCGGTGGTATCCACTTGTCAGGTTATTGGTCAACATGGTTATTTCTGTTGGCAGGTTTTGGATTTTGTTGCTTTTGGCGCGTAACAACTCGAAAACATCCGGATTTTGCTTGTGCGGCATGATGCTGGAGCCGGTAGTCAATTCTTTAGGAAAATTCAGAAAATGGAAATTAGGACTCATGAACAGACACACGTCTGAAGCCAGTTTGGACAGCGTTCCTGACAAAGAAGCCATGGCAAACGCCAGTATTTTCTCCAGTTTGCCACGGCTCATCTGTGCCGCCACCGAGCTGTATTTCAAGGTAGAAAACCCAAGAATCTGGGTAGTATAGGTGCGATCGATGGGAAAACCGGTGCCGTATCCGGCCGCCGATCCCAGCGGATTCTGGTCCGCGATTTTGGCCGCGGCATTCAGCATGATCAGATCGTCGATGAGACTCTCGGCATAAGCCGAAAACCACAATCCGAAAGAAGAAGGCATGGCGACCTGCATGTGCGTATAACCCGGGATCAGCACATTCTTGTGCTTCTCGCTTAACGCAATCAATGTACCAAAAAGATCTTTTACCAATTTCTTTATTATCGTGATTTCCTCCTTGACATAAAGATGTAGATCCACCAGCACCTGGTCGTTGCGCGAACGGGCCGTATGGATTTTCTTTCCGGCTTCGCCGATGTGTTTGGTGAGTTCGAACTCAATTTTACTGTGTACATCCTCAAATTCCTCTTCGATGACGAAAGTTCCGTCGTTGATCGTTTTCTGTATCTCTGCCAGGGCACTCAGAATCTGTTTGTGCTCTTCATCCGTCAGGATGCCGATCTTTTTAAGCATGCTGGCGTGCACCATGTTTCCCAGCACGTCGTATTTGGCCAGTTTCATGTCGAGCACCCGGTCGTTTCCGGTGGTATATTTTTCTACAATACTTACGGTATCATAACCTTTATCCCAGAGTTTCATAGCAGTATGTTATAAGATTTCACTAAAAATTTTCACAAATAAGTCGATGGCTTCCTCAATTTCGTTCACGTAAATAAACTCGTCCGCGCTGTGGGAACGGTGCGAATCGCCGGGCCCCATCTTCAAAGAAGCGCACGACAAAACGGACTGATCTGACAGCGTAGGAGAACCGTAGGTTTGCCGGCCGTACTTCACTCCCGCCTTAATGATCGGATGATTGGGGTCAATGGAAGAGGAATTCAGATTGAACGAGCGGGCTACCATCTTGCTTTTGGTAAAAGCATCGACAATGTCAAACACTTCCTTGTTTTGATACATGTCGTTTACACGGATATCAACTACAAAGTGACACGCGCCCGGAACGACATTGTGTTGCTGCCCGGCCTCAATCTGGGTCACGGTCATCTTCACTTTCCCCAGCATATTCGAGATTTTGGGAAAGTCATAATTTTTGATCCAGATGATATCTTCCAGCGCATTATAAATGGCATTCTCCGTATTGTCATGTGCTGCATGACCCGGTTTTCCTGGAGCATATCCATCCAGCACCAGCAGGCCCTTTTCTGCGACGGCCATCTGCATTTCGGTAGGCTCTCCCACCACGGCAAAATCAATTTCCGGCAGTTCCTTCAGCAAGCTGTTCAGCCCGTTAGGACCCGAGCTTTCCTCTTCCGCCGTTGCCGCCACGATCAAGTTATATTTGAGGTTTTTATGTCCATAATAATAAACGAACAAACTCAGCAATGAAACCAGCGGACCGCCGGCATCGTTACTTCCCAGTCCGAACAATTTGTTATCGGTGATCCCGGCTTTGAAAGGATCGCGGGTGTATGCCGTATTCGGCTTGACGGTATCATGATGCGAATTCAGCAAAACCGTGGGTTTTGCTGGATCGAAATACTTATTCTTTGCCCATACGTTGTTTCCTGAAGTGAAAAATTCCACACCGTGTTGCTTCAGCCAACCCTGAATGATCCGGCTGGTCTGATCTTCTTCACCTGAAAAAGACGGCGTTTGGATCAGTTGCTTCAGCAATTCGATCGCGTTCTGTTGCAGTTCGTTTATTTCCATTTTATAAAACCAATTTTGTACACAATTCATCTTTTCCGCTGATGATCCCGGCATCGCCGATGAGCACACTGGAAACGTTATTCTTTAAAGCGTCGAAGCCCATTTGCAGCTTGGGAAGCATCCCTGAATGCACCCGTTTTTCATCTATCAGCTTTGCATAAAGTGCCGAATCCAGCACCGAAATCACAGAATCCAGATCTTCAATATCCTTCAGCACCCCTTTTTTCTCAAAACAAAAATCAAGCTCTGTTTCGTAATACTCACTCATGGCTGTGGCCAGCACAGACGCAATTGTATCAGCGTTGGTATTCAGCAGTTGCCCCGAATGATCGTGCGTAATGGCGCAAAACACAGGGGCCAGACCCTGTTTCAGGAACCCTTCTATGACCTCTGCATTCACCTTTTTAATATCGCCGGCAAAGCCGAAATCTATCTCACCCACCGGCCGTTTTACCGAAACGATGCAGTTGGCATCGGCACCTGTCAGTCCCAGTGCATTACAATTCAATGTCTGAAGAGCAGCCACGATCTGTTGGTTGATCAATCCGGCATAAACCATGGTCACGACTTCCAGATCCTGTGCTGTGGTGATCCGTCTTCCAGCAGACATTTTGGGCTCCACACCCAGTTTCCGGCTTATTTCCGAAGCCAGTTTGCCCCCTCCGTGAACCAGAATTTTATTCCCCGGAATACTTGCAAAATCCTTCAGGGCCTTGTCGAGACCGGCCGGATCATCAATGAGGTTGCCACCGATTTTTACGATCTTCAGTTTACTTTTCATGAGTTTACATTTCAGGATAGCACTTGTTTCATCGCATTGATAAACAGATCCACATGTTCTTTTTCAATGATCAGCGGCGGGAGAATGCGTAGCAGATTCGGATTCGATGATGAACCCGTAAAAATATGATGCTCATAGACCAGCTTTGCGCGGATATCCTTCACCGGGAAACCAAACTCAGCACCCAGCATCAGGCCTTTTCCCTTTAACTTTTTGATCTTTGGAAGTTCTTTTAATTGTTCTTTCAAATAGCTGCTGATTTCATTCACATGCTCCAACACCGTTTCTTTTTCCATCACATCCAGCACTGCTAAACTTGCAGTACAAGCCAGATGATTGCCACCAAACGTAGTTCCCAGCATACCCGGTTTTGCTTTTATGCTGGGATTTATCAGCACGCCTCCGATAGGAAAACCGTTGCCCATACCTTTTGCCATGGAAACAAGATCAGCCCGGATGCCGGCATACTGATGGGCAAAGAATTTTCCGGTACGGCCAAAACCACTCTGTACTTCATCCAGAATTAAGACAATCCCTTTTTCCTTACAAAGCTGTGAAAGCAATTTCAAATAAGATTCCGATGGAGCATCCAAACCGCCAACGCCCTGAATCCCTTCCACGATCACGGCAGCAACATCACCATGACTGGTCGCCTCATAAAGTTGCTCTTCATCATTCAGATCCAGATACTCAACCGGAAAATTTTTATGATTCAGTACAGAAGAAAGATTCGGGTTATCCGTCACATTCAAAGCCGCTGAAGTTCTTCCGTGAAAACTTCCTTTAAAGGCAATGACTTTCTTTTTACCCGTGTGAAAGGATGCCAGTTTCAGCGCGTTTTCATTGGCCTCGGTCCCGGAGTTACACAGGAATAATTTGTAGTCATCATAACCGCTGAAAGTCAATAATTTCTTTGCCAGCTCTTCCTGTACCGGTATCCCGACAGAGTTGGAATAAAATCCGATTTTATCCAGTTGATTTTTGAGCTCAGCAACATATTCCGGGTGCCTGTGTCCAATTGAAATTACGCCATGTCCTCCGTAAAAATCGAGATAACGATTTCCTTTCTCATCCCACAGATAAACTCCTTTGGCCTTGTCAATGGTCACGTCAAATCTCGGATACACATCAAATAAATACGACATCTTCTTTTTATATTTTTCTATGAATCAACACTTTTCTTAATGTTCGAGATCATCTCATACGAAGCAGACAAACCACGGATCAGTGCCGAGCTAAGGCCTTTGTGCTCCATTTCGTTGAGCCCTCGAATGGTACATCCCATCGGAGTGGTGACTTTATCAATTTCACGTTCCGGGTGTGCTTCCGCATTTTGAGCCAGGATGCTTGCCGCGCCAAGACTTGTTTGAACTGCGATGAACTTGGCTTCTTCTGCATCGAATCCCATCTGGATTCCGCCCTGCGTCGTAGCCCGTATCAGCCTTAGCCAAAATGCAATTCCACTGGCCCCCAGCACGGTAGCAGCACGCATCAGATCGTCGTCGATCACCAGCGTTTTGCCCAGCGTGGAAAAAATATCTTCCGCAACTTTCACACTTTGCACGTCGCTTTCCGAGCTCAGACAGGTCATGGATTGCCCGACCGCGATGGCCGTATTGGGCATGGCACGAACAATCCGGGTCTCCTCTCCCAGGCGGTGATGAAGGTCTTTCAGTGTCAGTCCAGTAATGGTAGAAATAACGACCTGATCTTTTATATAAGCTTTGATCTGTCCTGCAATTTTGGGCAGTTGTCCCGGCTGAACGCAGACGATCACCACATCTGAGTTTTGAACAGCCGCAATATTATCCGTGGTAAACGAAACATTCTCAACAGGCTGTGGATCCGGCAGTTTTCTTTTGGTAGCAATGATTTGAAGCCCCCCGTTTAACGAGGACTCGTGCAGCCCTTTAATGATGGCCATCCCGAGGTTCCCTGCCCCCAGCACAGCGATTTTTGTTTTGTCGGATTCTTTCATGTTAAAAATAATTTGGTTTAAGAATGAGCCCCGCGTCCTGCGCAAAGCCATACATCAGATTCATATTTTCCACCGCCTGCCCGGCAGCCCCTTTCAGTAAATTGTCGATGGCCGACGTGATCAGCACCTTGTTGCCATGTTTTTCCACATGCAGCAACCCGTAATT
>CAYWBO010000024.1:0-33899 GCA_964456625.1 uncultured Lentimicrobiaceae bacterium | reverse complement strand
CAAAAAAACGGGTCGAGCCGAAAAGCACCACCGTTGCCGCCAGCGTTAATACAATCGTTAAATAAAACGACCCAATCAATATAACCCCGTTCAAAGGATGGATATGCCATGCTTTAATGGCGGCGGGACCAAGGACCAGACTCCATCCGAGATAAGGATTAGGGTTCAGTAAGTTTACAAGGGTAGCCTGCCAGATGGTATGCGGTTCCTTCTTTTTAACGTCTTCTTCCGGATTCTTTTTCTTTATTTCCAGGTACATGGTAACAGCAAAATAGATAAGAAGGATTCCCCCGGCAACCTGAAGATAGCTGCTAACATGAGTCGGAAACCTGTTTAATATTAATAATACCACGATGGCTATGGGCCCGTCGCTTATCAATGGCGCCAGTGAGGCCGGTAAAGTATGCCTCCAGCCATTTTGTGTCACTTTGCTGAATAAGAATGCCTGAAGCGGTCCCGGCTGCACACCTGCTGCCAAAGCAAATCCGGATCCTATCAGAAAATACTCCAACATCATTATTTAAGTTTAAATGAACCCATAGATACCGGAAATTTCAGAGGGATCTAATATCGTTATATTTTTCTTCCCCACTAAATGTAGTTTGTAACTACACTTAAATATCTTTTCCGTCATCAGCCAAATCAACATTATATTTCTGAACGATGCGCCTTTACATTTTTTATCAAAGACCTCCCGCAGGATTCCGGGGAAGAGGCAATCTCATATTTAAGGGCATCCGTTTGTCAAAGAGATTGCTTCTTCACGCTAGCCCGAAATCCTTCCCCGGGTTCATCGCAATGACGTCCGTTTCTATAGAGCATCCTTACTATAAAACAATATTCATAACAAAGTTGCATTGGTACCACAGCTAAGAGAAATCCCCTTAGGCAGGAGGTATGAGGGGTCCTCATTCCATTGCAATGCCTTCCTGAAGGTTCGAAATGAAAGGGTAAGCAGGTATGGTCTCTTTTGCTTTTGTGGCAGTCAGCCGGTTGGCATGTCGTTTATAATGCCCGGGCAGGAGAAACAATACCGATATTTTCCGGCAGGCGATGGATTAGGTTTTCAGTGTCGAGTTTTTAATCAGGAACTTCACGGGCAGTACGATGGAACGCCGGCGGTAGTCGATGTCTTTTATTTGTTTGAGCAGCTCGCGGGCGGCCAGCTGGCCCAGGTTGTTGCCGGGCAGTACCAGCCGCGACAGTGAAGGTTTAAAGAAGAACGGATCCTGGTCTTCGCCGATCACGGCCAGCAAGACATCTTCGGGTACCCGGATGTTGTTTTCCTGCAGAAAGTCCAGCATGGTGAAAGCCATTTGGGGCGAGGTGGCCACCAGTCCTTCCGGAAAGCGCTGCTCCTGAAGCAGGGCTCTTAACTGGGCGAAGATGCGTTGCCGGTTGTTACCCGGAAAAAAGAACACGTCCTTTTGGGTGATGTCCGTATCGCTTCCCGACAGGGCACTCAGAAATCCTTCGGTAAGGGTGTTGTCGATCAGATCGTCGGAATCTTCTGCGAACAGCGCCAGCGACCGGCAGCCCGATTCCACCAGGTGGGTGGTCAGGTCGTAAGCGCCCTGAAAAAGGTCGGGGATCACGTAAGTATACGGAAAATCTTCCCGGGTGTAATTGATCAGCACACAGGGGATGTTGCTTTTGCGGAGGGGGCCTAAATGCGGCAGGGAAACATTCTTGCTGTAAGATACATAGACGATCCCCTGAATGTTCATCTTTAAATAACTTTCCTGCAACCTGGCCACGCATTGTTCGTCTTTCCCGCTGATAAACACCATCAGATTCAGGCCGTGGTCCAGCAGTTCTTCCCGCATCCCTTCGATGATCTTTCGGTAGAAAGCTTTTTCCACATCGGGGACGATCAACGCCACCAAATCGCTTTTTACCGGGGCCATCAAATTGGGGATCGAAGGATTGTATCCCATCTTCAGCGCCGCATCCAGCACTTTTTCCTTGGTAACCTTACTGATCTTCGGATGGTCGTTCAACGCACGGGAAACCGTAGAAGGGGAGATATTGAGTTTTTCCGCAATATCCTGTACGCCTACCTGTTTCGTTTTGTCTCCTTTTTTCACGGAAGTGGATTCTAATAGATTGCTGCAAATTTAATAGTTTATTTCCAGAAAGTGCCGGAACATCGGATGAAGTTGTGTTACTGTCAAACTGATTTTCAACGTTTTTTCCCTTTAAGATGCGGTCTTTACGGCGGGTTTCCGGATCTTGGATCCCTTGAAACCGTAGAAGACGATGTAGGCATAACAAATCAAAGGCAGGATGTAGGCGTGGTGGATCCCGATATTATCGGCAATAACGCCCTGTACCACCGGGATGATGGCGCCGCCCACAATGGCCATGATGAGCAGGCTGGAAGCTTTATCGGTGAGTTTTCCCATGCCTTCGATGCCCAGCGTGAAGATATTCGGGAACTGAATGGAATTGAACAATCCCACAGCCAGGATGGCCGCCATGGCTACTCTTCCGGTAGTCAGCATGGCCATGAGCACGAGCAGCCCTGCCACGGTAGCAAAGATGCCCAGCAGTTTCCGTGCATCCACTTTTTGGAGAATGGCCGAACCGATGAACCGTCCCACCATGGCGCCGCCCCAATAGACACCCAGGTATCTGGCGGCCGTACTTTCCGAAATATGTCCGATATGCGGCAGGCTGATGAAGTTCACCATAAAGCTGCCGATGGTGACTTCGGCTCCGACGTACACAAAAATGGCGATCATCCCGAAAACCAGATGCCTGTGTTTTAAAGCCTCACGATAGGTGTGCTTTTCTTCATGTTGTTGTATTTTCTCTTCCGGACCTTCTTCGGAAAACACTTTGGGCAAGCGGAACAGATACACCACCACGGCCAGTAAAAAGAGGATCAGCGCAAAGGCGATGTAAGGCCATTGAACGGCATGTGCCTGTTGTGTCTGATAGGCTAATTTTTCGGCAGGCGTAAAGCTTGCCAGTTTCGTGGCCGATACCACCACGGCTGATAAGATCAGCATGCCGCCGATGGGGCCGGCGATCATGGTGCCCAGGGAGTTGAAAGCCTGTGCCAGGTTCAGGCGGCTTGAAGCGGTTTTGGCGGGGCCCAGCAAGCTTACGTAGGGATTGGCTGCCACCTGCAACAAGGTGATCCCTGTGGCCAGGATAAAAAAGGCAAACAGAAACAAGGCATAAAGATGCATCGCGGCAGCGGGATAAAACAGGAGCCCGCCGATGCCGGTGACAATCAAACCGATGATGATGGAATTTTTGTAACCAAACATCGATACGATCTTGCCCGAAGGCATGGACATGATAAAATAGGCCAGGAAAAACATAAACTGGATCAGCATGGTTCCGGCATAACTCAGGTGAAATATCGATTTTAAATGGGGGATGAGGATGTCGTTCATCACCGTTAAAAATCCCCACATAAAGAAAATGAAGGTGACGATGGTCAGGGCAAGACTATTGGATGTTTTTTTGGCCATGGAAATATTTTATTTGATTCAACATTACGAAAAATTCTTCTAAACCGGTTTGCTTTTGCCGCATAAAGCGGTATTATTTTTTCTCATCATTTATTTGGGAGGCCCAACATCTGCGCTTTCACATTCCAGCCGCTCAGGGAGACCTTCATGTTTTTCACAGCCTGACCGGGCCGGTCCAGGAAGATGTGCACCGTTTTGTTCGTCCCCGGCAGCACGGAAATGTAATTGTTATCGTAAAATACCGGTAAAATACGTTTTCCGGTTTCCGGATTGATGAGGGAAACGCGGATAAAAAAAGCAACCGGATTCCCCGGCGGGTTTTTCAGGGTGACTGCGATGGCAGTATCCGATATTTTTTGAGCCGTGGCCCGGATATGGGCAGGCGACATGGACTGCAGTCCGGAATAATGCCCTGTGGAGTCGGCAATCCAGTAAAGATTTTCGCTTAAGGTCTTATGGTCTTCGTTTACCAGTTGCAGTTGCAGAAAGCCGCCGTGATGTTTGCGTAACTGCTCCAGCGAACCGTTCACCGAAAAGAAGGGCTGCACGGAGGTGGGGCTTAAATAAACCAGCAGTTGGTTTAACGAAGTCACTTTTCCTGTCATATCATATGTCCGTGTGATCAGCATCAGGTTGTGATACGGATAAAAGGTATTGTTCACCGTCATCACCATGCCGTTATTCGGGTCGCACATCACATGCAGCGGTTGTGCTCCTTCGCGCAGGCCGTAAAGGCAGGCATTGGGATCGAGGTAATAGTCATACATCTGGCCGCGCATAGCGGTCCATGGATTCTGTGTTTTCCAGATGATGAAGCCGGTATACCAGTCCCAGCTGTGCGCGCTGAAACCTTCGGAAAGGGCACGGTATTGGTTGTAGTTTACCAGCTGTGCTATCTTGCAGAATTCTTTCACGGTGGCGGGTTTGCCATAGCGCGCAATCCGATTGCCATAACCGATGTATTTGTGGTAAGTCCAGACGGAATCGGTGGTGTCGCCGCGAGGCACGATCATGTCTGCTTTCGGGATAAACCGCAGGAGGGATTTATAGTCGCTGAGGCCTACGGAACCCACTTCGGAATTGAAAGGGAAGGTACGGAAGCTCCAGAAATGTTTCGGGTCCTGGATTCCGTAAGGGCCGTCGCCATTGCCTCCCAACGAATTATAAGACATGCTGTCGGAGTTGGAATATTCGAAAAAGTAGCGCGTGCCGTCGAGTTTGGGTAAGATGGAGTCTTCCAACGGACGCAAAATATCCTCGGGAGGCATGATCTCGTTGCCGCCACACCAGAATGCCAGTGAAGGATGATCGCGAAGCATGCGTATCTGATCCCGCATGGAAGCGAGTACCAGGGCATGATCGTCGGGATATTTCCGGCGGGTCCACTGGTCCTCCTTTTTCATCGGATCAAGCCATCTTCCGTTGCAATCGCCCGAGAACCAGAAGTCCTGAAAGACCAGCAACCCGTATTTATCACAGGCGTCGTAAAATTCGGGCCTTTCCGTAAGTGCCCCGCCCCAGATGCGGATAAGGTTTAAATTCATGTCGCGGTGAAAACGCACTTCCGCATCGTATCGACCGGGACTGAGGCGGAGCATGGCGTCGGAGACAATCCAGTCGCCGCCTTTGATAAAGATCTTTTGGCCGTTCACATAAACCTGACGGCTTCGGGTATGGCTGTTCCAGGAGGTTTCGATCTGCCGGATTCCGATTTTTTCGGATGTCTCGTCCAGGGTCTGATGATCGTTTGAAACAAATTGAAAGCGGATGGTATACAAGGGCTGATCGCCGTATCCGTTCGGCCACCACAAACGGGGGTTTTGTAAGGTGTAGTCATTAAAATGAACGGTCCGGGTGCTTTTGGGCTTTAGGTCGACCTGCTGTTGAACCACGTGACGATCGATGGTGTAGCGGACAACGCCTGCCATTTCTTTTTCTGTGGGATTGGAGACTTCGACCGAGGCTTTCAGGGTAGCCGGGGCTTGTGTGTTGGCGTCGGGAAGCCGTTTTCCGGGAACCAGGGTCACGACATGCGGGTTTTTCAGTAAAATGCCCTGAGTTTTAACGAGGGTTACCTTATCCCAGATACCGGTATTGCGGTCGTGGATGGGCTCGATCCAGTCCCAGCCGGCAGGATATTGAATGGCCACATTCCGGGCGATGGTGCCGTCGCCTCCCTGGCCGCCGTTGGCATTGCCCACCGGATCGGGGGGATATACGATCACCGCCAGACGGTTTTTGCCGTTTTTAGCCAGCCATGCAGTGATGTTATACGACTGTCGCAGGAACATGCCGTAATGCCTGTGGGCATTTACTTTATGACCATTCAGAAAGATATCGCAGGAATAATTGACACCGCGAAAATTCAAATAGACCTGTTCATTCCCCCGGGGGTAAGCCTCGGTGAAATTATTTACAAACCAATAGGTATAATAATCACGGCCGGTATTATAAATATCAGGTATTTTTTTGTTGTTCATGCCGTAAAACGGATCGGGTATCCGCTTGTCGTTGAGCAGGGTTGTGAGCACGGTGCCGGGAACCGTCGCCGGCAGCCATCCCGAAAGGCGATAGGACGTTTTGCTGAGTCGTGTGCCGGATACATCCACCTTGCGGATATTTTGGCACCGCCAGTTCCGGTTCAGCTCGTGCTCCTGATGTGCCGATACCTGCAGAAACAAGCTGCATAGGATAAGGGTTAAAAAACGCGCTTTCATGGTTATTTATGATTTTAATATTTCATACTTTTCTAATCGATAGGTTGTCAATCCGGCGAAGGATATCAAAACTTCTTTGGACTTGGTGCCCCTTTGAATGTACCTTGGGTTCCGTTGTGGTGAAAAGAAACCGCAAAGCCTCAAAGGATTTCACAAAGAACCGTCAGGGGCTCTTACTTCAGTCAATTCTTAATATCAGGCCGGATAACGCCGGTCTGTTTCTCAATAGTTTTTTTCCAGCAGTTCGGGATACTTCTGATCAATTGTCATAATAAACTCCCCGAACAGGGTATTGGCCCAGGCAAACCATTTACGGGTAA
This sequence comes from uncultured Lentimicrobiaceae bacterium, assembly GCA_964456625.1. Classification (GTDB taxonomy): domain Bacteria; phylum Bacteroidota; class Bacteroidia; order Bacteroidales; family F082; genus Sulfidibacterium. The sequence continues at coordinate 27,377 of CAYWBO010000024.1, read as the reverse complement.
AACGGAACGAGTTGTCTTTCCAGAACGATTCGTGCATGAATCCGGTGTTGGCATCGGTGTTGCGCAGGGTTTTCAGACAATAAGCCATTTCTTGTTCGTCGGTTGTCGTCATGCCACGTATGATCAGGCTCATGGGCCAGATCCAGCCAATGCCCACATGCGGCCCCCCGATCCCTTCGCCGGCTTTTCCTTTGAAGAAATAGGGATTGCTCTGGCTCCATACAAAGCGCCTTGTATTTTGATATACCGTATCCTCTTCCGGAATGAAAGAGCACAGATAAGGCAAAGAAAGCAAGCCGGGGACGTTGGCATCATCCATAAAGAGCTGGTTCCCCAATCCGTCCACCTCGTAGGCATAGACCTCTCCGAATTCGTCATGATGGGCCTTGCCATAGTGGTCGATGGCCGTTTTTACTTCCCCTGCCAATGCTTCGCATTTCCGGGCAAAGTCGCGGTCGCCGGTCACCTTGTCGGATATTTCCGCCAGTTGATGCAGCGACGCTACCGCAAAAAGGTTGGAAGGAATCAAAAAGCTGAAAATGGTGGCATCATCCGAAGGACGGAAGGTCGAGCAGATCAGTCCCACCGGTTTTATGGGGCTTCCATAGCCCTTGTTTAATACCGTATCGCTTTGTTTGTCTGTAACCCGGGTAAAGGTATAGGGCGTATCCAGGGTGCCTTTTTTGCGTTGCTGCTGCACAAAGGTTTCGTAGACACGCGACATGGCATAGCGCCACTTTTTATCAAAAACAGAAGTGTTTCCGGTAGTTTTCCAGTAATGATAAGCCAGCCGTATCGGGTGGCAAAGCGAATCGACTTCCCATTTGCGCTCGTGCAACTCGGGGATCATTTTTGTATGATCCGAATCCCATTCACTGCCCGTGGCTCCTTTGTTAAAAGCGTTGGCATAGGGGTCCAGGCTGATGCAATAGCTCTGGCGGCGGATTACGCCTTCCAGCAGCATGCTGAGCCGTTTATCTTCTTTGGCCAGCGGTAAATAGGGGAACACCTGGGCGGAAGAATCCCGCAGCCACATGGCGTCGATATCACCGGTAATCACAAAGGTGTCGGGTTTGCCGTTTTTTGTGGAAAACTCCACCGTGGTATCCAATGTGTTGGGATAGCAGTTTTCGAACATCCAGGCCAGCTTGGGGTCTTTAATGCGCGCTTTTACACGCTGAAGGCTTGCTTCAACAGCTTCGGACGTAAAGTTTCGCTGAGACATGGGAGGCCGTTTCGAAGTATAATTCATGTCCTTTGGTAATACCAGATTCCCCAGCATGGATTTGCTTACCGCTGTTCCGGCTACTACCAGGCTGCTTTTTAGCAAAAAATCTCGTCTTGTTATCATCTCTCCTAATTTTAGATACTGACGTCGTACATTTATGTTGCTATGAATTCCGCTTTCCTATTTTACAACCATAGACTGCAAAATAAAAAATAACAAGATAACAAACTATTAAAATACTGTAGGCGTGCGTGCTTCCCACGGATTTAAGTCCGGAGAGATATCCGTACAAAAGAGGAATGGTAGCGCCTCCGGCAATGGCCATAATTAAAAAAGCCGATCCCCGTTTGGTGAATTTCCCCAGCCCGTCGATGGCGAGTGGCCAGATGGCAGGCCACATGATGGAGTTTACGAAACCCAGTATGGCGACAAACAGGACCGAAACATATCCGTGCGTAGATATTGCAACAATGGTAGCAATGACGCCAAGTACGGCAAACAGGCCCAGTGCTTTCTGCTGTGAAATATACTTTGGGATGCTGATAATTCCAACGAAATAGCCGATGATCATGGCGATGAGAGTAAACGAAGAAAAGAACCGCGCTACATCGATGTTAAATCCAAGAGAAAGCCCGTAGTTGATCAGCGTGTCGACAGAGACCACTTCAGCTCCTACGTAGAAAAATAAGGCGATCACCCCGAACCAGAAATAAGGGAATTGAAGGATGCTGTGTCTTTCGGTGGCCGTATCCTGCACCGGTTCTTCTTTGGCTTCGATCTCAGGCAGACTGGAGACGATGATCACAATTGCCAGGAGCACCAGGACGACTGCCGATATGATATAGGGAAGCATCACCTTTTCGGCCAGTGTGTTTAATGCCGTTGTTTTTTGCAAGCCGGTCATGGTTTCAAGATCTTTTCCGAATTTCCCGATTCCTTTAAGAATCAGTGTCCCCAGTATTACCGGGCTCAAAATGCCGGCAATCTTGTTGGCGACGCCCATGATGCTGATCCGTTTGGCGGCACTTTCAATAGGTCCTAAAATCGTTACATAAGGGTTGGCTGCTGTTTGCAGAATTGCCAGGCCGGTTCCCTGTACAAACAGTCCTGTTAGAAACCAGAAGTAGACACGGGTAAGTGCAGCCGGGACAAAGATTAAGGTCCCCACAGCCATGATGATTAATCCTAACGACATCCCTCTTTTGAAACCGACTTTTTCCAACAACTTCGATGAGGGCAGCGCCATCACAAAATAGGAGATGTAAAAAGCGAATGTCACCAGATAGGCTTCAAAAGAGCTTAATTCGCAAGCGGTTTTTAAAAACGGGATGAGGGTGGCATTCAACCAGGTGAAAAACCCAAAGATGAAAAACAATACCCCGATGATGATGATCGGACTATTTTCGTTTAATTTTTTTTTTAGCGTTTGCTCCATGGAATTCAGTGTTATAAGGATTAATTAAGTTTCTCGTTGAGGTAAGCGGCTCCGATGATGGCAATCTCCGGGTTCAATACCGGTAAGACCGTCAGATTTTCGGCCACGTTTTTGTAAGGGAACTGCCGGATACTGGCCCACATGGTTTTCTTAAAAAACGCGAAGTTCTTGCTGATGGACCCGCCCAGCATCACCGCTTCCGGAGAGAGGGTGTAGACGATCATTTTGATCGCTTCCCCCAGGTGATGGCCGAAATCTTCGAACATCCTGATGGCTTCTTTATCGCCTTGTATGGCCCTGTTCTGTGCCTCTTCTCCTGTGACGTTGTATTGATTGACAAAGAACTGCCCGCTGCAATATTGCTCTAAGATACCATTATTGTAAGGGATAAAGCCGAACTCACCGGCACCGTTGCCTACGCCTTCGAGTAGTTTGTCGTTAATAATAATGCCACCGCCCAGACCGGTACCCAGTGTCAGCCCGACCAGGGAATGAAACTGCCTGCCTTCACCAAAATGTTTTGCTCCCAACGCAAAGCAGTTGGCATCGTTGTTAATCATGATGTCCCGGTTCAGCTTACTTTCGAGGATGTCTCTGAGCCTGACACTTTTAAATGAAGGGATGTTTTGAACATTATATACCGTTCCCGATTTCGTGTCGACGATGCCGGGAATTCCGATTCCGATACCATTTGCTTCCTTGGTACTGACCCCGTTAATTGCTTCGATAATTACTTCAATAACTTCTTCTTCTTTTCCATTGGCCGGTGTTTGAATTGTCAAGGATTCATAGATTTTTCCGTCACTGACAAGGCCGGCTGAAATTTTAGTCCCGCCAATATCAACACCGACAATCTTTACATTTTTTTGGGTTAATTCTTCTGCACTCATAATTTGATAACGTTGAACAACATGTTCTCTAATTCATTCGGTTGCTAATTGCATTTTATAAAAGAGCGATCATGGCATCCATTTACAAAGGTTATAAAAAACTTCGGTAAAGCCATGGTTTTCCGGCTAAAAGCCTTCCATTGATTTTTCCAGTTCTCTGGCTTGATTCAGGAAGGTATCCACATCCATCCGCTTAAAGAAGATCAGGCCGTGTGAAGCTCTTAACCAGGGGGACGGGTTTTCATAGAAATAGTTCTTCCCGAGCAACAGTTCGATCCGTTTCATCTGGTCAATCCAAATCTGCTGCGACAGCGTGCTGAATTTGCCGTCCAGCAGGTAGCTGGGGAACGAAGCGTTTACCTGACTCAGATAACAGTTGGTGAAGGCTTCTTCCAGTGTAGCCAGGGAGTTGAGAGAAACCGGGACGATGACGTCGGCTTCCGCAGGATGGAACCGGTACCAGACGTTACGGTATCCGATGATCTTCAGCGTTGAAAGGTCCTCCTCTTTGCCCCAGAGCCTGATGGCTTCAGCAATGGCCTGTAATACTTTATAATGCGTATCCGGTCCGCTTCCTTCGGGATCCAAAGCAAGACTGATGATCGTGGGTTTGATTTCACGAAATTGCTGCAGTATGGGCATGACATCGCGGGTACGTTCCGGTTGTTCCGTAAAGATATCGCCGGTATAAAATCCCAAACGCAGATGATGGATATTTTTCACCTGGACTCCAAAATGCGCCCAGACAAGTTCTTCTTCAAACTCGCGCAACATCCCTTTGAGTTTCTGGATGTCAGGGGTGTTTTGCTCACCGTCGTAAGAATGATCCAGAATTTCAAGTGTTTTTATCACCTGTTTGGTGAGATGATCGATACTCTCGATTTTGTAGATTTCGATCATGGCCCGTACCAGACGGTGACTGAGTCCCCGGCGGCGCTCTATTTCTTCTCCTGAGGCAATCTTTTCAAGATAGTGGTGGACGTCTTTGTCCCATTTGAGCCTGTATCCCGATTGAAAGAAGTCAGGGTAACGAATCATTTGAATTTCATTCCGGCTCAGGAAATACAGGATGTCGTTTAAAGCACGGATGATGAAGTGATTGGTTATTGCTGTAAAACCCGAAGTAAGGATGCTGAAGTCAAAGGAATTGCTTTCTTCCCGGAGCTGATGTGATATCTGCGGCATCAGTCCCAGCATGATATCGTCATGATGGGGGCCGGTATGATAATAACGTTGCTCTTTTTCGGATTGCATCCCAAGTTTGATCTTTCCGGTAACAGCATCAATGACCTGTTGAACGGTATTCAGACTCAGATCCGGTATCCTGCTGCAGTAGGGATCGTTTTGTAAGTCTTCCAGTGTCAGGTTATGGCCGTATTTGTCGAGTTTTTTCACAAGATCCAGCACCGCCCTTTCGGTTTTTTCTTCCGACCACGGGCCCGAATAATAATGCTCGACGCTGTCCTCCAGCGCTACCGATGCGCCACGGGTGAGGTAAAACCGGCTGTTTTTCAGCTTCCGGAGTGCCGTAGCCGGATATTTGTTTGAAGATTCGTTTTCCAGCGCATTTTTTACCACCCCTGCCTTGGCTTCTCCCGCGGCGAATATGATTGCCACGGCATCAGGGTTATAGGTAATGGTTTCCAGTCCTATGGTGATCACCAGCCTGTTCCTGGAGATTTCAATCCCCCCCAGATCGCCGGCGGCTACTGCCTGGGTCTCGAAATTGGTTTCCATCAACCGGGTGGTGGAGAAATGATCGGATCCTTTGATGTTGAAGGCGATATGACCATCCGGGCCGATGCCTCCCAGGAAAAATCCAATGCCGCCTTTCTGCCTGATTTTGGATTCGTATTGCGCACACCAGTCGTCAATCATAAAAATAGATTCTTTCTGGCATCGTTCCTGGTTGGTTTTGGCCTCACGATAGCGGAGGCTCAGATCGATTTTTGAATCGGGGAAGATCTCCTGGTAGCTTTTATTTCCCGATAAAGGGATCTCTTCGGAATTGATTAGCAACGCCAGGGATGTGTCGAGCCCGAAGCCTTTGATATAGAATTTATTGACGTAGTTGTAAAAACTGTTTCTTTGTGCCGGGTTGATCGGATAAAATTCATCGATCTGTACAAACTGAAGCCCCTTCATTTCGGGCTTTTTGTTTTTATCCAGCCCGTATTCATCTAGGATCTTCACAGCTTTTTCGCTGTTCCAGTTTTGCAAAAAGAATTGCGTCCACTTAATAAAATACTCGGGGGTCTTTCCGGTGGGAAGGCTGATCACGCCATGGGGATTTTCCTGAACCCATTCCAAAAAGCGCAATGCCGTCATCAACCCTAAATGCGGGAAGTTATCCACCAGCAAATAAGGTATTTTGGTATGTTGATGCATGGCCTCCTGTCGTGAGAAAAATCGTGATTCAACCCGTGAAAGAATATTGCTATTTATGTTCTTATTCATATTTAACTCCTAATCAGTTATCATTTGGTCTTTAAAACGTAGTTTTTGTGGCGCTGCAATTGTTTGTGTCCATATTGTTTATCGGGCTTTTCCTGCCGCTCTATTCCTTTTTTCCGGGATTCGTTAATTTTCAATTTTTGATACGGGACAGTCTTCCGGCCTGGTGGCCCATTTTGAGGGTTTACTGCCCATATAAAAGATCAGTGTGCCTCCCTGTTCTATTTGTTTTTGCCTGATATAAGAATAGGGGTAGGGCTTTCCGTTCCAGGTAGCCGATTGGATGTACTTATTGGATTTTGAGACGTTTTTGGCTTCCACAGTAAACGGTTTTGCCCCTCCGGTGTGTAAGACAACCTTCGGGAACAAGGGGCTTCCGATGGCATACTCGCCGCTGGCCGGGTTCACAGGATAAAAGCCCATGGCCCCAAAGACATACCATGCCGACATCTGACCGCAGTCATCATTGCCGCAAAGGCCGTCGCGCGTGTCGTTGTACAGGGAGTCCATGATCTCGTGTACCCTGTCTGCTGTTTTATAAGGCTCGCCTACATAATTGTATAAATAGGCAATCTCGTGGCTGGGCTCGTTTCCCTGGGCATACTGTCCGATCATACCGCTGACATCAGGTTCGCTGGGGTTGTTGTTGACCGAAGGCTGATCGAACAGCTTATCCAGTTTTTCAGCAAAGGCTTTACGGCCTCCGATCAGATGAATCAGACCATCCACATCCTGCGGGGCAAAAAAGGTGTATTGCCATGAATTTCCTTCCGTGAAATCATCACTTCCTAACCGGGATACGTCGATGGGGTTAAAGTTTTTGCGCCATTCTCCCGTGGTGCTTTTCCCTTGCAGGAAACCGGTAGCCGGATTATACAAGTTTTTAAAATTTTCAGCTCTTTTCAGGTATTTGTGGTAGTCGGCCATTTTTCCGAGTTTTTTGGCCATCTGAGCCACACACCAATCGGTATAAGCGTATTCCACGGTGATGGAAACAGAATTGTTTTCCACATTATCCGGTACATATCCATAGTGATGATAGGCCTTAAGTCCGCGGATCGTATCATCCACAGCCGACTTCATGGCTTTGTAGGCTTCTTCCAGGTTGAAATTATGATATCCGTGCAGTGCCGCATCGGCAATGACCGATACGCTGTGGGTTCCGATCATGCACCAGGTTTCATTTCCGTCCAGTTCCCACACGGGTAACCGTCCGCCTTCCTGATACATGTCCAGCATCGTTCTTACAAAGTCGTTGTTTGCCCTGGGTTCTATCAGTTGATAGAGCGGGTGTGCGGCACGGAAAGTATCCCAAAGGGAAAATACGGTGTAATAATCATATCCTTTAGTAGTATGTACTTTGTGGTCCATACCCACATATTGCCCGTTCACATCACTGAACAGGTAAGGCGCCAGCAAGGAATGATAGAGTGCCGTATAGAAAGTGCGTAGTTGTTCTTTGGTGCCTCCTTTCACAGAAATTTTCGACAAGGCCTCTTCCCATTTTTTTACCGCAGTTTGTTTTACGGCATCAAAGTTCCATCCGGGGATCCCTGCTTCCAGGTTGGCTTTGGCATTGGCGATGCTCACTGCCGAAATCCCAACCTTTACCAAAACAGGTTTCGATGTATTTGCGAACCGCACCAGGGCCTTAACTACTTTTCCTTTGGCATCGGTGGCCCCTTCCACGATTTTTCCGTTTTCAACGATCGCTTGTTTTTCGAAAGGTTGACTGAATTTAGCATAAAAATAGAGGTAGCGGTTGTTGGCCCATCCGTGGGATTGGCGGTAGCCCTCAATGACATTTTTACCTGCGATACGTGCGTATGAAGAAACCGTATGATTTTGAATGCCGCGGTTTAAATCGATGATGATATTTCTGTTTCCGGTTTTGGGAAAGGTATAACGCATCATGCCGCTGCGTTTGCCAACGGTGAGTTCGGCCTTGATATCATAACTCTTAAGCCATACGGAATAATAACCCACGCTGGCATGTTCGTCTTTATGAGAAAACACCGAACGGTATCCTTCTTCAGGATGTGCTTTGCTGCCTGGTTTTGTCTTCCAGGCACCGTTATAGGCCATAAACAAGATATCTCCCAGATCCGAGGCGCCGGTGCCGCTCAGATGGGTCATGGAGAAGCCCATCAGCGAGTGATCGGTATCGTGATATCCGGAGCACCAGTCCCAACCCTGTTCTCCCGTGTCGGGACTCAGTTGTACCATCCCGTGAGGCAGGCAGGGACCGGGGAAAGTATGTCCGTGTCCACCCGTCCCGATAAACGGATCGACATAAGATACGACACTCTGTGCATAACTCATTCCTCCTACGATGGACAATGTGAGGAAAACCATAAAAAACAAACTTCTTTTCATCTCGGATATGTATTTATTAGTGAATGATCAAATTTTAATGTTGTTAATTCTGTGTTATTTAAACACTTGATTGTCAATAATATTTTTACCATTTTATAGCTGTTGAAATCCCTTTGGGGGAGTTCTCAAAACTCAGCCAGCAAGTATGTGATGTTTCATCCCATGACGACTGTACATCAGAAATGGCATGCCCGGAGGCATCTTTTACCAAAATACTTTTCGGTTTTTCAGGGAGCAGGATGCGCATACTGTTTGTCGTATTTAGCGGACCCTTTGCAACGAAAGAATACCTCTTTCCCTGTATCTTTTCATTATAAATTCTGGATGCTGAAGCCAAAACCCCGGGCTGCTTTTTATTTTTTATTCTTCCGATGTCATACAGGAAAGCCTCAGTACCGGGTCGAACTGTTTTTTCAGTCAAAACCGGCAGTTTGGGATTAAACAAATCAATCACCGGACCGCGGATATGATAAGAGGCAGAATCGACACTCTCTTTCATTACTGCGGCCATGTCATAGGGACCTCTTTCCAGATAAAAATGATCCTTAAACTGTAATGTACCTGATTTGGAGGCCTGTTCGTATGCCTTTTTGACCAGTGACACAAAATGCAGGTCGCCGTTTGCTTTCATGACAAACTGTTTCGGATCTTGTCTTATGACATAAACGGTTCCCGATCCCACACGGTATTTCCCGTCTTTGGCATCAACAGGGAGATGCATCAGCTGAAACAATTGCTCTGATGGCGCTTTAAAATGATTTTTTCCGGTATCCCACCATTCTCTTACTTTTTGATAAGGATCGTCATCTTTACCACAATAAATTAATACACCGCCTTTTCGCACCCAATCGGCTAAATATTGATGACTTTGCGCTGTCATGGGTTTCATGTTGGAATAACTCATGATCAGCACTTTGATGTCTTTGAGTGTTTCGGGATATCCCAGATTTTCCATCATCACCAGTTTTAGGGGAACTCCTCTTAAAAGCAAAGGTAATGTTTGTCCGTAAAAATTCGAAAACAGGGAGTCTTTATATCCATCGTGTGTCGGGAATCTTTGAAACATCAATGAATTGCACATCAGAACCCCAAGTCCTTGTGAACCATTCAGTTTATTCTCAGAAACCGGCATATTGTTTAAGGCATTAATCATCACCAGGATTTGGGTGGAATAATACCTTGGTATCAATACCTTTTTATTGGTGTTTGGCAGCAGATAGGGATGCGTAAATATTCTTACCGGCCAGGGCAATACTTCATAATGATCTACCTTAGGATACAGCAACTCGGCAGTGAACGTCGCTTCATAATTACGTTTATAATCCGTCCAGTTCCGGGGAGCGTCTTCAATGGGATCTGTAAGGAAATACAGTGTCCGATGCGTAGGAGCGGTCATGGAGACCATAGATCCGTATTCCAGCAATGCGTTTTCGAATACGCGCTCTTTTTTGATTCCGTTATAATAGTTGGGGGTTCTGGAAGTTCCGGTCCACACCTGGGCAATGTAACCATCAATACCCGGTAAAGAAGCCAGGCTGGCTTCCGGACTCACAATCTGCCAGGAAGAATAATTTACCAGCGAGTGGGTTGCAATAAATACCTTGACGTTCATGCCCTTGCTTTTTCCATACGCTTTGGCAAAAGAGGATACCTCGTCGATGGCATGATAATACATGTGGTACTTCAGCTTATTGGATAAATAGGTATTTTCAGCCGTGAGGTAGGGCGGTCTCCAGGGGAACCCGTAATAGTGCTGCCATTCTTTTTTAAACAAATTACTGTAGCCTGATTTTGCCCAGAATTCCGGTTCTTCGAGAAAAATGGTGCTGATCCCTGCGTCAATAACTTTTTTAATAATCTTTGACTTGAAGTATTGGAGGTAAGAATTTACCGGAACAACATAAGGATTGTATTTCCCATGCATAACCGGTTTTCCGTCACGTTGCACCTGAGCCACATTCAGATGATTTTTGCCATCCCATTTTCCCAGATAATAATCTTTGTAATCGCCCCATGCAATACCGGTCATAAATTGCGTTTGATACCCGTGATTACGCCAGGTTTGTACCCGCTGCGAGAATGTCAATCCCGGATTATCATTGGCTCCATAGACTAAAACAACGTCTGAGCGGATATCAATCTCAGGAAGCCATGAACTCGTTGTTTGAAATGCAGTTTTTTCCTGGCCAAATCCTTTGGAAAGTGGGGCAAAGCTCAGAACGATCAGAAGACTGAGAAAAAACCGATGCAGCCTATGTTTTTTCATTCGAATAGAATCGATATAGAATACTTAAATCACTTTAATTTAGCCTGATAGATGGCATCCAATAAACCACCTTCTGGTTTGTCGCAGGTTAGTTCCCAAAACATAATACCACCAAGACCCATTTTTTTTGCGTAATTCGTTTTTAACTGAACCGAACGCAAATCATCAAAAGTACCAAAAAGATGCTTTTTTGCACTGTAATACCAGGGTGCTTGTGAGGCTTTATTCCAATAAGACACAAAACCCCTGGACGGATTAAAATAAGAGCCAAAATTCTTGTAGTTGACCATCTGTTTGAATGTCCCTGATTGCAACAATCCATGATTAATATCGGGAACATTCTTCCATACGCGCGCATAAAAAGCAGCTCCGATAACTACTTTGTGCATGTCGATATGGAGGGAGTCAAGGTAGCGGACGGCATTGTCCACCGATTCCGGCGTTCCCGGAGATGAATAAAGCGGGGTAGCCAGGCCGGTAACTTTGCTGTATCCGTTTACCAGGTCATAAGACATCAGATTTACATAATTTACTTCAGGAACCACTTTGCGCCAGTCAATGGCGTGGCGCAAGTATTGATTAAATCCGCCGGCAGCAAAGCTGATGATTTTATCTTTTCCCAATGTATGCCGCAGACGTCTGAATAAATCGGTGACATGTTCTTTGTCTTTGGGCGTAAACAAATGACCCGGATATCCCTGAATGGTAGGGTATTCCCAATCCAGATCGATCCCGTCCAAATGATACTCATCAAGAACCTTTTTAACGGACTGCGCATATTTTTTACGTCCTTTTGCCGTTGAAAAAGTCTTTGAGCAAGGCGCACATCCGCCCCATCCACCCATGGAAACCATGATTTTCAGATGAGGATATTGCTTTTTTAAAGCAACTAATTGACGTAAAGTAATACTGTCGGCAGCTGAACCGACCGTTAAATTGTTATTTTTTAAATGTACAAAACTGAATATTAAATGTGTCAATTCGTTCACATGATACCGGTTAATTTCTGTCCCGTTCCCGGTATAGTAGGCCATAACGACCTGGGAAGAGTTGTTGTCAGTATTTTTGTGGAAACCTTGGGCTTGAGAAAAGTTCAGGAGGCAACTGACCAGCATAACCAGCAAAGCGAATTTTTTCATGGAAAATGGTATTAATCGGGATTAATAACAGGAACCTCTACTAGCAAAAAGCAGCTGAACCCATTGATTTAATGGCAAGTCTTAATCAAGATTTGCTTTTTTCTTTAAAAAAGTCACAAAAAGGCATTCATTACGAATGCCTTTTTGTGATAAGAGGCCATGTGTTAGCTATTTAAAATTTTGAGGAGTCATGGCAACCGGAAATACGCCGGAGGCATTTTGTTGTGCCCACCATACGGATTTATCCATTCTGTCGCTGGTATAAGTATTATAGGCGGCAGGCAGATTGGCTGCGTTGTTGTCATGTTCGTTGTTTACATAGCGCAATCTGGCAACCCAGTTGCCATCTGCAACTGTTGCACTTGAGCTTACGGAGCCATAATCGGCCGAAGTTAAGGGATATCCGGTTCTTCTGAATTCTGCCCAGGCTTCAACTCCATTGGGGAATAAAGCCAGCCATTTTTGCGTCATAAAAGTCTTGAAACTCGACTCATTCGCTCCTGTCAAAGGAGGAAGTCCGGCAATGTAAGCCTGAGCTGCATTTTCAGAAACACCCACTTCCCGCATGGATGCATCAATGGCAGATTTATACAAAGCATTATAATCGCCGGAATACCAGCCCCGCATGGCGGCTTCAGATTCCATAAACAAGACTTCCGAATAAGTCATAACAGGATACGACATTCCGGTTCCTGCTTTAACTCTTCCCGGTTTAAAATAGGAATTCATATTAATTTGTGCATAATTATGCCAGTCGTAGTTGGCAGGCATCTGGGCAGAACTGATTCCGCTGGGGAAGCCTTGCCAGTTATCATTCTTTCCGGGAATACACCACATAGGAAGTCTGGGATCCATTCCTGAAGAAGAAGCGGTAAGACAAACATTGACCAATTTTTTTGCAATCGCAACATTTTCCCAGGCAATATCGATATTGTTATAATAATCATACCATGCAGACGGATCCTGATTTACCCATGCATTATCAGCATTGGAAGTAAAGACTCCGGAATTAATTGCTGCCTGGGCGTATTGTTTTGCCATTGCACCATCGACTTCCGAAATGCGCATAGACATCCTCAGCAATAATGAATACCCGAATTTTTTCCATGCGGCATAGTTTCCGTGATAAAGGAAATCATAATCCCCCGGATTGTATTGGCTGGGATCGTTGAGATCAATTGAATCGGTGGCTGCTTTTACTCTCTGAAGCAAACTCATGTATATTGAGTCCTGCGATTCGTAAGGTACGGCTTTTCCTTTCCCTGCATTTTTGTAAGGAATAGCACCCCAACGGTCTGTCATCCTTTGCCAGGCGTAGCATATCCAGATCTGGGCAATGGCACGCATATTCTTATAGGCAGGTCCCTGGTTATTGTCGACGATTCCATAATAATCAGGCAAATAAGTATCATAAAATTCTCTCCAACCTGTACCGGCCCATCCGTCTACATAATCATAACGGCTTGAGCTAAAGAAGACAACATCCGAAAAATATTCAGCATAAAAATCATCATAAAGGCTGTAATTTCTCTGATAATCTGCTTCGGAAACCCCTTTTAACGGAAGAAAGAGTAGGTTAGGAGTTACCTTAGTAAGAGCAGTAGGGGGTGTGTTTATACTATCAAAATTCTTAGTACAGCTGCCTAATGTAAACAAGGCAAATGCACTGAACATCATTAATATTATATTTATTTTTTTCATGGTCGTGTTTATTTTAAAATCCAACGTTTAGTGAAAAACCAAATGTCTGTGCTCCTGGTAAGCCGGAAAAATCAATGGCCTGAGAAAAGATATCTGCAGACATCGCTGATCCGTCCGGTGTAGTTCCTGGCGTGTGTTTAATCAGGTATGCTAAATTATCAGCAACAAAAGACAATTTCAGATTTTTAATAGCATCATTGGGTACCAGCTTTAATATTTTCTTGCTAAAGTTATACCCGATAGCCAGCTCTTTTAATTTCAGGAAAGAGGCACTGTAGATAAACCGCTGATCAGGCAGATTGCTTTGCCAGTATTTCTGGGCTGAAATAGCAATTGTATTTTGGCTTCCGTCAGCATGTTCCCCTTTGACAACCATATCGCTCCTGTTTGCGGTAACCGCAGCGGTACCTGCCCCTGCAGCGATGGCTTGCGTATATGAATAAATGTCTCCACCATTCTGGAAAGTAAATAAAGCCGAACAGTATAGTCCCTTATAATTTGCATCGATGGAAAAAGAACCTGTGTAATTGGGCTGGATGTTTCCAATGACCTCATTGTTTGAGGTAGAAACAGGTAATCCGTCGCTTCCGATAAGTTTACTGCCGTCAGCATTTAATTCGTAAGCGGTTCCGTAAATATCGCCCAATTTATGTCCTTCCTTGGCAATCACCTGAAGTCCGTTGTTTAAAGTACCGAAAATGTACATTTTAACTGCCGGATCTAAACGGTTGACCAGGGTTTTATTGGTAGCCAGGTTAAGGCTCAGATTCAGGTTGAAATTTTTTGACCGTACAGGGACTCCTGTAACAGTAAACTCCATACCGTGGTTAGTGATTAAACCGGCATTTTTGTATGCAAATTGGTAACCTGTAGACTGAACCTGTGGAATTTCAAGTACCTGGTTTTTGGTTTTGTTATTATAATAAGTAAAATCAATTCCAACCCGGTTCATGAAGAATTTCAGATCGGTACCAAATTCATAGGAAGTTTTGATCTCCGGTTTCAGATTATTATTAGCCAAGGTAGAAGGTGGCGTAGCCTGAACAAGACCGAAATCCGTTTTACCTGTTGTATAAACATTGGCTAACTGATAAGGATCGGTATCCTTACCTACCTGGGCAATGGAACCGCGCAATTTAATAAATGAAAATATTTTTTTATTGTATTGGAAACCATAATCATCCATCAATTGTGTTACCACTGCACTTAAACTTACCGAAGGATAGAAAAATGAACGATTTTGAGCAGGCAAGGTTGAAGACCAGTCATTACGGGCCGTCAAATCCAAATACAAATAATCTTTGTAACCTAAGTCAACAAAGCCGTACAAAGAATTTATTTCTTTGTTATACAATGTGTTGTATGTGTTTTTGTTCGTTCCTAAATCTAAATAATAGGTCCCTTGTACTGCAAGTTGGCCCGAACCGCCATACAGCGACCGTTGAACGTGTGACATTAAGTTTCCGCCCACACTGGCTCTTACGGCAAAATCAGCCAGCTTCTTCTTAAAATTGAAGAGAAAGCTGGAGTTTTGTTCCTTAAATTCAGTATAGGTCATGTTAATGGACGGATTGGCACCGGGATAAACAATATCATTCCATAAAAAAGTCTGTGTTAAGATGGAATTGTAATAATCCATTCCGCTTCTGAGTTCTAAATTAAAATCATTAGAAAACTTGATGTTGGCAGAAACAAAACCGAAGAAGTGATTTCTGGTATCGTTGTTTTGATATTCTTTCGTTTGTGCATAAGGATTCCTGTTGTTTGCATTCGGACTCACATAGTACTGTTCTACATAGTTTCCTGCACTTAATGCACTTGCGTTCAGTTTGTAAGTATTCACATCCTGAATATCAATATTTGAAGGCATCGTATAGAGATAGGACATAATATCATAAAATCCTAAATGAGGCTGGTTATTAACAGATGATCTTACGTAATTAACTTCCGCATCAACTTTTAAATATTTGTTGATTTGAAAGTCGCTCACCAAATTAATACCGTTTTTGAAAAGAGAGTTCGTTGGTAACATTCCCTTGTTACCGACGTGATTATATGTTAATCTAAAAGAGCTATTTTCACCACCTCCGCTTATAGAAACGTTATGTGTCTGGATATTTCCAGTGTTGAAAAAATCTTTGATGTTATTGGGGTGTGGGGTATAAGAAGTAGTTTGCGAATTGTTATACCATGCAACAACTTGCTGGCCGGTCATGAGCGGTCCCCAGGCACCGGCAAATGATGATGCTTCATGTGTAGCGGTGTTATCGCCAATGGCACCATTAGAGCCCTGTCCGTATGAATTTTGCATGTTTAAAAAGTACGCCGGATCAGAGTAGGTGTTTGTATAACTATAAGAAACACCTAAGCTCTTATTGCCTCTTTTTCCTTTTTTTAAAGTTACAATAATCACACCGTTACCGGCTCTTGTACCATATAAAGCAGCGGCAGCAGGTCCCTTCAATACGGAAATGGATTTTATATCTTCAGGATTTAAATCGGTGATACCACCTCCCATATCAATATTCCCCCACTGATTGTTGTCAGTAACCTGATTGTTACTATAGGGCACTCCGTCGACAATCCACAACGGGCTATTATTACCACTAAGAGATGAATTACCTCTAATCGTTACTTTAATGGATCCGCCGACACCGGTTCCTGATGAATTAATACTCACCCCGGCAACTTTACCGATCAAAGCGTTGGTAACCTTTGCATCCCCTGTTTGATTTAAGACACTCGAATTCACGTCCTGCACGGAATATCCCAGTGATTTTTTCTGCCTGGATATGCCCAGGGCTGTAACAACCACTTCTTTTAATGCAGTAAGTGATTCATTAAGCGATACATTGATAACAGATTGGTTTCCCACTGCAACCTCTTTGCTTTGCATTCCGACAAAAGAGAACACCAATGTGGCGGTGGACGGAACGCTGGACAATGAATAATTTCCGTTCATATCTGTTATGGTACCGCGGGTGGTTCCTTTGACTACAACCGAAACGCCGGGAAGTGTCTTTCCGTCTTTTGCAGATTTGACCGTCCCGTGTATGCTTACCTGAGCCATCATAGATATGGAGAGCCCAAACAGCAAAATAAAAAATAGAATTTTTTTCATAACACTTAATTTTAATTTGACTTGTTGTATAGTTTAGTTGTACCTGCTAATCTGAAAAAATCAATGGGACCACCTAAAATCACGTTATGAGATTCAGGCAGCCCCATGATTAATTTTTTGAAAAATATATTTGAATACGCTGTATTCTCATGCCAATATTTATGTAGGTAATTTGTCGTCAAAATATCTTCTCCATCGAGAAATTTATTCTTCCGATATCGTTTGATGAATTTTTTTGCGTCGTAACATTCTAATTCTCTTTATAATTCATCTGTTATAGATATATAAATGATTATTTGATGCAAAAAATTGTTTTTACAAATCTATATAAAAAAAGATATGATGCAAGAAAAAATTAATTTTTTTTGCAAAAAATTAACCTAAAATAGTTGTAAAATCCGAATCTTCAACTTTGAGCAAGAAATATTCTTACAATAAAGCATACATAATTATATAATTTACAATATATTATGTCTTAAATGACTTTAACGAATCTCCAATTGGATATTTTGAGCCCTGTTGTAATTTTTGCGATTTCAATAATAAATATCAATGCAAAAAGTTGCATTGATTAATAATTTTATTTATATTTGCTGCATAAAAAGGGGGAGGATTGAAAACATAAAATGGCATGGAATCGGAAACAAATCCAATGTTTTCAGTACTCACTGAGCATAAATAATTTATCTTTGGGAGTTGACTACATACTGTTGCATTCATTAGTATGCGCGACCTCCGGCAAAAAGGATTGACATTAAATCAATAAATCAAAAATAAAATGACTGAAGCTGAAACCAATCATCCGATAGTAGGCGTATTTCTTGGAGGGCGTACTTTGCGGGTGGGAAAGGTAGAAAACGGGAAAAATAAAAAATCTATTGTACGGTCTGTGAGTAATAAGGAACGCGAACACGTCGTTTTGGGAGAGCTCGTCGAAGGTATCAGTGAAGTATTCGACGACAGTATTGCCGGTATTGGTATCGGTGTCCCTGGTTATGTTGATGAAGAACAAGGTATCGTTTATAAAGTGGACAAAATTCCCTCCTGGCGTGAAGTGCACCTCAAGGAGATTCTTGAGGATCGCTTTCAGGTTCCGGTTTACGTAAACAATGATGCGAACTGCTTTGCAATAGGGGAATATTATTTCGGTCATGCCCGGAATTGTGAAAATGCCGTCGGGCTTATCCTCGGAACCGGAGTAGGTGCCGGAATTATCTTTAAAGGGCACCTTTATTCAGGGAGCAATTGTGCTGCAGGAGAGTTTGGTTCCATTCCATACCGTGACTTTGATTATCAGTATTATCTGAGTGAAGGTTATTTTGAAGAAAAATACGGGGTACAGGCAGACCGGTTATTTGCCAGGGCAAAGAAAAACGATAAAATTGCACAGGCCATCTTTGAACAATATGGATTCGATCTGGGCAATGCGATCAAAATGATTCTTTTTGCCGTAGATCCGGAGATAATTGTAATCGGAGGGATCCTTTCAAAAGCATTTCCTTTTTTTGAAACAGCAGTAAAAAAGACGGTTGCTAAATACCCGTATAAGAACAGTTTGAAGAAATTGAAAATTGTAGCTTCTGATCAAGAAAATATAGCAGTATTGGGGGCAGCTGCTTTATATTTTGATGCAAAAAAGACTTTCTTGAAAAAATAGATTGTTAACCCATTGCCCATTTAGGGTAAATGCGGTTGTATTTGCTTCGTTCAATAAGTGGTTCTAAGTCTCACGAATCCATCTAAACAGTTGATATTCTCAATCAATGCTCACGCCTTCCAAATTCATGAGGTTATGCTGAGGTTGAAACTCTATGTGTTTAATAAAAAAGGACAAAGCATTTTAATGGAAACCATAAGACAAAAATTCCCCGCACAAGTGGGGAATTTTACACGCCAAATCCCTAAAAAATCCTCAGGAAATTACAGATCCAATTCTCAATGTATTAGTATTCCACCACCACCATATCCCAATACTGCAGGGAGGGGAGGGTGAAGGTGATGCCGGCACCGGTTTGCGTGAAATCCAGCATCTGGGGCGTGCCATCCAGGTAATCCGGGGAGGCCACCCACACTTTTTTTACGGTTTTGGAAGTCTGAAAGGACAACTTTACGTTGCTGGAGGCCTGTGGAGCAGTCTGCGTGCCGTTGGCGTCGCGCCAGGCCAGGTTGGAAGCGCCGGCATAGTTCAGCAGGTGGATTACCTGAGTGTTGCCCAGGTTGCGGCCGGTTACAGCCACGCTGCCCAGTTGTGGCGGCCAGGCACTCACGGTAACCTTGCCGTCGGTACAGGCCACGGAGGGGCTGTTTAACGAGCCTCCGTCGCGCAGCAGGTTCTCGTAAGCCACCATAAAATCGTAGTAATGCACCAGTGCATCACGCAGGTCGCCCCGCATCTGCAGGTTGTTGTTGGGGAAGTATTCCTTGCCCAGCATGTGCTCGCCCAGCTCCAGGTGGTCGCCGCCGAAGGCAAAGATCACGGCATCAGTCATCAAAACGCCCGGGGTGTTGAAATAGCCCGGTGCATCGGCGATGTTGTAATCCATATACGCCGTCAGTACGGTCTTTTTGGTGTCGTTGCTGTATGCATCGTTGTTTTCGATGATGGTTGACAAGTCCTTGTAACCGTCATTGGGGGCCCACACTTCGGTGTAGAGAAAATCCACCGGGGACGCGGCGATCTGCTGCTGCCCGTATTGGTTTACAGCATTCATCACCAGGCTCTTGCCCGGGTTATCGGCTTTCATGGCTTTGATGAAGCTTTCGAATCCTGTGGGCAGGCTCACCTGCTGTCCGTTGTAATCGTACAGCACGCCCTGGTCGCCCAGCTGGTCGATGTGATAACCGTCGAAGTCGAAAACCTTGTACATGTCGTCGGTCTTTTGGGCGATGTATTGCTGCCACGCCGTGTTGGAAGGATCTACCAGCCAGATGTAGCTTTTGAACATGGACAGGTCGAGTTTAAAGACTTTCTTGTTGACATGGTTTTTGTCGGTATACAGATACCACGAATCCTGCACGCCGTCGGCAGTGGCGTTGCTCAGCACACCGTACGCCAGGTTGTACGACATGGCTTTCATGTTACAGGCATGAGCCGCGGCGATGTATCCTTTCACAGTGGAAAGATAGGTGTCCCTTTTGGCGATGTCCTGCCATACACTGTCAGGATGGTCCGGCGTGCCGGCCAGCGGCTGCTGGTGTTCGTATTCCCAGTCGTAGAACTGGAGGCCGTTGATGTGATAGCGGTTCAGGTTGTTGATCACGTAGTTGATGGCGTCGGTGGTCATCTTGGGATAGGACGACAGGAACCCATAGCGGGGGAAATGCGACCAGTCTGAGGAGACATCGACCCCGATGCTGCCGTAGATGATCTCTTTGCCGTTCACCACATCGTACACGTCCACCAAATAACCGGTGAAGTCCTGATCGGGCGCCTGCCACTGCCAGCTGGTTCCTGCCAGAGGGGCTTCACTGATCACCTCCGACAGGTGGCGGTATCGGACCTTTGCCGTGGCAGGCAGGGCCTTGTCGATTGTAAATGTTACCGTGCTTCCCGGGGGATAGCTGGCTTTGTCGGTACTGATCTTCACGCTGGTTACGGGGACGGGGACGGGCGCCGGGCTGCTGTTGCTTCCCTTGCTGCACGAGGACGCCAGAAATAAAAAGGTAAAGAGCAGATATATAAACGTTATACGTTTCATAGATAATTCTTTTTTGTAAGAAGGTTTGAAAGGGTCGCTGAAGTCGTTTAAAGTTCATTGCGTTTTTTCCCTTACGAAGTTTTTAGAAATCAGCCAATAAATGGCTTTTTTATTGACCTACCCCTTCCAAAAGGGGACCGTTAGTATTTATTGGCTGATTTCTAAGACCTCCCGAACGGTTCAAAAAATGATTTCCTTAAATCCCCTCCCTGGAGAGCCTGTCCCGACTTGTCGGGGGGTGTAGGGATGGGTTTATAAAATAACTCCAATCATTTTTTGAACTCCTGACTTCGGACACAATGAGACAACCCTTTTTACACTTCTTCTTATTATTGTTTCTGAATACTTATTTTATTCGTCTCGATGTTGGCGGTGATGACGTAGTTGCCCGGATCGGTGATGTTCCATTTGTTGTCATCCGGGGCGCCGCCCACATGCCGGTACATGGTGGTGTCCGTCAGCCGCATATACATATCCTGACCCCAGTCGGTATTCCGGTTTACGGGGAATTTGAACTCGCCGGCGACCATCGGACCACTGTAGGTGAAGATGCAGCCGTTGGTGGGATCTTCGGTCAGGGCGATGGCCTTGTCGATGCTCCAGCCGATGGGCGTGGCACTGCCTACGATGTACAGCTCGGTACGGTCGATCTTGATGGTGTTATCCAGCAGGTTCAGCGTTAAGGTATAGTACCCTTTCTTGGCAATGGTCCATTTGTTGTCATCTGAAGCGCCGCCGTGGTGCAGATACATGGTCGAGTCGCTGGCCATCATAAACATATCCTGGCCCCAGTCGGTATTGCGGTTCACCGGGAACTTGAACTGCCCGGCATTCAGCACACCCTGGTAGGTGAAGATGAACGGATTCACGCTGTCATGGACCAGTGGGGTGGCATGGGCGATATCCCAGCCGTTCGGGGCTGCATCTCCTACGATAAACAGCGAGTCATAAGGTGGCAGGTCAACTTTCTGCACTTTGGCCGAGAGATCCAATAGGCTTACGGTAACGCTGTAAACCCCGGCTTGCTTGATGGTAAACGGGTTGTCGGCCTGGCTGTTGTCGGTACGATACACGACTTTGGTGGAGTCGGCACCCTGGATGTATGCCGGCAGGGTCTGCCCCAGGGTGGTGATGAACTCAAAAGTACCGGCACTGAACAATCCGCGGTATGCGAAGGTCGTCGGGTCGGTTTTGGTCGGGGCCATGGCGATGGCCTTGGTGGCGTCCCATCCGGCGGAAGTAGCGTCTCCCAGCAGGTACAGCGTGGTGCTGACAGGCTGATAGGGAGAAGCACTGATCTCTACAGGCTGGGAGACGTCGGTCACCTTCGGGTCTGAAAAGACCGTATCCACAACGCGGGCTTCAAGCTGAACGACAGTTCCAGCCGGAACATTCCAGTGGTTGAGGAGATCATCGTTGAATTCTGATACCGTAAAACTTTTGGTATAGACGCCTTTGCCCATGTCGAATTGCAGGGCGTTGGCATAGTTATTTCCCTTTTTGTCGATTTGAAGCAAGTAGGCAATGGACGATCCGGTGCCATGATTGGTCCCGGTAGTCCAGTTCAGTGTCAGGGCTGTGGCACCGGCGTTGTCGGAAGTTTGCACCAGCGCCAGGTTGTCGGTAGAGGAGGTGACGGCCAGCGGCCCTGCAGCCGTTGACGGTGCAGGCAGCTTATCCGGCTGGCATGATGCGATCATCATCATTGCGACGAGAAATGAAATGATGCGAAGACCGGAGGGGAAACGGATGGGCAAAGGGTTGAACCCTAAGCGAATGATATTTTGTTTTTTCATTTTAATATTGTTAAAGGTCAAATTAATGTTTACAATTTGTCTTTAAAATCAGCCAATAAATGGCTTTTTTAACTGACCTACCCCTACACCCCTTCCAAAAGGGGATAATTGGGATTTATTGGCTGATTTTTTTCTGTCCTGAGTGGAATTCAAAGAAATGGTTTCCACTGATCCCCTCCATGGAGAGCCTGTCCCGACTTGTCGGGAGGTGTAGGGGTGGGTTGATATATAATAGCTAATCATTTCTTTGAATTCTTTTTAGGTTTAATAACCCGGGTTTTGTTTCAGGTTGGGATTGGCGTCGATGTCCACCTGCGGGATCGGCATGACCAGGAACTTGGAGCTCATGTTCAGCTTTCCGATGGAATGCAGGAAGTTGATGCCGTACTGGCCGTTGTCGACGCGGATCAGGTCGAACCAGCGCTGGCCTTCGAAAGCCAGTTCCATGCGGCGTTCATGCAGGATCTTGTCTTTCATGGCGGTCTGTGAAAGTCCGTGAACGGCCGGCAGCCCGGCGCGGGCGCGCACTTCGTTCAGCGGGTCTTCCGCCTGGGTGGTCTGCCCCAATGCATTCAGCGCTTCAGACTCCATCAGCAGCACATCGGCATAACGCAGTACCGGGAAGTCCTCGGCGCTGTTGTTGTATGCCGAGGCCACAGAAACCGGTTGCAGGAATTTGCGGACGTTGTATCCGGTGGTGGACCAGGTACTGTCGTAATCCATGCCGTTGAACTGCGGGCAGCCTTTGTAGAGGATGGTCACCGCCTTGCGTTTGTCGCCGGGTTCGTAGGAATCCACAAACTCTTTGGTGGGCTGGTTCCAGCCCCAGCCGCCGCCGGCCACCATGTTGGAGCCGCGGGGACCCATGAAGATGCTGGTCCAGGAAGCCTGGTTCTGGTTCGACCAGAAGTCGTAAGCCGTGCTGCCGGAGTACTGTATCTCGAACAACGACTCCACGGAGTTTTTGTCTGCCGGGTTGAAGTTATCGGCGTAGTTGGCATTCAGGGCATAACCCAGGGCTCTGACGGAGTCGCAGAGGCCCACCACGCGCTGGTAGTTGCCCAGGGTGAGGTACACCTTGGCCAGCATGCCTTCGGCGGAACCGCGGGAAGCGCGGCCTTTGTCGGCGGCAGAATACTGCTCACGCGGCGGCAGCAGCTTGATGGCCTGTGAGAAGTCGGAGATGATCTGATCGTACACCTGCGTGGCGGTAGCCCGTGAAGGACGCAGGTCGTCGCCGGGGTTCACCGGTTTCAGCACCAGCGGCACCCCGCCGAAGTAACGTACCAGGATAAAGTAATACAGACCGCGAAGGAAATGGGCTTCACCGAGGACACGGTCTTTGGTGGCCTGGTCGAAGTTGATGCCGGGTACCTTTTCAAGTACCAGGTTGCACTGCAGGATGCCGGGCCAGGGGCCGCGCCACAGATCCAGCACACCGGAGTTGTCGGGTGCCGTGATGAAGTTGGCTTCTTCCTGGGTTTCGATACCGTCGGTACCGCCGCCGGCGCCGACGACGCTGTTGCCGGCAAAGATGTCCGAGGTCCACATCCGCATGTTATAAAGTTTGGGCCATTGCAACGGCTGGTAAGCACCGTTGACGGCGTTGATGGCGTCGGTTTCCGTTTTAAAGAAATTGGCCGTGTTGATGGAATCTTCCGGTGCTTTGGTCAGAAAATCCTTTTGGCAGCCCGTGAGGACGACGGCCAAAATAAAGAGGGATAAATAAAATATCTTTTTCATGATGATTTCGTGTTTAATGATTAAAGACCAAGGTTAATTCCCACACTGAAGGTGCGACACACCGGATACACGCTGTTGTCGATGCCCGTAGGACCTACTTCCGGGTCGAAACCGGAGTATTTGGTAAACGTGTACAGGTTTTCCACGGAGACGTAAACGCGGGCGGAGGTCAGCCATAAGGATTTCAGATCCTTATGCGGGATCGTATAGCTCAGCGTTACATTCTTGATCCTGAGATAGGAACCGTCTTCGATGTAGCGGTCCGAAGGACGTGAGTTGTTGTTCGGGTCGTTGTAAACGGCGCGGGGCATGGAGTTGCTTGTTCCCGGACCTGTCCAGCGTCCCAGCACAGCCGTGGTCTGGTTAAAGGAGGTATACATACATTCGGTATACAAGCGGTTGGCATTGAGGATCTTGTTTCCGGCCACACCCTGTAAGAAGACGTTTAGATCAAATCCTTTGTAGGAGAAATTGTTGCCCATGGAAAAGATGAACTTGGGATTCGGGTTGCCGAGGAAGGTACGGTCTTTGTCGTTGATGACCCCGTCGTTGTTCAGGTCCCTGAAACGGATGTCTCCCGGAGAAGTGCGGTTATAGGGGTCGTTACCCGGCGTCTGCAGGGCGTGGTTGTTCACGTCGGCCTGGGTCTGGAAGAGCCCGTTGGTTACATAGCCGTAGAATTCGTTGATCGGAACCCCGGCCTGGATCAGCGCCAGGTAGTAGTTCAAACCGATGCTTCCCGTCGGCATGGGGATGGTGTCGTTGATGCTGACGACTTTATTTTTGTTGAAGGAAACGGTGACGGAAGTACTCCATTTGAATTTACCGATCAGATTGTTGGTGTTGACGGTGAGCTCCCAGCCTTTGTTTTGCATCTTACCGGCATTGATGGATGGCACCACCACATCGGAATATCCCGTTGTGATCGGCACGGCCATGGGCACCAGCATCTTGTCGGTATTTTTAATGTAAGCGTCAACGGTAAGGTTGATCCTGCCATTGAGCAGGGAGGCATCGATACCGATGTCGGCCTGTTTCTGCTCTTCCCACTGTACGTTGGGGTTCGGCATCACTTCGGGCATCACGGCCGATACCGGCGTGTTGTTGAAGTTGTAGGCATAGGTTTGCAGGGCAGCGGCAAAAGAATAGTTACCAATGTTTTGGTTACCCGTGATCCCGTAACCGGCACGGATCTTCAGGTCGTTGACCCAGTTGACGTTTTTGAAGAAGTCTTCCTTGGAGATACGCCAGGCACCGGATATGGAGGGAAATACGCCCCATTTGTTGCCGCTTCCGAAACGGGAAGAACCGTCACGACGGACGGTAGCCGTCAACAGGTATTTGTCGGCGTAGTTGTAGTTGATACGTCCCATGTAGGATAACAGTGACCAGCTGTAGGCATCACCTGCCACAGTGGGGTTGCTGGTACCGTTCACCAGCTGCTGTGTCAGGTCGCTTGGGAAGCTCTGCACCGAGCCGTTGATATAATGTTCGTTGTTTTCCTGGGCGCTGGTCCCGATCATGGCGGTGATATGGTTTTTCCCTAATTCTTTTACATACGTCAGGGTGTTGTCCCAGTTCCAGGTGATGTTTTTATGGTACGTCTCGCTGAGGTATGCATTGGGGTTGGAACTGGAGCCCCACTGATAGGCAGGAGCCCAGTTGCGGTCGTTCCAGAAATTGCCCTGGAGTCCTACGGTGGATTTCAGCGTCAGCCCTGAAATGATGTTCAGTTCGCCGAAGGCAGACCCGATGATGTTGTAGCCGTCGGTGGTGTTGTCCACGGTTTTGGCCATCCCCACAGGGTTCACGATGTTGCCGTACCAGATCGACTGTCCGCCGGGACCGGAATAGGTTCCGTCAGCAGCGTAGATGGGACGGACCGGCAGCGCCAGCAGGGCGTCGTGAATGTTGTAGTTGCCACTGTAGTTATGGTTGTAACTCAGGGTGATGGCATTTCCGAATTTCAGATGCTTGTTGATTTCGGAGTTGGAATTCAGCTGTACGGTAAGTTTTTTGTATCCCGTGTTGATAACGATCCCTTTCTGATCGATGTAATTCACGGATACATAATAATTGGACATTTTGTTGCCGCCGGAATAGGAGAGCGACAGATTGTGTTCCGGAGCGGAAGTGAACATGGCGCCGAGCCAGTTGGTACCTTTCCCAAAAGAAGCCGGGTTAGCATACGCCGGATTCAGTGCCATGCCGGCGTTGGCCATCATCTCGTTGTCGAGTTGGGCAAACTGTTCGCCGTTCAGCATGGGGATCATTTTGGCAGCCTGCTGGATGCCGAAGAAGTAGTTGACGTTGATGCTGGGTTTGCCGGCTTCGCCGTGTTTGGTGGTGACGATGATGACGCCGTTGGCGCCCCGTGAACCGTAGATGGCGGTGGCGGAAGCGTCTTTCAGCACCTGGATCGAAGCGATGTCATTCATGTTCAGCTGACCGAGGCCGCTGGAAACGGGTACGCCGTTGATGACAAACAGCGGAGAGGCGTCGTTGACGGTTCCCACACCACGGATGAGGAAGGTAGGATCGTTTCCCGGTACCCCGGAGGAGATGATCTGCACACCGGCAGCTCTGCCTTCCAGTGCGTCGCCTACGGAGTTTACTGGGGTGGACGTCAGGTCGGCGGGTTGTACCACGGCAATGGCGCCTGTCAGGTCTTTCCTGTGCTGGCTGCCGTAACCTACTACCACCACTTCATCCAGCGCTTTGATGCTTTCCGAAAGGATGATCCTGAGCGGTTCGTCGCCGGTGACGTGTACTTCGCGCGTGGCAAAGCCGATATACGATACCTGAAGGACAGGATTTTCCTGTTCCACGGAGAGCGAGAACTTTCCGTTTAAGTCCGTCGTCGTGCCATGGGTCGTGCCTTTTACAATGATAGAAACACCGATAAGCGGTGCTCCTTTGGTATCAACAACAATCCCTGTGATTGGTTTGATTTGTTGCTGAGCTGCCACGTTCGACGTGATCAGTACACAGCACAGGATGAAAATGCTGTATAGCCCTTTTTTTAAATATCCCATTGTGATAAAGTTTTTAAGTTTTATAAATAATATGTTCCTAAATCGATTGCGTGAAAAATGAAAAATAAATCCGGTTTCCGGAAGCCGGGAGGGGAGTTTGCACAGTATATGCATTTTCCCGTGGTGATGAATGATTGTGTGGACATGATGAGAAGTAAAGATTTAATTCATAGCTCAATTTTTTGTTTTACTTCCGGACTGCTGCGCGCCGTGCGTTTTTTGCTTTCGCAGATCTCACTGCCCTGATCTTCTTCCTTCGGGAAAGGAAAATTTTCCCGTTGATCAGAGGGCATAAACTGCCCGGGATTTTCAAATGTAGGGCGGAAAAATCCGGATATTTTTTGCAGTAGTAAAAATGTAGTTATTATAAGCGAGTTAGGAATTTATATTACTATATATCAGTTCGTTGATTTTTTTTGACATTAAAAAAAAGTAGTAGCTCTGGAAACGTTTTCGGTAAAAAAAGCAGGGTTTTTAAGGGAAAACGGAGCGGGG
>CAYWBO010000023.1:20477-34169 GCA_964456625.1 uncultured Lentimicrobiaceae bacterium | reverse complement strand
GTGCCGGGACACGACAGCCGCGACTTTGCCTTTGCACGTCATTTTAATCTGCCGATCATTCAGGTCGTAAGGCGTGAAGGGGAGGAAATGAGCGATGTTTCCACCTGGGTAGAGTCGTTCGACTCCAAGGAAGGGATACTTGTGAATTCGGGTTTCCTGAACGGGATGAATGTAAAAGAAGCCATCCATACCACCATCGAAAAGCTGGAAGCCATGGGTATTGGAAAAGGGAAGATCAATTTCCGATTGCGCGATGCTATTTTCAGCCGGCAGCGTTACTGGGGCGAGCCGTTCCCTATGTATTACAAAGACGGAATGCCTTATCCTTTGCCGGAAGACGAGCTGCCGCTGCGGTTGCCCGAAGTGGACAAATACCTGCCTACCGAAACCGGCGAACCTCCTGTCGCCCGCGCCAAAAACTGGAAAACAAAAGAAGGTTATCCGCTCGAGACCAATACCATGCCGGGTTTTGCAGGCTCCAGTGGCTATTATCTGCGCTACATGGATCCGCACAACGACAAAGAATATTTTTCACAGGAAGCCAACCAGTACTGGCGTAATGTGGACCTGTATATCGGTGGCGACGAACATGCTGCCGGCCACCTGATCTATTCACGGGTTTGGAATAAATTCCTTTATGATAACGGACTGGCCTGCGAGGATGAACCTTTCAAAAAGCTCATCAACCAGGGCAAGATCCAGGGCCGTTCCAATTTTGTGTACCGGATCACCGGTACCAACAAATTTGTGTCGTACAATTTGCGAAAAGAATACAACACACAGGCATTGCACGTAGACATCGAAATGGTCAGCAACGATGTGCTGGACACCGAAGCCTTCAGAAAATGGCGTCCCGAATTTCAGGATGCCGAATTCATTCTGGAAGACGGAAAATATATCTGTGGTTATGAAGTGGAAAAGATGTCCAAGTCGAAACACAATGTACAGAATCCGGATGACCTGATCGAGAAATACGGTGCCGATACGTTGCGGTTGTACGAAATGTTCCTGGGCCCCATCGATCAGGACAAACCCTGGGACATCAACGGGATCGAAGGCGTTTACCGTTTTCTGCGCAAGCTGTGGCGCCTGTATTTTGATGAAGAAGATCAGCTGGTGGTGACGGATGAACCCGCCGTGGAAGCCGAACTGAAGGTGATCCACAAGACCATCAAAAAGATCAGGGACGACATCGAAAGATTCTCCTTTAATACCGGTGTCAGCGCATTTATGATCTGTGTGAACGAACTCACCGAACTGAATTGTCACAAACGGGAAATGCTGGAGTCATTGTCCCTCCTCATGGAACCGTATGCACCCCATCTGGCAGAAGAGTTGTGGGAATCGTTGGGTCATAAGGGAAGTATCGTGAACGTGGATTTTCCGGAATACGACCCGAAATATCTTCAGGAAGATACCTTTACCTATCCGGTTTCCTTTAACGGGAAGATGCGGTTTAAACTGGAACTGCCGATAGACATGCCAGTACCTGAAATCGAAAAGGCAGCCCTTTCCGCGCAGGAAGCGACCCGCTGGCTGGAAGGAAAAACGGTAAGGAAAATCATCGTGGTTCCCGGGCGCATCGTCAATATTGTAGTGGGATAGCTACTAATTATCACATTTTGAATACGATTTCATGAAAATTAAAGGCGTTGTTTTCGACTTTAACGGAACGTTGTTCTGGGATACGGAATTGCATTACCAGGCCTGGGATGTCTTTTTGGACAAGTACGGGTTGTCGATGGATGCAGAGGAAAAGGATGACATCATCCACGGCAGGAACAACGAATATATTCTGGACAGGATATGGCCTGAAAAATTATCTCCTGAGGAAATAAAGCGGCTGAGTATCGAAAAGGAGGATATGTATCAGGTATTGTGCCTAGAGCAGAAATTGCAGCTGGCAAGTGGAAGTGTGGATCTTTTTCAGTTTCTGAAAAAAAACAACATCCCGTTCACCATTGCCACCGGTTCCGACTTCCACAATGTGGAGTTTTATTTCAGGTACTTAAACCTGGGGGAATATTTCGATCTCTCGAAGGTGATCCACAGCAACGGTTCCATCAAAAGCAAACCGGATCCGCAGATCTTTCATGAAGCCTTGAATGTGCTGGGCCTTAACAGTGATGAAGTTCTGATCTTTGAAGATTCCGAACCGGGCATCAAAGCCGCCGAAAACGTCGGGGCTGGAGAAATTATCATTGTAAAATCTGACGACAGGGATTACGGCAAATGGAACCATCGGGTGATTACTGATTTTGCCGAGGTGGACCGAAGTATTTTCGATATCCGGTAAGATAACTAGATAAATTCCGAAGTTCCCCGGATCTTCAGTACCTCCCCGAAATAGATCCGGTGTTCGTCGTTGTTTTTGTAATGTTTGAAAATGGAAGAATCCAGAAAGTTCTCCGGTTTCATATCGTCCCAGTAGATCTTTTTACATTCCAGGATCAACTCCGCTTCCGCGAAAGCGGGAGATTTTACAATTTCGGAAGCTGCCGGATGCAATTTCGTCTCCGCGATCTTATCGCCGTCCCGTCCTGATTTTGCTCCCAACAGGGAAAGATCTCTGTGAAACTGTTTCGGGAAAGCCGACAAGGTGAAATCATCATATTGGTTCATGAATTCGTAGGTATAACGCGTCGGGCGCACCACTACCATGGCAAAGGGCTTGTTCCACATGATGCCCAGCGAGCCCCAGGAAATGGTCATGGTGTTGAAATGATGTTCTTCAAAATCGCCGCATGTGAGCAAGAACCATCGTTTGTCGAGCAGATGGTTGATACGGGTCAAAAATTCAACAGGAGGGATGTTTTGTAAGCTTTCCATCATGATACTGTAAATTAAATGGTGATAAGCCGGGCGCCCGACTTCAGAATTTCAGTAAGGGGCGTCCCCCAATATTTTACTTCCACGCCTATGTTTTCGAGTGTTTCGGTGTATTTTAAATCATCGGCGCAGGCCTTGCAGGCTGAGATCTCGATACCCACATCCTGCATTTTTTTCAGCTTGTGCTGCACCTGACTGTCTTTTCCGGCCAGATCGGTGGCTGCCCCCCAGATGATCAGTGTAATTTCTTTCCACCACTGGTGTTTCATACTATTATAAGCATACATAAAGACCATTTCGTCGAAGGTGAGTTTTTCGCCGCTGGTCCAGAGAATAAAGAGTTTATCTTGTGTTTCCATGATTTTAAATTTTAGTCAAAATGAAGTTTGATGTTTAAAATTTCGGGCCGGCTGACGGTCCGGATGGGCGGTCCCCAACCCCCGACACCGCAGGAGACATAATAATGCGTGTTTCCTTTGCGGAGATAACCGTAGCTTTTTTCATAAACCAGGCTGGTGATGTAGTTGAAAGGCCACAGCTGTCCGTGATGCGTATGCCCCGAAAGTTGCAGGTCCACGCCGTTTTCTGCTGCCTGTTCCAGTCGGAACGGCTGATGATCCATCAGGATCAGGGGAAGTTCCTTTTGAAGGCTTTCCGTGATTGCCATCAGGGGTTTTCTTTTGTATGCCGATTGGTTCTTCATCAGATCTTCTCTTCCTGCCACATAAAAACTGTGGTCGATGAGCACAGCCGTATCGCTGAGTAACCGGATTCCGTGGTTTGTCAGATAATCCTTTGCTTTGACCACACCGCCGATATATTCATGGTTTCCGGTTACAGCATAGACGCCGTATTTCGCCTGCAGCATTTTGAGTGTTTCGCCCACATTACTGCGAATCACCGGGTTGATGTCTTCATCGATGATGTCGCCTGCGATCAGGATGATATCGGGCTTGAGCGCATTCACTCTTTTTATGATGCCTGCCAGATGTCGTTTTTCTATCAGCGTGCCCAGATGCACATCCGAAAAGGCCACGATGTTCAGCTCCTTGAGGTTTCCGGCTTTTTTATGGATTGTGAGGTCCAGATTTTTGATCTTCGGGAACCAGGTGTTGATGTGTCCTGCGACTACCACCACGGAACTGATGACGATCACCGCGATTCCAAGGATTTTTCTCGTCGCGGCAGGATGCGTATGCACAAAGGATGGCAGGAATTGGAACCAGTGATCCAGCAGGCCGACAAAGTCGATCAAAATCAGCTGGAGCAGAATGTAGACCATAAACGCCAGCCAGAAGGCCCCCACCCAGACTACCGTGGCTGAAAACGGGTTGATCATCCTTCTTTCCAGAAACCGGCCCGCAATGAACAAGGCCGCAAAAACCACAATACAGATCGTCAGCAGTGTCCGCCACGGGCTTCCCTTTTCTATCAGCGAAAGCCCACGGTGCAGAATGTAATAATTGATACTGGCGTAGAGTATCAGGATGATCGAAAAGAAAACAAGAAATTTGGGATTCCTCATATTTCACATAGCTTTAAAATTAGTTTCAGCCAATACAGGGTAACAAAAATACGTTTTCTCGCTTTTCTAAAGGTAAATACAGGAAATCAGTGATAAAAAATTGCAATGATAAAGATCATGGAAAAGCGACGGCCTGTCTGGTTTTGGGAAATACTTTTCCGGACTTTCAAAATATGACGGCTATTCCAGTTTTGATTTATGGAAAAAGAGTTTAAATTTGTTTGATATTGCTTTCAATAAGCTTTAAAACAGCAATTTCTCCGTAAAGGTTTATTCGTAATTAAATAAAATCGTCATGAAAAAAGTTTTGATTTCCTACCTTTTTATCTTCCTGGTTTTTGGTACCGGAATTTCACAAGCCCAGGGCTATGTTGAGTTGCAGGAAGGAAAAGTTCAAAATATCAATGGTATCGATGCCAGTTATCAAACCTTGAAACGCAAAGAAAAAAAGGGAGAAGACTTTTATCGTGTCACCGTTACGCTCACCAACGTGGGAAGTAATCTCCTCCGGATGTATGAGGTTGCAACCCCGACATTCATTCGGAATGATAGAAATGCATTGGCACATGTCCGTTTTGTCAATGCAACCGGAAGAGGGCTCTCGGCTACAAACGGAAAAGTATACTCTCAGCCGATCATGATCAAGGTTCCGATTTCCGTCAAAAAGTGCCCGCCACCCAAAAATCATAAAGAAGACCCCTATGAGCATTTTCTTCGGACGTATGTGGCCGGGATTCAGTTCCTGAACGGGCAAACCGTGACTAAAAGTTTCAACATCCGGGTAGAAGAAGGAGCACTTCCGCAGGTACAGGTATTGATTCAGTAAGTTATAGTTTTTTGCAGACGATGAATTTCAAGTAAAGTTTCGTAAATAAAATATTTGCTAATTGATTCGGGTTTATTAATTTTGCAGACCCATTTTACGGGGTGTAGCGCAGCCCGGTCCCGATTTTGCCGAAATCTCTGATTTCGCAACAAAATCGAGGATCCTCGAAAAATGAAGAAAATTGAAAATTTTCTATTTTTCGGGATTAGCGCGTTGGGAGCCAACAATAATGAAATGAAGTTCTTTACGTATATATTAATCTCAGAAAAAGACGGCTCGCTGTATATTGGCCAAACGCAGGATGTACAAAAACGTTTGGACAGACATAATGGTGGAAAAAACGTTTATACTTCCGGGAAGAGACCGTGGAAATTACTTTTTGCAAAAGAAGTTGATTCAAGATCAGAAGCGATGAAATTGGAAAGATATCTGAAAAGCCTGAAAAAACGAGAGGCTGTTTTTAAATGGATTGATGGAAAAAATCACGGGGTGTAGCGCAGCCCGGTTAGCGCGCGTCGTTCGGGACGACGAGGCCGGAGGTTCGAATCCTCTCACCCCGACAGAATAGAAACCCTGCACGGAAGTGCAGGGTTTTTGCTTTATACCGTATTTTTGTCTCTACTTATTTAGTAAGACTGAGGTCATTCATGACAAACACAGACCGTTTAACGGAAAAAATATTTCAACTCAGCAACCTAGCTGATTTTACCTCGCTTGCGCTCGAGGTATTTCGGTATCAATACGAGCACAACAAAGTTTACCAGCAGTTTGCAAGTGCCCTGAGTGTACATCCCGCTACCGTTGACCGCATTGAAAAGATTCCCTTTCTACCCATTGAATTTTTCAAGAACCACGAGGTTGTCACCGGATCCTTTCAGGAAAAAGTGATATTTACCAGCAGCGGTACCACCGGTATGCAGACCAGTAAGCATTATGTAAAAGACCTGGCTCTTTATGAAGAAAGTGTTTTACAGGGGTTCCGGGATTTTTTTGGTGCCCCCGAAGAATATGTTTTTCTGGCACTACTGCCTTCCTATCTCGAAAGGGAAGGGTCCTCGCTGGTGCATATGGCAAAAAAACTGATGGAATGGAGCGGCGACCCCAGAGGCGGTTTTTATTTGCACGATTATGAAAAGCTTTCGAGGGTTCTGTCGGAATTGCAAAATGAGAAGAAAAAAGTGGTTCTCCTCGGCGTTACCTATGCTTTGCTGGATCTGGCGGAACAGTTTCCTGTACAGTTTCCCGATCTTATTTTGATGGAAACCGGAGGGATGAAAGGAAATCGGAAAGAAATGGTGCGCGAAGAGCTGCATGCTCAGCTGAAGTCGGCTTTTGGCGTGGATAAGATCTTCTCGGAATACGGGATGACAGAGTTGTTGTCGCAGGCCTATTCCCTGGGGAAAGGTCATTTTGAAATGCCGCCCTGGATGCGGGTTTTGATCCGTGATGTCAACGATCCGCTCACCATTTTACAGGAAGGAAAAACCGGGGGTATCAACGTGATAGACCTGGCCAATATTCATTCCTGTTCTTTCATTGCCACGCAGGATTTAGGCAAAAAATTACCCAACGACGGTTTCGAAGTGTTGGGTCGTTTTGACAACAGCGACATCCGCGGATGTAACCTATTGGTGCAATAGATTTTGCATTCCGGTGTCTTTTCAGAATCCTTCCGGATATTCACGGCCCAAAAATTGGATGTTATTGATCTTTTACATAATTTCACAGGCATAAATTCGTTTATGTTTACCAATCTTAAGATGATGATAGGTAAGGATGAATTATTGGAAGCCATCGATCTGATCGAAGAAGAGAATTACGAAGAAGCACACCTCGTTCTGCAACTTTCAGAGACCCCTGAGGCCGCATGGCTTCTGGCCTGTCTTTACCGGAGAGAGGGAGATGAGTGGAACGCCAATTACTGGTATGATAAAGCAGGAAGAGCGAAGCCTTCTTACAACGTTGAAACAGAAACCCAGGAAATCAGAGATTTGATCGAGAATCTTTAAATTAAAAATAACCCCGATACCGGTTTTGTTAAAAAGCGGATGGTGTTTTTATGTGCCGGTATTAAATTAAAATACCCTTACTGTTTACTGAAAATAACCGTTAGCGTTCCTAAGGGAGTATGCGATTCGGTTACAATTTCATTGCCTTCCAGCGAACCTAATGTGTACACCGAATTTTTCTGGTCGTTAAAATAGTATTTGATTACTTTGGTTTTGGAATCAATTTTCCATTTAGCTTCGTGAGCGTTTTTGTCCAGAATCAGCACCATCAAAGAGTCGTTTATGATTTTAAAACTCAGATTTTTTTGTTCATCTTTGATATGAGTAATGATTGCTTTGGGCAGATTCGTATCTTTAAAATTAGTTTCTACCTTACTGACTTTCCATGTCCCTATTAACTGATGCCCGGGACTTGAACATGCAATGAGAAAAAATACCGCCATTGCGGAAAGTGCCAATAGTTTTTTCATTTTAAAATGGTTTTGGAGAACAAATGTAACCTAATTTTAGAATTGACAAAGCGAAGAAATGTAAACATAAGTTAAATCTAAAGTATTGGTCATTAGGCGTGTTTTTCAATGATCTGTGATAAGATGGCCTCGGTTTGATTCGGAAAAGCGACTTCGGCCCTCCCTCTTTTCTCAAGCCAGGGATCCAGTTGATGATGCTCTTTTGAAAGTATTTTAATGACATCGATTCCCATCTGATCCAGGGCCGTTGCATTGCATTGTTGTTCGTACTGCTTTTTCATGGGGACGACCATCAGCTTTTTCTGCAGGTACAGTGCTTCGGCCGGCGTCTCAAAACCCGCCCCGCAAAGAACACCTTCAGCAGTGGACATGCTCTGCAAAAAAGCCTCTTGCCCCGTGGGAAAAACAGCGACATTTTCGTGTCTGTATTTTCGTGGGGCATGCCTGCTGAAGACGTGCCATTGTACCTTTTTGTAGTCTGACAGGTATGAGACCAAAGCTGAATCCTGATAGGAGGGTAAGTACACGGTATAATGGCCCTTGTTGATGGGCTTGATATCCCGAACGGATTTTCTGATCACGGGAGTAAAGATGGCTTCATCATAAGATTTAAAATGAAATCCGTATTCTATTTTTGCCGGAGCATAGTTTTTGAGGATTTGTTTTCCCAAAGGATCAAAGAGATCGGGTTGCGGTGCAGCATCTTTGATGACGGCACTCTGGTGGCTCAAAGCAATGACTTTCTTTCCCCTCAGTTTTCCGGCCCATGCAATCACCGGCTCAAAATCCTGAATGATCAGGTCATAATCTTCCAGCGGTAATTTGAGTAAATCGTTCATGAACCGCAGCGTTTTGGTTTTATGATACGTCATCAGGTAATCAATGCCGCCTGATTTTCCGGAGACGAAACTCAATCCGTAAAAACGGTATTTTACCGGAAACGGAAACGAAACCGAATTTTGCATGCCGCTCATCAGCACATCTACCCGGGCTTTTTTCTGAAGCAGGGGAATGATCTCTGTTGCCCGTGTTATATGGCCATTTCCCGTGGCCTGAATTCCATAGAGGATTTTCATGATAGGGTCAGGAAAGTGTGGGTAAAGAAAATCCGGAACTTTTAATGTTTATTTCGGCGATGTCCTTTTTCAGCGAATCGAAGATCTGCTGATAGGACGGAGAAAGAGGTGTTTCTTCCGGAATGTCGGCGATCAGGGGATTATCCTTAAAACGATAAATTTCCCAGGCCTTGCCGTTGAATTCCAGTGCGGAGAGATTTTCGATCCAGTCTCCCGAATTTAAATAGGTGATTTCACCATGCTCCGTGGCGTATTTTCTTTTTTCCGGTTTGTGTATGTGTCCGCAGACAACATAATCATAGCCTTTCCGCGAACCGATCTCGGCGACAAGATTTTCAAATTTGTTGAGATATTTCACGGCGGATTTTACACTGCCTTTTACTTTCGATGCCAACGATACCGGACTTCTTCCCAGCAGCTTGCTGACCCTGTTTACCAGGCTGTTGATGAGGATCAACAGATCATAACCATAGGCGCCCATGCGGGTCAGAAATTTGGAATGTTCCATCATCACATCAAACACGTCCCC
Organism: uncultured Lentimicrobiaceae bacterium; assembly: GCA_964456625.1. Taxonomy (GTDB): domain Bacteria; phylum Bacteroidota; class Bacteroidia; order Bacteroidales; family F082; genus Sulfidibacterium. The sequence goes on along the minus strand of CAYWBO010000023.1, from coordinate 24,905 downwards.
ATGGAAGATCCAGGCTCTTTCTCCGTTGCTGAGCGGTAGGACCAGTTTGTCGAGAATTTCGAATTTTCCAAGCTTTAAACCGGAATAGCGGCGCATCATTTCATCATGATTTCCCGTAATGTAAATGACCCTGGTGCCTGAAGAGAGCAAGGAGAGGATCTCTTTGATGACGGCTGCGTGTGATTTCGGCCAGAAGTACTTGTTGAATTGCCAGATGTCGATAATGTCTCCGTTCAGAATCAGTGTTTCGGGACGGATGCTTTTCAGATAGAGAAGGAGTTCTTTGCTGCTGCAGCCGTAGGTTCCCAGATGCAGGTCGGATAATATTACCAGTTCGAGCGTTTTTTTTTGGCTCATTTCCTTAGCGGATGATTTTATGGTGCAATATTATAAACGCAATATTAACTGAATATTAGATCGTTGTTAAGTTTTGGTGAAGTTTAACCCCTGTCCTGGTAAAAATGACTGGCGCAAACAAGTGGCCGACGGTTTACCCGTTGTCTTAAGCACACGGGAAAAATCCAGTCATAAAAACCAATCAAAAACTGATAAATAAATTTTATATTTTTTTCAACCACTTGCGGTTTTTCTTTCTGTTCTAATATATTTGATTATCAAGAAATAATTCTACTTTCAGCTTTACTTATCGGTCCAGTTATCTGTTTTAAATGTCGGCGAAGGAAAACCTTCTTTATTGAACAAAGTAGCTTCCGCCGTGTTGCTCCAGGCATATCTTACTGCTACCGGATCTTTTACTTTATCGCTGTAAACGACAAGCTTCTTCCCTTCTATCTTTACCTGAGCATCCACAAATTTTTGATCCCTTCCGGCAATAATAAAATTGGTTTTGCCATTAATTTCTTTTAGTGCAAGCCCTTCACCGGTGTGCTCAAAAGAAAGGATGATTTTGCTGCCTTTTATCTTCATTGATTTATAAAGCGGGCCCGAATAAAAGACATCTTTATGATATTGTTTTGCCAAAGCCCAGAGGGCAAGCCTTTTACCTACGTCCTGTTTATCCGGTGGATGGATCGTCTTCAGGCTGCCAATATCAAGCGTTACTGCCATGCCGGTATTTGGAACCGAAAGCGTTTCAAACTGCGCATTCCTTACAACGTAAGATTTAGAGCTGCTGCCATACGTCCAGGGCGCAATCTGCACAAAGTAAAACGGAAAGTTCCCTTCATTCCAGTCGGCTCTCCAATTGTGTATCAGCATAGAAAAAAGCGCATGGTAACTCTCGTAATCTTTGGGAGCATTGACGTTTTGTTCGCCCTGATACCAGATTGTCCCTTTTATGTAAAAAGGGATGAGGGGGGCAATCATTCCATTGTAAAGTACAGTCGGAGTATTCTCGTCCAAACCGAAAGGAAGCATGGGACGTTGATCAAATTCCCGGTTCGGGATTCCGTAAACATAAAACCTGTCTTTAATATATTCGGCTACGGGTAAATATTTCCATTCCCCTGAAAGGGCAACGTTTTGATTGCTTCCTTTGGGATGGATCTGCATTTTGACATTGTCTCCCCATAAACCGCCTCCACCGCCGGTATCTAAAACCCTTACAGCCAGCGTTAAAACAGTATCATTCACAATCGTTGCCGGGACATTGTAAACCCTCGGCTTATCATAATAACCCGCTTCTTCGATTCCGCCCACAAAAGTCCCGTTTACGTAGGATCTGTCCATGTCGTCGATGGGTCCCAGTTCAAGAACCAGCTCTTTACCGATCCAGCTCTTAGGAATCACAATTTTCTTTCTATACCAAACGGCACCGTCGAACTTTCCGACTCTTGTGTTTTCCCAGTAAGTCGGGAGTTTCATGGTCCGCCACTGGCTGTCATCGAAACCGGGTTTGGCGCAAAGACTGTCACCAAAATCCAAATTCCTGAACTGAACATTGGCCGGTTTGCCAGACACATCAATTACCCGATGGTTTCGAATCCAGTTTTGTACGTGCCTAATAACAGGTCCGGATTTTTCAAGCTGGCTTACAACCGTCTTATAACCGGAAAACTCACGTATATTTTTTCCGCTGATCCATGATTGGATCGCGGTTCCGCCCCAGCTGGATACAATTAATCCGATGGGAACATGTAATTCATTAAATAACTTTCTTCCGAAGAAATAAGCTACAGCACTGAAATCAGCCGCTGTCTCCGGGTTGCATTCACTCCACGAACCGACGCAATTGAAGTCAGGCATATTTGAAATAGTTTTTTTAACGGTAAACAACCTGATGTTTGGATAGTTGGCCGCTTTAATTTCCTTTGCAGAGTTATGAATTGGGTTCAGCGGCGGCCATCCAGTCAACGGTTCTTCCATATTCGACTGGCCTGAACACAGCCAGACCTCGCCTAACATGACGTTTTTGTAAACAATACTTGAATCCCCTACGGCTAATTTCAATGTGTAAGGCCCTCCGGCTTTAATCGTTTTTAATTTTACCCTCCATGTACTGTCACTACCAACAATTGTTTTAGCGGATGCACCCCAGCTTGCTTTTACTATAACAGCATCTCCGGGATTTGCCTTTCCCCAAACCGGCACATCTTTCTTTTGCTGGAGTACCATATTATCCGAGAAAATGGCCGGCATTAAAATTTTATCATTTACCTTATTGTTGTGAGAGGCGGGTAAGCTATATCCCGGTAAAAGAATACCGGTCAGTGCGAAAAGAAAAACGAAAAGTTTCATGGCTGTCCTTTGAGTGTTAACGGAATAAATGTAATTTGTTAATTAGAAATTTCAACAGATAAAAATAAATTGCGCCAGTGCTCTTTAAATTAAGTATTTGGACAAATAAATGTATTATCTGGCCATTAATTTTGTTTTAAGTAGTTGGTAACCGTACCATGGATACAAACGTATTGTGTTCTTACGAATTCTTATATGCTGTACTTCCCTGACTCATTAGTAAACTTCAATTTCAGCAAGAGCTGTTGAATGGTCGCGACCGGTATTTGTGAATACGACTCTGATTTTTGAGGCAACTATTTCTGGAAAACGCAACGTGTTTGCCGTATTTCCGGTTGGTTTAACCGGGTACTTTTTCTGACTTTTTATCTCGACCCATTCTTTGCCATTCCAGCTTTCAGCCTTATAATCAGAAGGTGCAATGAAGGTTTTATGGTCCGCATAGAAATATATTTTTATCGAGCTTATCTTCTGTGTTTTACCAAAATCAAGTGCATACCAGTCAGATTCATTTGAAGAACCCATTGTTGACCATCTGTTTTTTATTTCGGGAAAATACCATATCCTCCCGTCGATGGCCTGATATAATGAATCGGGAACCGAATTTACCGATGCAGAAGGAACAGGGTAACCTCTTTGCAGAAGGTTGATTGCAATGTTTTTGGGGAAATGTTCTGACTTCATAATAATCGGGTTGGGAATATGCACTTTAATTCTTCCCAACTTAACCGGCCCTGCTTCTCTTTTGCCATCTACAAATATGGAAAGCCCCTTTCCATGCTTAAACCTATCCCCGTTTCTGTCATACAAAACCGTAATATTGTGACCATGGTACAGTACATCCTGAAGGCAGAAGTATCGAATGGTTGAATCAATTAAGGGATTTATTACGAGTTCATTCCCTTTTGAAGGACGTAATCCGCAAAGCCCGGTGATAACAAGATCGTTATAGCAGGAATGATTGTAATGGGAGCTTCTGTATAGCCCTACGATTGGCTTGCCCGTATCTGGATTATAATCTTCCTGAAGATTAAGATGTTTTTTTGAGATAAAATGTTGTTGTGTGTAAAGACGGAGCAGCTTTAAATAATCTGAAACATTGACATAATTCTGCGAATAGTTATTCAGGAGGTTTGCCATCCCTTCAAGTACCTGTGTCGTTTGGAAAGGCCAGCTTGGACCATTCCACTGACATTCGGGTTTGCCGGTTGCCCAGTCATAACGATATTGGTTCATATAGTATTGATACGAAGGCGCTACTGTTCTGAGGCCGTATCGTCCAAGAAATTCCGAGGTATCCATTGTCTGTTTCCATTCTGTGGAGTATTTGGCATTATTATCCGGAAGATCATAGCACCAGGGCACATATCCGGCTAACTCCCTCCCGTGAATAAAGCTCCAGTAATGTACATATTTGTTATTAACCTTATAACGGTCAATGAAGTGGTCCAGAGAGTCATTCCACAAATCCTGTTCAACATTTTGCCGGAGAGCCATCGCTTTATCCTTGTAATATTTGGCTTTTTCAGAGTCCCCTTTCATGGCAGCGATTTTCGAAATTGCCAGTGCATTCCCGTACATATAACTGTTAATGGTAGGTCTAAAAGAATCCCCGCCGGTGAATCCGCCTTTTCCTCCTGATGCATCAATGGAAGAAATGGTGTATTCGGTCGCATCCAGCAAGGGTTCTATATAGTAAAGACCTTTGCTAAAATCATAATGGTCGTCCCA
>CAYWBO010000023.1:17957-20377 GCA_964456625.1 uncultured Lentimicrobiaceae bacterium | reverse complement strand
TCGAATGTATTGATGTCGGTCAGGTGTTTGGACGTCAGTATTTCTCCGGCGACCGTTTTGAACGTGCCTCCCTGAAGATCGCAATTTAGATCCACATTTTTGGCTGGATCAATATTAACAATTGCCAGTGTCACAACGCCGTCTTTTTTGGAAGCGGAAACACTTAACACGGGACTCTCTTCTTTGCCCAGATTGATACGGTCGCATATCAACTGCGTATCCAGGTACTGAGCTCCCATAAAAGCCTTGTACATTTTAAATGCATAATACGTAGGTGTCAACACCATTTTATCCCCGTTGGTGAGAATGATGGACTGCAAGACATTCACCATCTGAGCGATGTTAGCCATCCGAACACGGTCAGCGTGTTTGTTAAAGATATTGAAGTTCAGGGCTGCAATGATCGCATCGCGCAGCGAATTTTGCTGATACAGAAAGCTCGGATTTGTTCCGGGGATCACATTGGTCCAGATTCCCCATTCATCAACGATCAAACCGATTTTCTTTTGTGGATCGTATTGGTCCATTATTTCCGATTGCTTGTTGATGAGGGTGTTCATGAATAACGTCCTTTCTATTGATGTCAGATACTCCTGTGTGCTGAATTTGGTGGAAGATCCTTTATCTGCCCACGTTCTGGGAATCGTGTAATAATGCAATGAGATGCCCTGCATGCGATAGCCGATATTTTTCATCGATACGCGCATCCAGTGATAATCTTCGCTGTTGGGTCCGCTTGCAATTTTGTAAAGCTTGTTGCCGTCATAGTTATCGAGAAATGTTGAGAACCGGCGATACAAATCGGAATAATATTCGGGGGTCATGTTACCGCCACAGCCCCAGCTTTCATTTCCAACGCCCCAGAATTTGACTTTCCACGGTTTGGGATGACCGTATTTCGCTCGAAGCTCGGCCATGGGGCCTTTGGCCGCGGTAATATACTGAACCCAGTCGGACATCTCCTGGGGCGTTCCGCTGCCCACATTACCGCTGATATAAGGTTCTGCACCCACCAGCTGGCAGAAATCAAGGAATTCATTGGTGCCAAAACTATTATCCTGAACGACACCACCCCACATATCAATGATCGATTTCCGCTGGGATTGGGGCCCGATTGCATCCATCCAGTGATATCTGTCGGCAAAACATCCACCAGGCCAGCGAATTACGGGAACTGATAAGCTTTTGATTGCCTCCACCACATCTTTACGGTATCCGTCGATATTGGGAATTTTAGAATCTTTCCCAACCCAGATCCCTCCGTAAACTCCGGCTCCCAGATCTTCAGCAAACTGACCATACAGTTCTTTATGAATTTTGAATTGGGGTTGGCCAGCTTCAACAACCAACGTTGCGGTTGATGTTTGTGCCATCACGATGCTGCTCAGAAACAGCATGCCGAAAAGTAATAAACTTATTTTTTTCATGATCATTTTGTTAATGGCGAATGTACTTTACTTTTTTGTTACAGAGAATTGATAGATACTGCATGAACGATAGGTTTGTCCGGGATTCAAAACAATGGAAGGAAAGTTTTTGTGATGGGGAGCATCCGGAAAATGCTGTGTTTCCATCGTAAAAGCAGTACGGTAATCGTCGGTGACGCCTTTCGCGATAAAATGTTTTCCTGCCATAAAATTACCGCTGTAGAATTGTAAACCGGGTTCGGTCGTGTAAACATTCATTACAATTCCGGATGCGTTGCCCATTGCGGTGGCTGCGTGAAACATCTCTCCGGGCTTCGGATTATTCAATACAAAATTCATATCGTAGCCTCCGCAATAATGGAGCTGCGTATTTTTTTCGTTGATGTTTTTACCGATGGCCGTCAGTTTCAGGAAATCAAAAGGAGTGCCCTTTACCGATTCTAGTTCGCCTGTGGGAATTAAAGTTGAATCGACCGGCGTAATGCGATCCGCATTGATCTGTACGAGCTGGTCGTAAACGGTGCCGCTACCCACGCCGTTCAGATTAAAATAAGCATGGTTTGTTAAGGCACAGAGTGTTTTTTGATCCGTCTGAGCTTCGTAGGATATTTTCAGGGAATCGTTGGCTTCCAGCGAATAAGTTACCTTGATCTTCAGATTCCCCGGGTATCCTGACTGTCCGTTTTTGGAAAGATAGCTGAGTTCAAGGGTTGAATCATTAAGCTGATGGGCGTCCCATACAACTTCCTGATAGCCGGGCTCCCCGCCATGCAATGAGTTGGGCGGATTGTTGATGGCTAAATGATAGGTCTTTCCGTCAAGGGTGAATTCGCCTTTGGCGATGCGGTTGGCCACGCGGCCGATGGTGGCACCGTAAAAGCAATCGGGAAATTTCGTGTACTCTTTTACATTCGGAAATCCCACGACTACATCGGTTGGAACGCCGTCTTTGTCCGGGACAACAATGCTGACGATCCGTGCCCCGTAATTGGT
>CAYWBO010000023.1:0-17857 GCA_964456625.1 uncultured Lentimicrobiaceae bacterium | reverse complement strand
TCAAGTACCGTGTCATAAACGCCGCCAACTACTGCAGCGGCCATGGCAGAACCCAGGGCACAGGTTTGTTCGCTGCTGGCGACCAATATCGGCATGTTGAGAACATCAGCAACAGTTTGCATAACGAACTTTGATTTTTTTGCCACGCCCCCCAGGGCAATGACGCCTTTAATTTCTACGCCTTCGTCAATAAAACGATCCACAATTTTTTTGGCTCCGAAAGCAGTAGCTTCCACCAGCGCACGGTAAATGCGCGGTGCATCCGAAGCAAGATTGATTCCTGTGATCGCACCTTTTAGCAGCTGATTGGCATCCGGCGTCCGACGGCCGTTCATCCAGTCGAGTGCTACGATCCCTGATTCGCCAATCGGAATTTTCGTGGCTTGTAGTTCGAGTTCGGGAATCATTTTAGCGACTATTTCGTCGATCAGTTGTTTTTTAATGGGATCGTCGATCAAAGAAGTCGAATTTAACAGCGTATTTACAGGCCACATTAAAAGTTCTTTAAACCAGGCATAAACATCGCCAAAAGCCGATTGTCCGGCTTCGAGCCCTACCATGCCGGGAACTACAGAGCCGTCCACCTGGCCACAGATGCCCTTGATCAGTTTGCCTTTAACTTCGTTTCCCGGGGCGATTAAAATATCGCAGGTAGAGGTTCCCATCACTTTGCTCAGATAATAGGGTTTAATTTCTCCTCCGATGGCCCCCAGGTGGGCATCAAAGGCTCCAACGCCAACGGCTGCTGTATCAGGCAATCCAAGGCGTTTAGCCCATTCCAGAGAGAGATTTCCCACACTGATTTCACAGGTTTCGGTATCCGAAAACAATCTTTCGCGCAAGCCTTTGAGTAAAGGATCGAGTTTCACCAGAAAATCTTCCGGCGGCAGACCGCCCCAGTCTTCGTGCCACAATGCTTTGTGCCCTGCAGCACAACGGCTCCGTTTCATGGAAGTCGGGTCGGTTTTCCCGGCAAGCAGTGCCGGAATCCAGTCGCAATGTTCCACCCACGAATAGGCGGCATCTCGTATCCCGGCATCATCGCGAAGCACGTGCAGGATTTTTGACCAAAACCATTCGGAAGAATAAACACCGCCTTCGTATTTGGTAAAGTCTTCTCCGCCCCAGGATCGCGCCAGTGTATTGATTTCTTCCGCCTCGCGGGTTCCCGTATGATCCTTCCACAAAACAAACATGGCATTCGGATTTTCTGCAAATTCCGGGAGCAATGCCAAAGGAGTTCCGTTTTTATCAACGGCAACGGGGGTTGAACCTGTCGTATCAACGGAAATGGCTACCACATTTTCTGCAACCCCATCGGGAGCTTTCGATAACGCCTCCCGGATTGTAAACTCAAGTCCTTCAACGTAATCGAGCGGATGTTGACGAAACTGATTTTGTGATGGATTGCAGTATTTTCCTTCTTTCCAGCGTGGGTAGTAAAACACACTGTCAGCTATTTCTTTCCCGTTTTTGGTATCGACGATGATGGAACGAACCGAATCGGTACCATAGTCAACACCTATCGTATATTTTGGCATAATCCTATTTTGAATATTTGAAGATTTTCATTTTTGCCCGTAATATGCATCGGGACCATGCTTGCGTTTATAATGTTTGTCTAACAGAAACTGATCAAATCCACTTTCGTTGTTAAGAATTAATGTATGATACGCCATCTTGGCAACCTGCTCAAGTACAACAGCATTGTGTACGGCGTTAGGGGCATCGGTTCCCCAGGCAAAGGGACCATGACCTTTTATGATCACACCGGGAATTGCCATCGGGTCGATCTTCTTTTCACGAAACGTTTCCCCGATCACATTACCGGTAGCTTTTTCGTAGTCGCCGTTGACTTCCTCTAGGCTGAGGGATCGTGTACAGGGAATATCACCATAGAAGTAATCGGCATGAGTGGTTCCTAATGCAGGAATGGATAACCCCGCCTGTGCCCATGCAGTTGCCCATTCGGAATGCGTATGGACAACGCCCCCGACATCGGAAAACTGACTGTAAATCACCAAATGTGTCGGAGCGTCCGAAGAAGGCTTACAAGCCGAATCAACGACTTTTCCATCCATATCGACGAGTACGATATCTACCCACTTCATGGTTTCATAAGGAATACCGCTCGGCTTGATGGCAATAATGCCTTTCGAACGATCTATGGCAGATACATTTCCCCAAGTAAAAAGAACCAATTTGTGTTTTACCAACTCAAGATTGGCTTCAAATACTTGTTTTTTAAGTTCTTCCAACATTTTTAATGACTTTTAATTTATTTCATTACCAAAAATAGACGTAGAATGCCACAGTCAACGCCAGGATGACAACTGTATGAAAGACATCCCATCTGTTCCAACTGGCACGTGTCGCAGCTTTTTGTTCTGGAGAAGCCGATAACAATGTCAACCCCTGTAACTGGGCAACCGAAGCTCTGGGAGTAAACCGGCTAACTCCAATGATGACGAGCATACAAAAAGCCAACATCCCTCCACTAAAGAATAACCAATTAACATCATAAAACAGCAAATAGAAATAATTGTGCACGCCATGATCAGTGGCCCACAATTTTACACTTGAATATCCGGCAGCACTGGCAATATTCGTGTAATATACTTTTGCACCCAAACGTGTTATCCCAATGACCAATCCGGAAATCAACCCCCAAAGTCCTCCCTTGGGCGTTGGACGCGTTGAAATAATCCCCAGGAGGAATGCCGCGGCAATTCCAGGAGCCAGAACCGATTGTACGTCCTGCAAATAATTGTACAGCACATGACCGATGCTCCTCATTACCGGGATCCACAGGATTCCCAGAACCACCACCACCACGGTGGCGATACGCCCGACGCTTAGCAATTTGCGCTCGCTGGCCTCGGGGCGGTATTTTTTGTAAAAGTCGATGGTAAACAGTGCTGCGGACGAGTTAAATAGTGACGCTAGCGAACTCATTAAAGCAGCAAGAAATCCACATACAACCAACCCTTTCATACCGGCAGGTAACAACTCTTTAACCAGTGTTGGGAATGCCGCGTCGGAAGATGCCAGGGTAAATACATGACCATGGACGATCACTCCTTTTTTGGCCATCGCAAAAGCAATCATCCCGGGAATCAAAAACAGAAAAACCGGGGTCAGTTTGAGGTAAGCACCAAAAATAGCTCCCCGACGGGATTGAGTTTCATTTTTACCGGAAAGGACACGTTGTACAATGTATTGATCGGTACACCAGTACCAGAACCCAATCACCGCCGATCCGATCAAAACCCCAAGCCAGGGGAATTCCGGGTCCTTGTTACTTCTGATCAGGTTAAACATAGTATCTCCTTCAGCATTCACTTTGACTGAATGGGTTGCCGCGACTACCTGATCCCAACCACCAACGGCCTTCAAACCAAGCACCAGAATAATGATGGAGCCCAGTAACAAAATCGGCGTTTGCAATACCGATGTATATAGAACAGATTTCATCCCTCCAATTACGGTATATAAAGCCGTTAGCAACACCAACCCAACTGCAGAAATCCAGAAGAAATCAATGCCCCAAATAGTGTCAATTCCAAATACGGTTTTAAATACCAAGCCGCCGGCATAAACCGTTACGGCAACTTTTGTCAAAACATAACTGATTAAGGAGATAATTGAAAGTAAAGACCGCGATTCTTTATTGTAGCGTCGTTCAAGAAATTCGGGCATTGTGGTGACCATACTTCTTGAATAAAAAGGAACAAATACCCAACCCAGGATCAAGATCATCCATCCCTGAATTTCCCAGTGTGCCATAGCCATCCCGCTTGAGGCCCCGGCGCCGGCCAATCCAATCAAGTGCTCCGAACCAATGTTCGATGCAAAAATAGAGGCTCCGATTGCAAGCCAAGTTGCATCACGGCCTGCCAGGAAGTAGTCGCCGGAAGTTTCTTCTTTCTGTTTGAACACCCAGAGAATAATCCCAACAAGTGCAGCTCCGAAGATTGCAATAACGATCCAGTCTAGTGTTGCCATTAAATTTAGTATTAGTTAAAAACAATGATTTATGATTCCTATTTTATAAACCTTTTGCTAAATGATAATATAAATCGTTCCATCTAAGTTCTTTCTTAAACTCATTGATTTTGGTATCTTTATCAATGACAACAACCTCGATGCCTGCCATTTCAGCGAAATCAGTAATATTTTCCGTTGTGATATTCTGACTGAAGCAGGTATGATGGGCTCCGCCAGCATAAATCCAGGCAGTGCTGGCTATTTTAAGATTGGGTTGAGGAACCCAGAGAGCACGTGCCACGGGTAGCTTCGGCATCTTAACGGGGTCGATCACATCTACTTCGTTAACCAGCAGTCTGAAACGGCTGCCCATATCCAGTAATGAAACATTGATCGCCGGCCCCGGAGCTACATCAAAGCACAAACGGGCCGGATTCGCTTTTCCACCAATCCCTAAGGGGTGTACTTCGAGTGAGGGTTTTCCGCCCGCTATTGATTCGCAAATCTCCAGCATGTGTGCTCCCAGGACAGCCATGCCATCCGGATTAAAATGATAGGTGTAATCTTCCATAAAAGAGTTACCGCCCGGTAAGCCCTGGGCCATTACTTTCATGGCATGAAGCATGGCAGCTGTTTTCCAGTCGCCTTCCGCACCAAATCCGTATCCTTCTTTCATCAGCCGCTGAACGGCTATCCCGGGAAGCTGAACCAGTGATCCTAAATTTTCAAATGTATCCGTGAACCCATCAAATCCGCCTTCTTCAAGGAAAGCGCGTAAGCCAATCTCAATACGTGCAGCTTCGCGGACCGATGAATAATTTGTGCCGCCTTTTTGACAGGAAGCATCCATTTGATACAGCGACTCATATTCTGAAACCAATGCATCCACCTGTGATTCCGTCGCTGCATGAACGTGTTGAATAACGTCCTCCAATCCATAAGTATTTACAGACCATCCAAATTTTAATTGTGCTTCAACTTTGTCGCCTTCCGTTACTGCTACCTGACGCATATTGTCTCCAATACGTGCAATTTTTACATTTTGTGAATCCAGCCAGGCAGATGCAACGCGGGTCCATGCCCCGATATTAGCCTGGACATCAGGATCTTTCCAGTGGCCGGCGACGACCTTACGCTCCAATCTCATGCGAGATAGCATGAACCCGTATTCACGGCCACCATGTGCCGACTGGTTGAGGTTCATAAAGTCCATGTCGATTTCCGTGAAAGGAATGTCCTGATTGAACTGCGTGTGTAAATGTAATATCGGTTTGTTAAGGATTTTAAGACTGGCAATCCACATTTTTGCAGGTGAGAACGTGTGCATCCAGGTGATAATTCCGATACAATTCGGGGTTGAATTGGCAGCGACACACACTTGATAAATTTCTTCAGGAGTTTTTACAACCGGTTTAAAAACAATCTTCACAGGAATTATAGCAGATGCATCTAATGCTTTAGCAATTTCTGTTGAATGTTCGGCTACTTTTTTAAGCACGTCCAATCCGTACAAATGTTGGCTTCCTGTAATAAACCAGGCTTCTAATTCTCTTAACGTTTTCATATTAGAATATTTTAAAAAATGGTGGCTATCGTATTATCTTACAATAACCTTTCACTGACTTTGAATGCATAAGATCTGTGATTTTATTAATGGCTACCTCAAGATCGGATCATTATATTGTAAAATCGAAATTCTGGGATTTTAACCTTTGATACACATCCCTGCTAAACATATACAGTTTAGCCGGACGATGAGAGACATCGTTTTCTTTTTCATTCAACGGTACGACGTAACTAAGATTGGCGATTTTTTTTCTGAAATTTCTCTTATCCAAGGGTTTTTCAAAAACCACTTCATAGATCTTTTGTAACTGGGTAAGTGAGAATTTTGTGGGCAGCAATTCAAACACCAGCGGTTTGGTCCGTATTTCCTCTCTCAAAGTATTTAATGCAAACTCCAAGATTTCATGGTGATCGAAAGCTAAGTTCAGTTTTTTGGCATAATTCACAGGAAACCAACGCGCATTTTCAGTCAGCATCAAATCATTTTTGGCGTTTTTTTCCAGGTTAATAAGTGAATAATAGGGGATGGTTATCACCCTTTTTTCCGGATGGTCGATAGACACCAGCCAGGATATATCTCTGGGACGTTTGATCAGCCTGTCAAGAGAGCCAAAGGCTTTGAGCTGCTTCATATATATTTTCTCCAGCCCGGTAAGCTCATTAAGAACTCTCTTGGAAGCCTCGTCGAGATCTTCATCTTTACGAATTAAGTCTCCGGGAAATTTCCAGTCCTGATGCAAAACTCCATTATAGGCGATACTTCGCCCAATGAGTAAAATATTCAGATGGATCGAGTCAAAACCAAAAACGACAGAGTCGACTGAAACGTTTGGTACAAGTCCTGCGTGCATAATAGATTTTTTTAAACCAATTCATAAATCAAGAAAAAGTAAAAAATCAAAAAGAAGATGTACTGCACGCGGAAGATATTCTGGTTACTTAAGTTTTAAGTAATAACATTTCCAATGCAAAAATAAATTTTTTTTTAAAAATTTAACTAAGTGTAAAAAAGTTTATATGTTATTTTGAGAAAATGATGGATGTTTTTCTGAGTAATTACTACAACAAAGGAGGATGATTATTTTGAAATACTATTTTGTCTTGTTAGTATTGATCTTGTGCAAAGTGCTAATAATAAATAAGATATGATTACCATGATTCGATAGGCTTTTCAATTTCATTTAATTATTGGAAGATCTTCCGGGAAAAACCAGTTATAATTCCAAAAATAGTTTGTTGTTAAACCATTTTTCATCAAAATGTTTTGTCTTAGTTTGTGTTTAAAATACACCTTTTCTGTGTAGAAATCAGCATGTCGGCAGAAGAAATTAATAAATAAATGCTCGTTTATAATTTTCTGACAATAAACAACTTACATAATATTAGTTAGCATGGAATTTAAAAAAGCCGGGAGAACCCGGCTCAATAAAAGTTGTGTTTCTTAATAAAAAAAATTACACCAGATCACTTTGCAAATTTCAAAAACACAGTTCTTTTTTGAAGGATTTGCATTAGCATTATTTAAGAAAATAAGAGATGGCTAATAGTAAGGTATATCATGCAGTAATACTGCATGATGTGGGGTAATTTTTTGTAATAATTTCTATGCCTCCATTTTCGAAAACGATATAAATGGCCAGATAATCCATTTTTTTGTCCAAATATTAAATACAGATAGTAAAAGTCCAATATACTTTTGTTAGAAAGAATAAATGTACTGCAAAGTGGGAGATTAAGCTTTTGGAAAATGAAATTTTCCGGTGTTCATTTTTAAAGGGAATCAAAAGTAAGTAGAATTAATTTACCCATAACGAATGAGGATTATTATCAGCAACAAACCGGAACTTGGTTCAGCAGGTTTTAAGTTATCAGAACTTGGTGATTTGTCATGTTTAAAGTTGCAGGTTTTGGAAAGTTAACATGACTTTATAACGGATTAATTAATTAAAAGAGTTTCTTATGAAAAAAAAAGTACATGTGTTAGGCATTCTATTCCTGGTACTGATTTTCTCCACTGCCCTCCCGGCAATGGCCCAGAATATTCAGATTTCGGGAACGGTTACTGATGCAAGCACCGGACAGTCATTGCCTGGTGTTAGTGTTAGTGTAAAGAAAACCACTTCAGGAACAGTTACTGATTTAAAAGGTAATTATTCTATCAGTGTAAAACCTGGTTCCATTTTGGTGTTCTCTTACGTTGGTTATCAATCGCAAACCTTTGTGGTTAACCAACAAAAGACGATTAATGTTGAACTGAAATCTTCTACCACCGGCTTAAATGAAGTTGTTGTAGTGGGTTATGGTACCCAGCAAAAGAAATTGATAACCGGAGCTACGGTTTCAGAAACCGGCGCCCAACTTATGAAGCGAAATACAACAAATGCGCTTCAGGCTATGCAGGGCCAGACGGCCGGTGTTAACATTACCCCTTCTTCAGGTCAGCCTGGCGGCGGGATGAAAGTAAACATTCGTGGTGTCGGAACTATTGGAAATTCCGGCCCGCTTTATGTTGTGGACGGAGTGATCACAGGCGACATTTCTTACCTGGATCCTTCAGATATTAAATCCATCGACATATTAAAGGACGCCGCTTCTTGTGCAATTTATGGTATTAACGGCGCCAACGGAGTCGTTTTAATTACCACAAAAGGAGGGACTATAGGCCCTAATGGTGAAGAGGCTCCCAAATCACATATTTCGTTTGATTACTATACCGGCTGGCAGAACGTGCCCAGAAAGTTAAACGTACTCAATTCAAAAGAATATGCCACGATTATGAATGAAGAGGCCGTTAACTCAGGGGCTCCTCTTTTCTTTACCCAGGACCAGATCAATGCCATGGGGCCTGGTACCGATTGGATGAATATCATGTTTGCCAAGAATGTACCTACCCAAAACTTAAGTGTCACGGCATCAGGTGGCACCAGCGTTTCGGCCTATACCCTGGCGTTTTCTCACACTGAACAGGGCGGTATTTTAGGTGGCTCCAACCTTTCCAATTATGAACGCTATAATTTTCGTATGAATTCCGAGCGGAAAATGTATGGCAACTTTATGAGGATCGGAGAACATTTAACGTATTCGCATGTGAATCAGCGTGGGGTTGCTGATGGTGGCATATACGGCAATTCATTGCGGGGAGCCATCACCACCAGTCCTTTTCTGGCTATGTATGATTCCACAGGCCAATATTTAAACAGTTCTAATTCTACCTTTTATAAAGGAGGCCCCTGGAATAATAACGAAGCCAATCCTTATGCATTAATGGCGCTTACCAACCAACACAGGAATCAGTACGATAAATTGTTAGGGGACGTTTATGCAGAAATCAACCCTGTTAAAGGATTAAAACTTAAGTCAACCTTTGGGTTTGAATATGATGGAAGCAAAAGTCATAGTTACACCCCGGTTTATGATTTGTCTCTTTATGCTTTTACTACTGACCCAACGGTTTCTCAAAACCTTTCTTCCAGTTATACCTGGAATTGGGACAACACGGCAAACTATATCTTCAATGTCAAGAAAAATCATTTTGATGTATTGGTAGGGAGTTCAATTCGTAAATCGCAGGGAAGTTGGATGTACGGTTCCAATTCGGGAACAATGTTATTCAACAGTTTGTTCTATGGTTACCTGAGCGATGCTGCCATCACCTCCTTTACGGCTACGTATCCTGATTCGACAGCATTGAAAAATTCAATCTCCTTATCGGGAGAAGCCAATTCAGTCGTAGCCCATGCTTCATTTTTTGGCCGTATTAATTATGATTACAAACAAACCTTCCTGGCCACAGCAGTGTTCCGGTATGACGGATCTACTAACTTTGCGCCCGGTCATCAGTGGGCGGCCTTCCCTTCCTTTTCAGCAGGCTGGGTCATGACCAATGAGGATTTCATGAAACCGTTTAAGAAGTGGCTGGACTTTTTTAAACTTCGCGGCAGCTGGGGTGTTAACGGGAATGACGCTATTGCAATGTTTCAGTACGAGTCGCTTATCGGGCTGACAAATGCTACCTATAATATAGGAGGGTCTGATGTCCCGGGGTCTTATCCCCAGACGATTGGAAACCCGGCCTTAAAGTGGGAAACTTCCCATCAGCTTGACTTTGGTTTTGATGCCGGATTGTTCAATGATAAAGTAACGGCTTCTTTCGACTGGTACAACAAAGACACAAAGAACTGGCTGGTGCAGGCACCGTTGCTTGCCACGGCCGGAGTATCTACTCCTCCTTACATCAATGGAGGCAACGTAATCAACAAGGGGGTGGAAGTGCAGGTGACATACAATGATCGCATTGGCACAGATTTTAGATTCTCTATTACAGGAACGTATACCTACAATAAAAATGATGTAACCGACGTTCCTACCGAAGACGGGATTATTCATGGGCCCACGAACAGTTTATATGTGAATGCACCTGAATTCTATCGCGCCCAGTCCGGATACCCCATCGGTTATTTCTGGGGATATAAAACAGATGGCGTATTTCAAAACTGGGCTCAGATTGAGGCCTACAAAAACGGCAACGGCCAGTTGATCCAGCCCAATGCCCAACCCGGTGACCTGAAATTTGTGGACGTAAACGGTGATGGCATGATCAGTGCAGCAGATAAAACGAACCTTGGCGATCCGAACCCGCATAATTTATTTGGAGCCAGTTTCTCCTGTTCTTATAAAGGATTGGATTTTTCAATCGAAGCCAGTGGGGTTTCCGGAAATAAAATTGCCCAGGCATACGGCAGCGGAGGTTATGCAAACTGGACCACGGCTATTTTGAACCGCTGGCATGGTGACGGGACTTCGAATTTCCTTCCTCGTGTTACGATTAATAATAGTAACTGGTCCGAGTTTTCAGACATTTATCTGCAAAACGGGGCTTACTTACGGGTAACCAATATCACGCTGGGTTATGATTTTGCCAAACTCATCAAGTTTAAATACATGAGCAAATGCCGCGTGTATTTAGCTGCTAACAACATCTTTACCTTTACTAAATATGACGGAATGGACCCTGCAGTAGGATACACTGCGTCAGGACAAGGTAACTATTCATTCGGACAAGGTGTTGACTTAGGATTCTATCCTACTCCAAAAACCTATCTAATAGGCCTTAATGTTAACTTCTAAAACGAGAAAAAGAGATGAAAACATATAAAATTTTAATCGTTGCAATTACGATGACATTTGCATTAAGCTCGTGTCAGAAATTTTTGACCACTCAACTAATGACTCAGAAAACAAGTGAAAGTTATTATCAAACTCCTGATGATGCCGCAACTGCATTGGTTGGATGTTATAATGGTCTGGACCTGATGTGGAACGGAGGGATTGCATTACCCCTTGAAGCTGAAGTGTGTTCAGATAACTGTTTCGGAGCAACAGGAAGCGCCGACGGATATGGATGGAATATGATGGATGAATTTAATAAAAACGTTTCTCCTACTGATGCCTCTATGTTCGAAGGCAACTGGCAAAATTCTTACCAGGCCATTTATCGTTGTAATACATTTATTGACAGGATTGGCCAGGTGAAATGGGGAAGCGATACAGCATCCCGCGCCATCGACGAAGGAGAAGCTAAATTTCTGAGAGGTTATTTATATTTTGGTTTGGTTCGCCTTTTTGGTAACATTCCTTTGGTCCTCCATCCTACGGTTGCCAATGTAAAACAGGCCAGTCCTGACAGCGTTTATATGCAAATTGTGAAAGATTTGAAATTTGCTGCTGCTAATCTGCCTGCCAAACCTTATTCTGCCACACCTGCGGGAAGAGCCACCAAATGGGCCGCAGAATCCATGCTGGCAAGGGTGTATCTTTTCTATAGCGGTTACTACGGTAAATCATCCATTGACGGATTTACCAAAGCGGATGCACTGGCTGCTGTGGAAGATGTAATTAAAAATGGCGGTTACAGCCTGGTGCCTGATTTCACATCGCTGTGGCCTGCTGCTTCTGAAGCCAAGGGCGTTTCTTATGCAGGAGAAAATAATCCTGAAATCGTTTTTTCCATTAAATATACCGGTAATGCAGATTATAATGGAAATATCACCGGGAATACATGGCTGCTGATGACCGGCATCCGGCTGGGTGCCGGCGGCGGGGTCAGCATTTATCCTTATGGCTACGGCTGGGGCGGCTGTACAGTTGATCCCAAATTGTGGAATGCTTACAATGCAAGTGATGCCCGTAGGTTCGCTACGATTACCAGTGTGGTGGATGAAGGGCTGGATGCAAAATGTGCTACCATCACCGGCAAAACCTTCAGCGCTGCTAACAACAGGGAATATACCGGGTATTATATGAAGAAATACAGCCCACTGTGCGACACAAACAATTCACCGCTACCGGCTACCAATTATTTAATCGCACAAAAACAGGATTATTTTGTCATGCGTTATTCGGATGTATTATTGATGGCTGCAGAACTGGGCAGCCCCAATGCTTTGACTTATTTTAACGAAGTGCACACACGAGCTGGTTTGCCTGCAGTTTCTTCTATTGATGAAGCAGCCATTATGAATGAAAGGCGCCTGGAATTTGCCGGCGAAGGAATCCGTTACTGGGATTTGCTGCGCCAGGGAATTCAAAAAGCAGCCAATACCATTGTGGCTAATACTTCTATGTCTTATCTTCAAGATGGAACGGGTTCGCCCTCCATCAGTGCTGCAAACATTATTGCCACAGGTGGTTTTATGCAGATCCCCGAGACTGAAATCACGTTATCAGGGGGTGTATTAAAACAAAACCCGGGTTGGTAATTAGTCATCTTTAAAAATTTAATGATATGAAAAATAAATTGAAAATATTTTTATGGATAATGGGATCAATGCTGTTTTTCGCAGCTTGTACCCCGGATAACCCGCAATTGGCTCCCTTGCTTCCTAAAAGCGCATTAAAATTCAGTGTAACGCCTTTAGCTTCAAATCCTAATATGATTGTTTTGAAGAGCGAAACTCCGAATGTTACCCCGTATTGGGTCACGCCAGTGGGAACTTCAATTAAGACAATGGATACCATTGATATCCCTTTCCCGGGAACAGATACCATAATGTATAATGCTATGGGTGCGGGAGGCATGACGACAGCAGAACCTACCGTGTTGAAGATTACCACGTTAGATCCTAATGCTGTAAGCGATACCGTATGGACTGACCTTACCGGAGGCATTGGACATTCCAAAACATGGGTGCTGGATATTGATGCCAACGGCGTGAGTAAATATTTCGCTGGACCCATTTATTTCGGTGGTACCGGTTGGGAATGGGATGCCGGCTGGGCAAGTTGGATTTGTCCTCAGGCTGATTATGGTACCATGACCTTTGATTTGATTGGCAATGCCAACTTCCAGTCGGACAATAAACAGTTGCCGGTGGGAGCAGCTAAAGGTACCTTTATGGTGAATATCAAGAATATGACGTTGCAAACTTATGGGGCACAGGTTATTCATGATGGAGCTACGGGTGCCAGAATATCGAACTGGTTTGAAAAAATGACCATCCTGTCGATTTCTCCCAATACGTTGCAGCTCATTGTACCCGGTATGGATGGGAATTCGGGTGCCTGGGGCATCTACAATTATGTTACGCTGGATTATTATAATTCTCATTAATGGTAGTTTATAGGTGTTGAAGGATTTGATTGAGTTTAGAATCAGGTTTGTCCTGTTCCTAAACTCAATCGGTCTTTCCTTGAAAATAAATTAAAGAATGAGACTTACTTGTTAAAAAGAATATTATCATTGATTTTGTGAGATAATATGTACGTGTTTGTAAGGCCGGTTAGTTCTGCCACTATGAGGGTGACAACCGGCCTTATTTTTTTGAATATAAGCAAGCAGGTTTAAACGCATTTTGATAATAGATTACTTCCTTGCCTTGAAATTGGAGAAAATTGAGCCGTGATTTCAGGGGGTATGTCATTAACGATGCCGTTTGTCAGTGATGTAAGAACGTCTTATGACATATTTTGAATAACCAGTCACTAAATGGAAATTAATAATATGCGATGATTATTTTGGATAATACAGTATTTTTAAAAGCAGGAAGGAAAATTGTAATGAATAAAATATTAATCGCTGTTTTGTTGATGCAGTTGCCTTTGTTAGCCAATGCCCAGTATCAGACCCATCCCAATGCCGGGGGGAAGGATCATTATGTAAATCCTATTTTTGCGGGTGATTACGCTGACCCAAGCATATTGCGCGTAGGCGATGATTACTATATCGTTAATTCATCGTTCGAATATTATCCGGGGTTATTGATTTGGCATTCCAGGGATTTGATTAACTGGGAGCCAGTAACGCACGCCTTGCATAAATATGTAGGATCGGTCTGGGCTCCCGATTTAGTGAAGTATAAAAACAAATATTACATTTATTTTCCGGCTGATAATCATATTTATGTGGTCACTGCCAACTCAATCAACGGTCCCTGGAGTGATCCGGTAGATTTGAAAGTCCCTACCGGAAATATCGACCCCTTCCATTTTACCTATAAAGGAAAGCGGTATATCTATTTTAGCAATGGCGGATATATTCCCTTGTCTGAAGACGGGCTTTCCATTACGGGGGGAATAAAACATGCCTATGACGGCTGGCCGATCCCCCGTAGCTGGACGATAGAATGTTTTTGCCTGGAAGGACCGAAAATGTTCAAACGGGGAGATTATTATTATCTGACGGTGGCTGAAGGCGGTACGGCCGGACCTCCAACAAGTCACATGGTTATTTCGGCACGGTCAAAGTCTCCTTTTGGCCCGTGGGTGAATTCACCGTACGATCCGATCGTTCATACAAAATCCGGCGCAGAAAAATGGTGGTCCACAGGACATGGGACCGTGTTCCAGGCAGCAAGTGGAAAGTGGTGGATTGTTTTTCACGGATACGAAAAAGGACATTATAATATGGGCCGCCAGACTTTACTCGAACCTGTTGAATGGACGAAAGATGGCTGGTACAAAATACCGGAAGGCATTAGGACCGATGAGCCGATTAAAAGGCCTGCCGGAACTCCGCTGGCTTCGAGGTTTACTATAAATGACACATTTAATGACGGTAAACTACATCCTCAATGGCAATTCTTTGGTGAGTATGACACCAGTAGATACCATTTTGTCAATGCCAGCCTGGCCATTAAAGGCGAAGGCAATTCGGTAGGTAATTCTCATCCCTTGTTGTGCACAGCACCCAATCATTCATACATAGCTCAGGTTGAAATGTTCATCGAAGGGAAAGCAACCGGGGGCCTGGTGCTTTTCTATAACGAAATTGCACATTCGGGAATATTGGCAAATGACGGTAATATTTTGGCTGACTTGCGGGGCTGGTCACCTGTCACAGAAAAAGATGTTTTTAAAGATCACGTTTTTCTTCGTTTGAGGAACATCAACAATATAGTGGATATGTATTATAGCCTTGACGGGAAAAAATGGATTAAAATACAGAACTCTCTTGAGGTTTCTTCTTATAACCATAACGTTCTGGGTGGATTTTTAAGTTTACGAATTGGCCTTTGCGCCATCGGTGAAGGAACGGTGCGTTTTAAGAATTTTGAATATAAACCTGTCAATTAATTACGTTAAACAGAATAGATCATGAAAAAAAATCTGTGCATAAAGTTTATTGTCATTGCCATTCTGGTGATAGTTTTTCATCCGGCTGTTTATGCACAAAATGGGAGACCTGTTTCAAAATCCCACACAGCAACTGTAAGTAAAGAGGCAGTTCCCATTTATCAAAATACAGCCTATTCATTTCAGGAAAGGGCTGCTGATCTTGTGTCCCGGATGACTTTAGGCGAAGAAATACTTCAGCTGCGTACCAATTATGCCCCCGCTATTCCCAGGTTAGGGGTAGGGCAATATTATTATTGGAGCGAAGGTCAGCACGGAGTGAATGCTTTGTATGGAAATATTCATTGTGGATGCACAAAAGGGGAATACGGCAACGAAGTTCCTCACGCAACCAGCTTTCCGGTCAATTTCGCTACTGCCATGACCTGGGATCCTAAGCTTATTTATCGGGAAACTGAAGCTATCTCGGATGAGGCGCGTGGTTTTGTGGATAAGTCGTTATTTGGTAAAGGACAGAATAACCTTGGAAAATACAAAAGCGATTACGGGAATTTGGTTTATTGGGCACCGACGGTGAACATTGATCACGATCCTCGTTGGGGTCGCACGGATGAGGCTTTTGGCGAGGACCCTTACCTTGCTTCACATATGGCAGCTGCTTTTGTAAACGGATTTCAGGGACAGACCATGAACGGTAAATCTAAAACCGGGTATTTGAAAGTAGCCGCTACCGCCAAGCATTTTGCACTGAATAATCTTGAAGACAATCGGACGGGCATTTCATCAAACATCAATGATGAAACACTACGAGATTATTATCTGGCAACCTTCCGGTATCTTATCGAAAAAGCCCATGTCGCAGGTCTCATGACGGCCTATAACGCGATTAATGGTACGCCTGCTGTAGCCAATACCTATACTGTGAATGAACTGGCTCAACGGACTTTTGGATTTCAGGGATATATTACTTCTGATTGCGGAGCTGTGGGCAGTACGTATAGCACCTTCCCATATGGACATGATTGGGCTGCACCGGGATGGGAAACTGATCATCAGGGAGATAAGGCTGTGTGGAAAAATCAAAAAACCGGAGCGGAAGTATCAGGGGTCTCTGGTGGACTGGCTTATGCCCTCCGGGCGGGAACCGATCTGAACTGTACCGGATATGAAAATACACTTTCCAATGTCGAAGAAGCCATAAAAGCCGGGGTGTTAAGCAAAGGCGTGGTAGATCTCGCACTTACCCGGGTGTTTACCATCCGGATGAGAACCGGGGAATTTAATCCAAGGAATGAGGTGCCTTATACGAAAATTACAAAAAATGTCATTCAAAGTCCTGCTCATCAGAAACTGGCAGAAGAAGTAGCGGAAAATACATTGGTTCTGCTGAAAAACGATACCCTAACGGAGACTCGTAAAACGTTGTTGCCATTGCATGCTTCAACATTAAAGAAGGTTGTTATTGTAGGAGACTTGGCAGAGAAGGTCACTTTGGGAGGATATTCCGGTGACCCTGATTTGAAAGTTAACGCAGTGGAAGGAATTACTGCTGCAATAAAAGCTGGGAATCCTGATTGCAAGGTGATTTTTGACAAAACACAGACGTCCACAACTTCGTTCCAGCCTGCTGAGGTCAGTGATGCAACGAAAGCCGATATCAAGAGTGCCGATTTGGTGATCGTGTTTACGGGAACGGATGAAGCGGTGAGCCATGAAGGACATGACCGGGTGAATCTGGACATGCCTGGGAATTATAATTCCTTGATTTATCAGGTGGCAGCTATCGGAAATCCAAATATGGTGATGGTGATTCAGTCCATTGGCCCGGTGAATATTAATTATACGCAACAGTATTTCCCGGCCATCGTCTTCAGTGGTTATAATGGTGAGAGCCAGGGAACAGCGCTGGCCCGTGTTTTATTGGGGAGGAAGAATCCAAGCGGTCATCTTAATTTTACATGGTATAAAGACGCCAGCCAGCTTCCGGACAAATCAGATTATTATCTCACACCGGACAAGACAAACGGATTAGGGCGAACTTATATGTACTTTACCAAAAAACCTGCCTATCCGTTTGGTTATGGATTAAGTTACTCACGGTTCAGATTTTCAAACATAAATATTTCTAAAACTGAAATTACCCCAAACGATAGTGTTGCGGTAAGCTTTGACGTTACCAACACAGGGAAAACATCGGGGGAAACGGTTGCCCAGCTTTATGTCGCATTTCCCCGGGTGAAAGGCGTGCCCATGCCCGTTAAAAAACTGGAGGGTTTTGAAAAAACGCAAAATCTTCAGCCCGGGCAAACGCAGCACATCCTGCTTAAACTGGACGCAGAAAATTTAGCGTTGTGGAACGAAAAGGATCTGAAAAGTGTTGTCTATAACGGTATTTATAAGATCCAGCTCGGTTTCAATTCTCAGGATATTGCCGATACTGGTGATTTGAAAATTCATGGGGTACTGACGCCTAAAATAGTTCACGTTACCTTACAGCCGGAGAAACTTGTGTATCATGTGGGTGAAACGGTAAATCTGAAAAGTAAAAACAAATGGATTGAAAGTGATGTAAACAGATCGCGTGAAGAGCGTCATGCTCCTGCCGACCGCATCCTTGAAGCAGTGAATAACGACGGTTCCTTTGTTAGCCTGGCAAATGCTCGTATCCGATATCAGTCCAACAATCATAAAGTTGCAAGAGTGAATCGTGAAGGGATTGTGAAAGTGGTTGGGA
>CAYWBO010000022.1:13067-38133 GCA_964456625.1 uncultured Lentimicrobiaceae bacterium | reverse complement strand
GAAACCTATGACCCTCTGATTAATCCCGATGGATCGGGACTCTAACCAGCTGAGCTGTATTCTTAAAAATAGCAGGAATAAAAAAATCCGGCCCTTTCGAACCGGATTTTGGCGCCTCCAACAGGACTTGAACCTATGACCCTCTGATTAACAGTCAGATGCTCTAACCAACTGAGCTATGGAG
The DNA here is from genome assembly GCA_964456625.1 of uncultured Lentimicrobiaceae bacterium. Classification (GTDB taxonomy): domain Bacteria; phylum Bacteroidota; class Bacteroidia; order Bacteroidales; family F082; genus Sulfidibacterium. Next base: position 37,949 of record CAYWBO010000022.1, on the reverse strand, counting down.
GCGTATTCTTTTCTCGTTTTGAGGGCGCAAAGATAGAGAATAATTTTTATTGGCAAATAGTTTTCTTAAAAATTTCCGGTTTTACTTCATATTTGCATTTCCTTGTAAAATGGCCGCCGAACGGAACACCGGATCTGCCGATTGCAACACTTTTTGCCTGAGTTTGGGATTCAAATCCGGATTTTTGGAAAGAAAATCCCTGATCAGCTTTGCAGCGCTCATTGAATTATATCCGGAAAGGCTGGCATCAAGCCACGATTTCGGGAAGAAGATGTCTCCGGTTCTTTGTATTTCGGGTAACAACTCAAGTGCGGGCATGATATATTTTTCCGAGCTTTTGGCTCTCAACGGATGGTTGAGATACTCTAACGCGGTGTTCACCCAGGGTTCGTGTTCCCGCATTTCCGGTTTTTTCAGCTGATCGAAGAAATGATCCCGCACGGTGCTGTCGCTGCTGAGTGCCGGTATAACAAATGCCATTTCTGCTTTCCGGTCGGGATTGGTAATTCTTTTCAGTTGTTGTTGTAAAATGTCGGCCGGGATTTCTTTTGTTGTCTTCTCGTTTACCCTCACGGCAAGTTGGTAGCTCAGTGCCGTCATATCGCTCTCGGAGAGTGACAGCCCTTTGATTTTTAAGCTTCCTTTCCAAAGGCGCACCATTTTATTGATGGCATTTTTCCCCAGCGCAGTCGATAACCATGCATGATAGTAAGAGGACTTCAGCGAAGCGTCCGGCGCTTTCTGTATCTTCTCCCACAGCAATGGTTCAAAGTTTTTTTCCAGCATCGTTCTGGATTTTGTGTCTGAGAACCTCCAGAACAGATTATCGTAATATCCCAGCAGCAGGTTGACATTTAATTCATCAGTCTCATTCTGCAGAAAAAGGTAGAAAGCCTTACCGAGTAAGGAAGGTTGCAGATCTTGCTGTTGCATGTTTTCCCAAAGACTCATATAAGCCACAGCCCGCTGCAGGGGTTTCAACGTGAAAATGTTTTTGCCGAGCAAAAATGCTTTCTGGTATGAATCCAGTTTGAAATAGCCGTATCCGTGACCTCCGCCGTTCAGTAGAAGCACTTTTGCATCTGCCGGAAGACTGAGCGTGTCAGCAGTTTTATCTGCGAATATCTTTGCAGATGCATTTTTCCCGTTGTGAATATACAGCACATCGAGATATTGCGGCCAGATCATTCCGGTTTTGGCAGCATTAGTTTGATGGATAATCAGTTTGTTGTTATCCATGGAAGTCTGATAATGCGGCATTCCCGGTTCTTTCACCCAGACTTTGCTCCAGTTTGCCAGGTCGAGTGTCGTTTCCTGGTCCAGAATACGGATCAGGTCATCCCAGCTGGCATTGGAATAGGAATATTTCTTCAGATAGGTTCTCAGGCCTTCCTGGAATTTCTGTTTCCCCACCAGGTTCTCCAGCATCTTCATGATGATGGGCGCTTTGTGATAAATGATGTTTCCGTAAAGTGTTCCGGCCATATCCAAATTTCCAAGCTGTTGCTGGATGGGGTTAGCCCCTGCACTCCGGTCGATCAGATAGGCAGGAGGAAAGTGGTCGACCAGGAAGCTCAGCTGATGATTCATCTTGGGGAAATGGGGATTCGAGATTTTCGCTGCAAAGAAATTGGCAAAAACTTCTTTCAACCACACATCGTTGAACCATTTCATGGTAACCAGATCGCCGAACCACATGTGTGCCGTTTCGTGGGAGATAACGGTGGCTCTGTAAAGTTTTTGAATTTGTGTGGCCGATTTATCCAGGAAGATTCTATTGGCTCTGAAAAGAATGACCCCCGGGTGTTCCATTCCTCCGTATTGAAATGCAGGGATGGCCACGAAGGCAAATTTCCTGAAAGGATAGGGAATGCCCGTATAATTTTCCATCCACTGAATGGCATGCGCTTCAATATTAAAAATGTCATCCAGGTTTCTTGAAACTTTGGCGGTATCGGTTTCACGATAGTAAAAAGTCAGATTTCTGCCGCCAATGGTACGCGATACCTTGTAGAATTTTCCGGCGACAAAGGCAAAAAGATAGGTGGGAAGCGGCTTGGTTTCTGAGAATTTCAGCAGGGTGCTGTTCTTTTGTTCCTGTTCCGACGTCAGGGCACCGTTGGCCACGGCAATCCAGTCTTTCGGAATGCTGAGGCTTAACTCGAAACGGGCCTTCAGATCCGGCTGATCGAAGCACGGGAAAGCGGTTGATGCCCGCGCAGGAACAAACAGCGTGTATAGAAAATCATCATTTCTGTTCAGGGAAAGATCTCCTGCCGTGAAATCAATTTTGAGGGTGTTGATACCTTCTTTCAGCTCCTCTACGGGAATGATCAGATGCTCATTTTTGTATTCAAAATGACTGATCTTTCCGTTTGCCATGATCTGATGGACAAACTGTTTTGGATTTTGAAAGTCCAGAATAACGGGATATTTCCTGTTATTCAGCACAAAACTCAAAGTGAGATTGCCTGCAATGGGATCCGTTTTTCGTGCCGGGATATTGAAATACAGTTTGTAAACTGGTTCGGAAATGGTTTCTTTACGCAGATTATTCAGTTGGAGGGAAACGCCTTTCTCTATTGGTAAAGCTGCTGTGTCTTCGGTATGTGAACAGCCGGCCAGCAGAAAAGCTGAAACTGCCAACAACAGAAATAGATAATGTTTCATGTCACAATGTTTTGAGCAAAGGTGATCAAAAAATACGAAATACGAAAAAATTGAACGAAGAATCTGTTTGTTGTTAAATACAAATTGTTTATAAAAATCGAAGCTGGAAATTTCCCCCAAGAGGATAATGCGGTAATTTTACTTTTTGTACAAAAAATTAATGGCTTGAAAAATTCTACTTCCGGCAGGGTGTTTATTTTTCTCCTGGTATCTGTGCTGACTTTTTTCGGGACGATACAGAAATCTGATGCCCAGCAGGAAAAGCTTCAGAACATCAAGGTTACCGTTACTTTTTCAAGCGTTCCCAGAAGTACCCAGGCACTGATTACCCCTCTGAAGTACAACAAAAAGTTTGCGCTTGTACTTCAAATGGATGACGGGCTGGATGATATTTATAACCTGGTCTGGCCTTTTTTCACGGGGCAAAACGGCAATCCAGGACTCTTTTCCACCGACGGTGCCGGCCATAATGTGCCGTTCCACATGAGTTGCAATAATTTTATCTGGCAAAACGGAAAAGACGTTCATGACGGCACTTCAGGGTACTTGACATGGCCCGAAATCTGGCAACTGTGGCAGGATGATTTTACGGTGAGCAGCCGTGGTTTCGACAATCCTACTATTTCTTATCTGCAGACTTATGAAGTGGACAGGAACCAGAGTTATACCACCAAAAAGACCGTGGGGTTTACCCCGGGCGGTTTACAAATGGACACCTACATCTTACCCGAAAACGGGACGAATCAGTTGCTGCCGGCCCGCAATGCGGGATATATTGTTTTTTTTGATGATTATGGAAACAACGACTTGTCGAATCCGTTAAGCATCGAACAGGTGAGCCAGCCGTTTAATGAACATGTTTTCAAGCGGGACCGGATTGACAGTTCTCTATTCACGAAGGTCAGGTATCTCGCTCAAACCAGCAACCCTTACAACCACTGGGTGGGATTTTATCATGCCCGTAAGTTCGGTACTTCACCGGATATTTCCTTTTCGTATTTTCAGCAGGAGATGGATTCCGTGGAAAACTTTTACGGTAAACAGGGCAGTGACAACATCTGGGTATCCGGAACACAGGAATTTTTCGAATATGAAACCTTGCGCCATCTCATCCAGGTAAACAGCGAATCGTTAGCCAATCAGGTAAACCTGACCTTCAGTGGTACCAACATCCCGACCAATTTCAAGAACTACACGATCACGGTTTTGGTTATTGGTGATGCGCCTGTCAGCAAGATCAGTGTGACCGGTGCGAGTCTTTCAAAGTATGGCGTGAGAGGCGGTGATACTGCTGTGATCAACCTTTCGTGGAAAGGGCAGGTGATTGATTCCGCTGAGGTCGTTGCGGAAAAATATATTCAATTGGCTAAGGCAGCACCTTCTGATAGTGTTCCCAGCTTGGTGGCAGCCGATTATGTGGAAGCCATTCAGAATGCTGATAGCTTGCAAAAATACACGGATGAGCTTTGTACGGTCGGTAATCCGGCATTAAAGGAATTTTGCAGTTATCATTTTTCTGTCAGTGATTCTACGATTTGTGCCGGTGATACGGCAGAACTGACGGCTCCCGCCGGGATGAAACATTATTCGTGGAATACAGGCGATACAACACAGTCGATCCGGGTGGCGCCGACACAAAACACTCTTTATACGGTTACCGTGACAACACAAAATGATAAAACGGGAAGTGCCAGTGCTCAGGTGGTGGTTTATCCGATCCCGGTTTATGACCATTCACCGGATACGCTGGTGGCTCCACCGGGCTACGATACATTGCTTTGGGTCTCTTCAGGCTATGACTACCTCTGGTCAACGGGAAGTACCGATACTTCCATCGCTGTGAAGACCTATCAACCCATCTCGTACTCGGTAAAGATATTGACCAATCATGGATGTTCCGTAAATCAGAATTTCTATGTGGTTCCCGGATACCATTACACGGTAAACTTTCTGTATGATACCGTTTGTGCCGGAGATACCTCGCGGCTGATCAATGTTTCGACTTCGAACGACTCTGTGACAGGCATTTCCTGGGATTTAAATACGGATGGTACCTTTGGCGATGCAACCGGAGATACGGTAAAATATGTTTTCCCGAATTCGGGGATTCATTTGGTCGGGATGCGGATCGATTATGCATCAGGAGCGGTAAAAACAGTAGTGAACCAGGTGCCGGTTGGCGATTTTCCAAAAGCAGATTTCGTATATACAGGTGTCTGCGAACCAAGCTCCAGCACCACATTTACGGACAGCTCTACAGTAAAACTGGGCACCATTGTGAGCCGTTTCTGGGATTATGGAGATGGACAATCGGAAAATCGTTCCAATATTTTAGCATACCATTATTATACTGCAGGAACTTATGATGTACGGCTGGCTGTTACCTCTTCCATGGGTTGCTCCGATACGGTTACCAAACCGGTTACCATCTATGCCGATCCCAACGTGGTAGTTTTAAAACAGGATGGATCACAGGTACTGTATAATGACACCGTGAAATTTGCCCGTGGCGACAGTGTCTTTCTGAAGGTGAACAGCGCCGCATCCTACGATTCTATCATCTGGCCCAACCATGTATCCGGTCCGGATTATTATTTGAAGAAATCAGGATTATACAAAGTAACGACATACAGAAATGTGTGTTCCGGAAGTTCCCGGTTTATCGGTTACTTCCTTAAACATACAGGCGGTACGGTGGTAGACACAGCGCATATCATGTCTGTGTTCACGCCCAACGGCGATGGTTACAACGACAAATGGGTAATAAAATCAGATAAAATACAGAAGCCTTTACAGGTATGGGTATACAACCGGGCAGGAAGTTTGGTATATCACTCCAGCCACTATAATAATGACTGGACCGGAGAATATAATGGGATCGTCCTTCCTAACGATACCTATTATTATGTGATAAAAGATGAAACAGGAATTGTGTTTACAGGTTCCATTACCATTTTGCGTTGATGAGTAAGTGTTTGAAATATATTACTTTAATTGCGCTGTTGTACGGTGGAATGATTCAGGGACAGGACTACATCCAGTCATCGGAATACGTTATCAATCCCTATGCACTGAATCAGGCCATGGCCGGGTATTTCGGTTACTCCGAAATCCATCTCGATTATAGGCAGCAATGGATTAAGATGTACGACGGGCCGAAGACATATAACATCAATGCCTTTGGAAACCTGTACAAAGGTAAGATGTGGCTGGGCGGAGAAGCTTATCGCGATCAGGCCGGACCGTTAACGAGAACCAAGGCTAACCTTTCCTATTCTTATATTTTAAAAGTCGGTGACAACCAGAACCTTTTTTTTGGGGTCTGGGGAAGTTTTTATCAAAACTCCATGAACCTGAGCAACCTCACCGGTGTTGATCCGAACGATCCCTTGTTAAATCACCTGGGAACGCTGAACGGAAGTACTTTCAATGTGGGATTTGGCCTTGTGTATAATTCAGGGAATTTCAATGCCGGGTTCGCCATGCCCAATGCCATGGCTAACAAGAGTATTTATCTTACTCCTGACAAAATCAGTTTTGCAATGCAGCAGGAGTATCGTTTTCATGTATCCAATTTATTCTGGCTCAGCAAGACCTGGGAATTCCAGGCCATGGGTGTCTATCAAAAGACCATGAACGAGCCGGGTAATCTTGATATCTCAGCCACCTTTTTCCTGATCGAACGGTTCTGGGCAGGAGCGTTATACCGAAGCGGGGGTGTCGTGGCTTTTCATGCGGGAGGTTATCTTGTGGGCGGCATTTCCGTGAACTATTCCTACGAACTGGGTTTTGGCGGAATAAACAAATACTCGGGGCCATCCAACGAAATTTCATTGTCCTTCCGTTTCGGGATGAAGGGAGGCCAATACTATCGAAATAAAAATGCGTACTCTAACCACGTCCGCAGAGTAAAACATAGAAAATATCAACTCAGCGTCCCGCAGATAATTGACTAAGTATGAACGATAATTGTTGATGTTTAACGTGAGGACCAAAGATTTGATTAAGCCTTTTTTATCCGAATCTATAATTTCGCCGGGTAAGTGGTTTTTGAGAAAAAGCATCTGGATATTGCGGTAAACAGGAAAATAAAATTTAACCTGACAGAACTAAAATCGGGCATATATTTTGTATGCTTTTTCGGGAAATCGGAGGCGGCCGTTGCCAAAGTTATAATCCAATAAATTTTAAGACATTTGCAAAAAATTAAAACAAACCATAGATGAAAATTATAGGAATTGGAAATGCACTCGTGGATGTATTGACACAGCTTGAAAGTGATGACCTGTTATCAGAACTGAATCTTCCGAAAGGAAGCATGCAACTGGTGGATGCTGAGCGCGCTGCACAAATTCAGGAAAGAAGCAAAAGTTTATCCAAACAGAGGGCTTCCGGGGGTTCGGCAGCCAATACCATCCATGGGCTGGCAAAGCTGGGGGTGGAAACGGCTTTTATTGGCTCCGTCGGAAAGGATGAAACGGGCAGGTTTTTCGAAGATGATCTGAAAAACAGTAATATCCGGCCCGTACTGTTCCATACAGATTCCCCTTCCGGTATTGCCAACGGCATGATATCGAAAGATGGGGAACGCACCTTCGGCACTTTTTTGGGTGCAGCGTTGGAATTGTCTGCCGGACTGCTGAAACCGGAGCATTTCAAAGGATATGATCTTTTGCATGTGGAAGGGTATCTCGTCCAGAATCATGAGTTGCTGGAGACCATTCTGAGACTCGCTAAAGCAAGCGGGTTGCAGGTGTCGCTGGACTTAGCCAGCTATAACGTGGTTGAAGAGAACCTCGAATTCCTCAGAGATATGGTGACAAAATATGTGGATATCGTTTTTGCAAACGAAGAAGAAGCCAAAGCTTTTTCCGGTTCGGAACCTGAGAAGGCGTTGGAAGATCTTTCGAATCTGACCAGTATTGCTGTGGTAAAAGTCGGAAGTAAGGGATCGTTCGTGAAGCAGAACGAAAAAGTCGTGGTCGTGGAACCCATAAAAGCCAATCCTGTGGATACCACCGGAGCCGGAGATTTGTATGCCTCGGGATTCCTTTACGGATGGATGAATAATCTTGGTTTTGAAAAAGCCGGTTTCATTGGTTCTCTGTTGGCAGGAACGGTTATCGAAGTGATGGGCGCCAAATTTGGTGAAGATAAATGGAATCAGATTAAAACCATGATCGATTAGGAGTTGCTGATACCATATTATATATATAAGAAAGGCAGGCTGTTTAGGCCTGCCTTTCTTAATATGAAAAAGCTTGTTTTAATTGGTTAATGTTGAACAATAAATATATGAGATAATGGTGCAGGTCCTCCTGACATTGTTACAAAGTAAATTCCGTTAGGTATGTCATATGTTGCAAACCTGAGTTCATTTGAATTGGCTGTATTCAGGAAGCCTTTCCAGATGCGCGTCCCGTAACGATTGTAAACCGTTACAAGATAGTTGATGTTATTACTGGTCTCTCCGACTTTGAATGTCACAAAGTCCGTACTTGGATTCGGATAAATACTCACCCCCAGTGGTGCAACCTTGGCCGGAGCGGCAATTGTAAAGTTTCTGTCGCTGGAGTCTGCTACGCCTGTCAAAATGTGACCGGTAATTTTTATTCTATATGTGGTATCCGGGGTTTGACCCGAAGGGATATTCCATGGAAATGTACTTGGATCTTGATCTGTAGCAAGCGAAACACTACTCAATAAATTGCCAAATTCATCATAATGCTGGAGGTAGATATCGTATTTATCACCATTAAGCGTTGCCAGGTTTCCACTCCAGGAGATTAATACACCAGCACCCTGCGTATAAGATTCTCCACCATTTGGCGATTCCACAGTAATTTCTCCTCCAGGAGGCGCATTTGTGATTGAGAAGGATGCGTCACTCACATCATTGATAGAGGTATCAGCCATATTTATGATCTTGACCTTATAATTTGTATCATACGGAATTGTATCTGAAATAGTCCAGGTGTAACTGTTTCCTGTAACTAAGGAATCCAAAACAGTATACAATGTATCAGCATGTAAAAGTTCAACCTTGGCTGTGTCAACGAAGTTAGCGGTCCAGGAAATCAAGTATGCCTTCTCCGGTACCCAGTAGTCTCCACCATTCGGTTGTTCAAGGGTAATAAAATTATTCGAACTGTATTTTGTTAATGAGAAGGTAGAGTCACTAACATCGCTGATATCCTGCAGGGAGCTGGCCACTTTAATCTTATACCCGCTTCCCTCCGATAAGGTATTAGGGATGGCCCAGGCATAAGTACTTCCGTCAACATTTGATGCAATCAGGGTAGTATCTGATGGCGATGGCGCAGACCCCGTTGAATCGATCAGATAAATATCAACTGGTTCTGTGAGGTTATCAGTCCACGAAATCAGATGAGCAGTACCTAGCTGCCATTTTTCACCTCTGTTAGGTTGGAGGACCGTTATCGTACCTCCCGGTACGTAAGCTGTAATTGAGAAAGTAGTATCGCTAACGTCGCTTACGGGTTGTAAACTACTTTTCACTTCAATCTTATAACCGGTTTTTACATGCAAGGTATCCGAGAGCTTCCAGGTATAAGTACTTCCTTTAACATTGGAAGCAATCAGCGTCGTATCTGATGGCGAAGAAGCCGTTGTATCGATCAGATAAATATCCACTGGTTCTGAAAGGTTGTCTGTCCAGGAAATCAAATGTTCAGTACCACGTGCCCACTGGATACCAGGCAGATTTGGTTGAATCACTTTAACTTCTCCACCTGGAACAAAAGCAACCACTGAGAAGTTGTTATCACTTGTATCTATAATAGCAGTATCATTTGTATCAATTACCTTGATTTTATATGTAGTATCAATAGGCAATGAATCGGGAACTGTCCATGGTAACCGATTATCAGTAGCACTGGAATCCAAAACGGTATAAAGTGTATCAGCATGATAGAGTTCAACCCGCACAGGATCTGTAAAGTTACTGTACCAAGAGATCAGGTGTTCGGTATGCGATGCCCATAACTCACCGCCGTTAGGTTGAACAATCGTGATTTTCAGATTCAATGGGTGGGCCAGAACGGCAAATACGCTATCACTTGAATCTGCAATAGAAGGAAATACTGTATTAAATACCTTTATTCTGTAACTTGTGTCCACAGGTAATGAATCCGGTATAGTCCACGCAAAGCGATTGTCGGTATTACTGGAATCTAAAACTGTATAAAGTGTATCTTTATGATAGAGCTCAACTTTTACAGGATCAGTGAAGTTACTATACCAGGAAACTAAGTATTCATGACCATAAACCCACTGATCTCCTCCGTTTGGTTGTACCAGTTTTATGCTTTCATCAGGATGTGCCAGAACGATAAATGCAGAGTCGCTCATGTCCCAGATTGCTGTATCGGCTGTATCAATTACTTTGACACGATAGCTGGAATCGATAGGAATAGTATCAGGAACTGTCCAGGTGAAACGGTTGTCCGTGTTACTGGAATCCAGAACTGTGTAAAGTGTATCTTTATGATAGAGTTCTACTCTAATTGGGTCCTTAAAGTTTTCGAGCCAGGACATCAGATAGGATCCTCCAACAGCCCACTTTTCTCCGCCATTCGGCTGAACCAACGTGATGCTTTGACCAAGTGGCTTAGCCAGAATGGCAAATGCACTATCACTCATATCCCAGATAGTTGGATCTACCGTGCTGGTTATTTTAACTTTATAGAGTGTGTCAACAGGTAATGAATCCGGTACTGTCCATACATATCTATTGTCAGTATTGCTGGAATCCAAGACTGTATAAAGTGTATCATCATGATAGAGTTCCACTTTAATTGGATCGGTGAAATTGTCACTCCAGGAAATCAAATGCTGTTCTCCATAAGCCCACTGTTCTCCGCCATTTGGCTGAACAAGCGTAGTAGTCTGTCCTACAGGGTGTGCAATAATAGAAAATACCGAGTCGCTGATATCATTTACAGATGTATCTACAGAACTAGTTACCTTGACTTTAAAAGTACTACCAGTTGGTATTGTGTCTGATATTGACCAAGTATAACGGTTGTCTGTAGCTGTTGAATCAAGCACTGAATACAGCGTATCTTCGCTGTAAAGCTCAACAATGACAGGATAAGAAAAGTTAGAAGTCCATGAGATCAGGTGTGTGGTTTGTAATGCCCACTGCTCTCCATCATTAGGTTGGATTAATCTTATGGTCCCTCCAAGCGGTGTGGTCAAAATTGAGAATGTGGCATTACTTGTATCAGCAATTGTCGTGTCCGCCGTGTTCATTACCTTGACCTGATATCCTGTGTCTGCAGGAATACTATCAGGAACAGTCCATGCATACCCATTGCCCGATACACTTTCGGCAAGTACTTGAACGAAAGAACCATTATGCCATAGTGCGATTTTAACTGGATCTGAGAAATTGTCATACCATGAAATCAAATGTTCTGTATTCCATGCCCACCTTTCTGCTCCATTTGGCTGCACCAGAGTGATAGTTTTCGCCACAGAAGTTGTATCCCCAGCAGTGATGGAATCGATGGTAAAGTAATTAGCACTTGTATCAGCTATGGTTGAATCAACAGCATTGTATACCGCAATTTTATAAGTGGAGTCAAAGGGGATAGTATCAGCAATTGTCCATCCGTATCCGCTACCATATGCATTCGTCGAAAGCGTGTCGAAAATCGTATCTGTGTTCAAGACTTTGTTTTTGCGCAGTAGAACAACTTTTACAGAATCTACGAAATTGTCTGACCATGAGATCAAATGCTCAGTTCCAACTTTCCAATGAATTCCAGTGTCACTAGGCTGTAATAAAGTAATGGCGCCACTAGCAGGGGTTGCAACAATCGAGAATAGAGAGTCACTTTCAACATAAACGCTGGTGTCGTGGACTTGAACAAGTTTGATCAGGCAGGAATCCGAAAGTGTTTGTGAAGTGGGAATATTCCACGTAAATGTTGAACCTGATATAGAGTCTGCTCCAGTTAGGGTTGTAAAGGTTTTTCCCCCGTCGGTACTGAGTTGAATGGCGGCTTTGGTAACATAATTTGTCCAGGTAATCAGATGACTGGTACCAACGGCCCATTTTTCACCTCCATTGGGTTGGATGATGGCATTTGAGTCAGCCGGCTGAGTTGCCTTGAGCGCAAAAATCGCATCACTTGTTGCGAAAATGCTGCTGTTTGTGGTGCTGACAATCTTGATCAAGCATTTGCTTGAAGTGTCCTGGCTTGCCGGGATATTCCATCCCCACGTGCTGCCGGAAACAGAATGCGTCAGCGTGTCACTATAACTAGTACCGCCATCCGTACTCAAAAGTATCATCACCGGATTGGTCAGATTATCTGTCCATGAAATCAAATGGGAAGTTCCCACAACCCATTCTTCTCCGCCGTTTGGTTGTATAATTGAAATCGATGGCGTTTGAGCTTTCACGACAGAACTCGTTGTAAGAAGAAACACCCCCAACAACGCTGAGCTTATAAAGTAAAGAAGCTTTTTCATGATATAATGTTTTATTTTTTTCCCTTTTTCCTTGTAACAATGCATGTAGTCATAATCAATCAGGCTAATGCATGTTGATTATCTTAATAGTTTTGGTTCCGTTTCCGGATGCTAGCATGGCGAAATAAATGCCATTGGATAAACTTTGCAAATTGATATTAAACCTGTGTTCACCCTGATTCAAAGTTCCATCATAAATGGTTTGAATTCTCTCACCATAAAGGTTGAACAGATATATTTTGAGTTGTGCTTTATTTTTAAGATTAAAAATCAGATTGGTAGAGCCATAAGCAGGGTTGGGTCCACAACTTAAACCGGTAACATCGGTCAGCTCATGAATTCCTTCTGTTAAGGATTTTTCATAATAAGCATCTACATGGTAACCAGTGAAATAAGATTGGTTCAGATTGTAATTATAAGAAACCTGAAGCAGCCCGTCCTGATTTTGATCCCAGGCTTGTCCATTCCAAGCGTAAAAATCACCTGAAATGGCATTTCCCTGTTGGTCAAACACGTATTGGTATAACGTCGTGTCTGCCCAGGCTGAGTTTTTCCAGATTTGATTCTTGGCAGATTCTATCCCGCCGTACTGGTCATGATAATACATGGCTTTTTCATTGTTTACCCAGGTACTGTTGGTCCACAATTCTCCTATACCGCTTGTTATGTAATTGGAAGTATTGTAAGTATACATGTACCTTTCGGAGTTAACCCAAGCTGAATTTTTCCAGAATTTACTCACATAGGAAATCATATTGCTGGAAGCGTCGTAAGTATAACTTTCCTGGTAATAATTGGTCCACTGCTGCCGGCTGCCGTTTTGAATCGTACTTGTGACTACATTTCCCACTGAATCGTAAGTAAATGAATATTTCTGCTGGTTGTCCCAGACCGAATCGTTCCAGATATATCGGTATGTTGTAGAAAGATTTCCGACAGAATCATAGGAGTAAATTTCATAAGCATTTATAGCCCAACTGCTTCCGTCCCATTTATCTTCATAATAGGCCGCTTTCTTCATGTCGGAGTTATACGTGTAGTAACTACTGTCTTTGTTAGCCCATCCGCCGTTTTCCCAATTTTGCATCAGGGTCGAAAGTAAGTTTCTCTGGGAGTTATAGGAGTAAAGTTTTCGGGTACTGTTTTGCCAGCTTCCGCTGACCCAGTTTCGCCAACTGTCGGATAACAGGTTTCCCACCTGATCGTAGGTTGCAGTATCCATCACAGATTTAACCCAATTTCCGTTCTTCATAGTCTGGGTTTGTGTAGCGCTTCGGTTTTCTGTCTGGGTGTAAAAAAAGATATTTCTTTCCGGGCTGCTTAAAACAGAATAAACAACAGCCGTGTCAATTTTGGTGTTTTGGATGTTGGTGGCCTTAAAAGTAGGTTTATGAGTCCTGAGAAACTGCAAATTGAGCCGTTGCATGAAATGTACCGGAAGAGGGATCGAAATGGGATCCAAATGAAGAATCTGAGCATTTCCCCCATTATTTGTACCCACATTTTGGCCTTGTAACGTCGACAGTCCGAAGATAATTGTAGTAAATAGGTACATTATTACTAAAAAGTATAGTTTCCTCATACGTTAGCCTTTTCTGTTTAACTTACTTTGATAACCCCGGAACATAATTACAATGTTGTTAAAAACAATTCACAAATATTTAAATTCCAAGTGCTTACAACAAAGTCCATTTGGTCTGAACATGAAATCACAGAAGACTGAAAATGGACGTTTTACAAAATTTTTAGTTATACTACCCGATTATGTCAATTGCTCTTTTTATAAAAAATAAGATGCTAAAGATACGATATTAATTAATATTAAGCAAGTTAATAGAAAATTTTTTTTATTTTTTTAATATAACCGTCAAATTTCCTGAAATCGAGGTGGGCCGTAAGAAACAATCTTTCGGACAGGATTTTTCTAAAATCTTCCCGCTCGATTTCTGTGCCATCAGATTGTGATCAAGACAAAAAGAGCAACGCTATAGCAAATTAAACAACAATAGAAAGAGCTTTAGACTTTTAATCTTTCTAAATAACTTACTGAATTTTAAAACTGATTGTTTTTTATTACATTTGCGATCGCTCGTTTTGAGAGCGGAAATTATTTTTTACATATCATTTTCAACTCATTTAAAATCAATCTTATAGAGGAGGAAGAATCTTTGTCATAAGATATTTTAATATCAAAAAAATTATCGCATATGAAGGTATATCAAGCTAGTGAAATCAGGAATGTAGCGCTAATCGGAGGGGCCAAATCGGGAAAGACAACGTTGGCGGAAGCCATGTTGCTCGAAGGCAAGATGATCACCCGGAAGGGAGCTGTGGAAGACAAGAATACAGTTTCCGATTACAGACCCATTGAGCAGGAAAGAGAACATTCGGTTCATTCCTCTTTATTACACACCGTTTATGATAATAAGAAGATTAACATGATCGATGTTCCCGGATTTGCCGATTACGTGGGGGAAACCATCGCTGCACTGAGTGTGGCCGACACTGCCTTATTGCTGATTAACGGACAGGCCGGTGTTGAAGCCACTACCGAAACAGCCTGGAGGCAGGCTTCCACAGCCAACAGCCCGGTGGTTTTCGTGGTGAATCAGCTTGATCATCACATGGCAAACTTTAACGATGCCATCAATTCCCTAACTGATTATTTTGGTGAAAAAGTGACGGTTGTTCAGTATCCTGTGGATGCCGGAGAAAACTTCAGCACCATCATTGATCTGGTTTTGATGAAACAATTGAAATATAAAAACGGCGGTGGCGAGCCGGAAGTTTCGGATATCCCTGATTTAGAGATAGACCGTGCTACCGAATTGCATCTTAAACTGATTGAAAATGCTGCCGAAGGTGCCGAAGAACTCATGGAAAAATACTTCGAAAACGATACCCTGACCATTGAAGAAATGCGCGAAGGTCTTCGCCTGGGCTTAATCAGTCGTACCATATTCCCCGTGATGGTAGCAACGGCGAAGCACGGTATCGGTGTTTCAAGAATTTTGGATTTCATCGGTAAATCGTGCCCGGCGCCTACTGATATGCCCCCTCGCAAAACTGTTGACGGTTTGGAATTCAAATGCGATTCTAAGGAAACACCTGCTTTATTTGTATTTAAAACTTCCGTTGAACAACACCTGGGTGAGGTTTCGTTCTTCAAGGTATATGGCGGTAAAATCAAGGAGGGGATGGATCTGGTTGATGCCAGAACACGTGATAAACAAAGGATTACGCAGCTGTTTTTGCTGAACGGCAAGAACCGTGAAAAGGTGGAAGAGGTGGAAGCAGGCGACATTGCTACCACCATCAAGCTGAAAGATGTTTTGACCGGTGACACTCTGATGGATCCCAAAAAGGTCGACAGCGGATTTGCACTGCTTGCTATGCCCGATCCATTGTATACCGTAGCCATCAAACCTGTCAACTCAGCCGATGATGAAAAAATGGGGGCCGTGCTTAACGAACTTCACAGAATTGATCCGAGTCTTGGAGTAACCTATTCACGTGAGTTGAAACAGCAACTGATACAAAGTCAGGGCGAATTCCATGTGAATACCGTAAAATGGTATCTGAACAAGGCGAACAACCTGGAAGTTGAGATCGGTATTCCAAAAGTGCCGTATCGTGAAACCATTACCAAGATCGCAAACGCCAGCTATCGTCATAAAAAACAATCCGGCGGTTCAGGCCAGTTTGGTGAAGTACATTTAAGGATCCAGCCTTATGTTGAAAATTACAAACACCCTACCGATTTCCCGGTAAGGGGAACCGAGGTCTATGATCTGGCCTGGGGTGGAAAGCTCGTCTTCCACAACTGTATCGTTGGTGGTTCCATCGATGCCCGTTTTATGCCTGCCATCCTGAAAGGGATCATGGAAAGAATGAACGAAGGCCCGCTGACAGGTTCCTATGCTCGTGATATCGTAGTCTATATTTACGACGGTAAAATGCACCCGGTTGATTCTAACGAAATCTCATTTAAGCTGGCCGGTAGAAATGCTTTCAGCCAGGCATTTAAAGAAGCAGGTCCTAAAATCATGGAGCCGGTTTATGATGTGGAAGTCATGGTTCCCGAAGATGCCATGGGTTCTGTGATGACAGATCTTCAGGGCCGTCGCGGGATGATCATGGGAATGGACAGCGCCGGTAAAAACCAGGTGATCCGCGTTAAAGTTCCCGGAGCCGAGCTTTCGAAATATGCTACATCACTCAGCTCGATCACTTCCGGTCGCGGTGTTTTCAACATGAAATTCGATCAATATCAGCAGGTTCCGACAGATGTTCAGGAAAGGCTGTTGAAAGAATACGAAGAGTCGCTGGAAGAGGAAGAAGATTAAGAGTTTCCTTTTGGATAACAAAAAAGCAGATGCCTTTGGCGTCTGCTTTTTTGTTGAAATGCGGTTGCAGTCTATTTTTTCAGGAGTTTTCTTGTAAAGTTCAGATGACGGTTTTCATCAGAAAATCTTACTATATACATGCCTCTGGGCAAGCTGCCCATATCCACAGAGAACTTTGATAGGCCTTTTGTCAGGAAGAATCGTTTTGTCATAACTTTTTGTCCGAGAATGGAGAAGATCTCAACAGTTAGTGGTGCTGTTCCTTCCGAACTGACCGTAAAATCAAAGGTATTTCCGACAGGGTTGACAAAATGAAAATTATCAAAGTCAACATTGGCCCAGGAGTTAATTCCCATCGGCTCTTCAACCAGCAACTTCATGGCTACCGGTAAGTGGTCCGAGTTTTGGTACAACGCATTTAAGACCTCAGAAGGGACGACTTTGTCGGCAGGATCGTCTAAAAGTGACTGGTTAAAATGTTGCCCGTCTTGTCCTACGGCATGGTATGTTCCTGGAATATATTTTATTCTATTCAGGTCATCTTTTATCTCATTTGAAATCAGGACAAAATCGAATCGGTCATCCATGCCACCTGTGGAAGCACAACCCGATGAAGATGTGTGCGTGCTTTGTGTGTGATAAGCGGCATAGATAGCATTGTTATGCCAGTCGCCAACTTCATCTATCGGATCATAAAAAACAAGCGATGGCGCAGCCGTCATGGAATAATTCACGGTGAATTCCTGAAAAGCCTGTTCGCTGGAATGATATACATTAAAATCGCCCATGAGCAGATAGTTGTTGAGTGCTCCTAGTTTTTTGAGGTACGTCATGGTATTGGTTGCCATGGTTGTCCTTTCATCTGCATCGCCGGTGGTGCTGCCTGCTTTGAGGTGTGCCACCACACAATACAGAAAAACCGTGTCTCCCTGATTTAAATTATTAGACTTGAAGTAAAGCTTGTACACATCCACATCCCGCACATAACTTTGGGCAATCGTATGTCCGGCCAATCCCAGTTTTTCCGAATTGTAATAAAGCATGTTCACCAAATAGGAGCTGCTATTTTGCCTGATGAAGTTGGCCATCTTGTATTTTGTAATCCCGAGTGTGTCCAGCGCGGCATTCAGTAAGTGCCGTTGCATGGCCGTATCTTTAGACATTTCGCAAACCGTAAATATATCCGGATTGATATAGTTGACTATGGTGCGAATATAACCGTCCTTGTCGTGGTAATTGTTGTTTGATGAGGTACAATAACTGGTATAATTTCCGTAATTCAACAAGTTGTATTGCAATACGGTCAATGTGTCATTCTGCGCAAATGAACTCAGGAATGAAAACAGAAATATCCAGAGCAGAAATTTCCTCATAGACAGCTTTTTCACAAAGTTAGGCAATAAAAATCCATTTTGGTCGTTTGGGCGAAAGTATCAGAATTATATCCGCCTAAATCAGAAAAAATTACCCCCGAATCAGAAAAATTAACCTATTGAAACCTTAAACAGAAACTTCAAAAATGGACTACTGGCAGAAGCGTATCCAGCCACGAAATGATATGGCCTCTAGAACGGTCCTTTTCTGTTAATTTTTTACAATAAAGTAAGATTTCAATTATTCCCGGATGCTAGTCGGCCAGAATTTTTGCTTTTTTTTTCTTGTTGTAAAATTTGGCACCCACAAACTGTCCCAGGAAGAAAGCGCCTACCAGGAAAGGATAGGTGTATAGCTGGAAACCCAAATGAAAATGAAAACGTAAGAAAACAATGAAAGGAATGGGAAGGTGAACGGCCAGAAACCATTTCCAGGAGAATTTTTTTACGGATGCCCGCCAGTATCCCCAAGGCATGTTGAATAGAAAAGTCAGTACCGTTACAATTCCCAGATTCAGATATTCGTGCATTGCAAAAATTTTGCGCAAAAATAACCATAAAAATCTTGTGTGCCAGAAAACCGGGATCTTCTTTGCGGAAAACAGCAGAGGCGGCCCGGATTCCGGGCCGCCTCCTGAATAATAACCTTAAAAAACCTTACTTCTGTGCAGCATCCATTCCTGCAATCAAAATCATATTGACAATTTCGTTGACACTGCTGCCCATCTGCAGGATGTGAACCGGTTTGTTCATGCCGTTCAGAATGGGGCCGATCACTTCAAAACCGCCTGTTTTATTCAGCAGTTTGTAAGCAATGTTGGCTGAGGACAGATCGGGGAAAATCAGCGTATTGACATTTTTCCCGAGAATTTTCGAGAACGGGAAGTTCTCCTGCATCAGCTCCTGATCCAAAGCGGTATTGGCCTGGATCTCACCGTCCACACAAAGATCGGGATAGTTTTTATGCAGTTCCTGAACCGCCTGCCGTACTTTGATTGGTTCTGATGCTTCTACAGATCCGAAGTTCGAGTAAGAGAGCATGGCAATCACAGGTTCCATGTTGAAACGTTTTACGACGTCGGCAGCCTGCAGTGTAATCTGAACCAGTTCTTCCGCTGTAGGCTCTTTGTTTACGGTACAATCGCTCAGGAACAATGGGCCCTCATCGGTCAGAACAATGTACAAGCCTGTGACGGTTTGTACGTTAGGTTTTCTTCCGATGACCTGCAAAGCGGGACGGATGGTGTCGGGATAGTTTCTTGTTAGCCCTGAAAGAACAGCATCTGCTTCGCCGTTTTCCACCAGCATGCTGCTGAAATAGCTGTTCAGCTTCATGTGTTCCTTGGCGGCACGAAGTGTCATGCCACGGCGTTTCCGTTTATCAAGAAGTTGTTGTACACAACCATTCATCTTTTCCTTATTGAGGTCCGATTTCGGGTCTATGATTTGAACTTCGTCAAGTTCCAGGTCGTTTTCTGCGATGATTTTCTTAATTTTAGATTCATTACCTAACAAAATGGGAATGGCCAGCTTTTCATTGGCAACAATTTCTGCGGCTTTCAGTATCTTGTAATTTTCAGCATCAGCAAGAAGGACTCTTTTGGGATTTTTTCTGCAGGCGGCTCTCATTTGCCGTTTCAACGGATTTGAAAGTCCCATTCTTTTTCTCAGTTCTTCGCGGTATTTTTCCCAGTCTTCAATGGTGCGCTGAGCGACACCGGATTCGATAGCGGCCTTTGCCACAGCAGGAGCCACGGTTTCGATCAGCCTTGGGTCGGTGGGTTTGGGAATGATATAATCCCTTCCGAATTTCAGATTACTGATACCATAAGCTACATTTACTTCGTCCGGTACAGGTTCTTTGGCAAGTGCAGCCAATGCTTTCGCTGCAGCCAGTTTCATTTCTTCATTGATTTTGGTTGCCCTCACATCCAGCGCGCCACGAAAAATGAAGGGAAATCCCAGCACATTGTTCACCTGGTTCGGGAAGTCGGAACGTCCTGTGGCCATTAACACATCCGAGCGGGTCTGCATGGCCAGGTCATAAGAAATTTCAGGCGTTGGGTTGGCCAGTGCAAAAACGATCGGATTGTCAGCCATGGACAATAACATTTCAGGTGTCATCAGGCCACCGATGGATAATCCCAAAAACATGTCAGCCCCTTTCACCGCATCTTCCAGTGTATGGATGGGTTTGCTGGTAGCGAACTGTTTTTTTGTTTCATTCAGGTCGGTGCGATCTGTGTGGATAACACCCCGGCTGTCGAGCATGATGATGTTCTTCGGGTTAGCTCCCAGCTTGATATAAAGCTTGGTACAGGAAATGGCCGATGCGCCGGCGCCACTCACCACGATTTTTAAATCTTCAATTTTCTTTCCCAGAATTTCAATCGCATTCAATAAACCGGCTGAAGAAATAATGGCTGTTCCATGCTGATCATCGTGCATCAGAGGGATGTCCAGTTCCTCTTTCAGCCTGTCTTCGATGTAGAAGCATTCCGGAGCTTTGATGTCTTCGAGGTTGATACCGCCGAATGTCGGAGCAATGGCTTTGATCACTTCAACGATCTTGTCGGGATCAGTTTCGTTGATCTCTATGTCAAAAACATCCACATCAGCAAAAATTTTGAAAAGCAAGCCTTTTCCTTCCATCACGGGTTTTCCGGCTTCAGGACCAATATTTCCGAGTCCCAGCACTGCAGTTCCGTTGGAGATTACAGCCACTAGGTTTCCCTTGGCGGTGTATTTGTACACATCACTTGGATTGTCCTTGATAGCAAGACAGGGATCTGCAACGCCCGGAGAATAAGCTAATGATAAGTCGCGTTGGGTAGAATAGGGTTTGGTAGGAATAACCTCTATTTTCCCGGGACGCCCCAAAGCATGATAATTAAAAGCGTCCTTTCTGAATAAATTGTCCATAATTTTGTTTTTTATTTGACAGAGCAAAGTTACAATATATTGATTACCTTCTGACCTTAAAATCAAATTAATTGTTAATTTATAAACAATAAAAAAGGCTATATAAGTTATTAAAAAACAGTAAAATGACATTTTTAAAATTGTGGGTGCTGGTGGGAGGAACAGGAAGGAATATCGGGAAAACGACCCTCATGGAGATGCTGATTGCAAACCTCAGCCGGTTTGGCTCCGTTACCGGGATCAAAATATCGAATATCAAGCCTGAAGGGCTGGAATTTCATGGTAAACATGAAACGAAAAGTGATGCGGGTTTTTTCATCTGGGAAGAAACCAGAACCGACGGAAATAAAGACAGTATGCGGTTTCTGAAAGCCGGGGCCAGGAAATCATTTTTCATCCGGACCAACGACAATTTTTTGCCAGCGGCTTTTCAGGAAATGCAAAGCCATCTGAATGGAAATGAAATTGTTGTGTGTGAATCTAACAGTTTGATCAACATTATGAAACCTGCGGTTTTCCTGATGATAAAAGGTGAAAGTAACCGGGCTTTCAAAGCCTATGTGGAAGCATCGTTGCAGCGCGCTGATTATATTTTAAATGCACTGGATCTGTCTCAGTTTAATAGGGTGGCTGATGCATGTATATTGCAAAACGGACAGGTGCAACTTTCGATAACCGAGGATATTAATCTGTGAAATAATCTACCGGATCTATCACTTTCTGGATTTTGTATTCCATGCTGTTGAGTTCCAGTGACACCAGGTTTCCGTATCCCGGGAAACCGGTAAGATAAATTCCGTTATCCAGATTGATGGACATCGCGCGCTTGTCTTCAATATTTTCTTTGATGGTTTCAAGTGTGGAAGGATTATGCCCATGAACGATTTTCTTGCCTTTGATCTTTTCGGGTATGGTAATATAATTCCTGATCCACATCATGGATTCGGTATCGGAAAAGGGATCTTCCACATCAAAATTAAAACCCGCATGGACTGCAAAAAAGTGCTCCAGTTCCACATAATGATCCAGCGAGCTTATCCAGTCGATGTATTTTTGGGGAATATCACCCGGATTTTCCACCTGAAAACTTTTCAATGTCTGAATGCCACCCAGCCCGGACCAGTGTTGTTGATAACGGCCGAAATGCTGATAACCAGGATGATGTTTCAGCTTTTGGCATTCCTCAAACGCCTTCGCACAGATGGATTCATGGTTCCCGGTCAACGCGGTTACATGATAGCCTTGCGTTTGAAGTTCCATAACAAAATCGAGCACCCCTTTGCTGTCGGGGCCGCGATCCATATAGTCGCCTAAAAAGATCAGATGATCTTGCTTGTCAGGATTTATTTGCTGAAAGATCAGTGCTTTCAGCGTTTCCAAACACCCGTGTGTATCGGGAATGACCCAGGTTTTTTCCATAGCATTTTAGTTTTTGACAAAATGGCAAGGATCAGGTCTTAATCGGAAAGAAAAGGGGAGCACAGAGTCTCCCCTCAGTTTTTATTTTCCTTTGGCCTGATTGGCCACTTGTTCCATAAGTTTTTTGACCTCTTCCGGATCGCCCAGGAAGTAGTCTTTGATAAAGTTCATGTCGTCGTCAAATTCGAAGACATACGGTATTCCAGTCGGGATGTTGAATTTGATGATCTCTTCTTCACTCATGCCTTTCAGATGCATCACCAAAGCCCGGAGGCTGTTGCCGTGAGCGGCTACCAGCAGATCACCCATTTCTTCCAGCGAAGGTTTGATCTCACTTTCCCAGTAAGGAAGCATCCTTTCGATCACTTCTTTCAACGATTCGGTCAGCGGCAGTTCCTCCGGAGTCAGCTTTGCATAACGTGGGTCAAAGCGTGGGTTTCTTTCATCATCGTCGGATAGCGGTTCCGGCGGAATGTCAAAACTGCGGCGCCACATCAGGACCTTTTCATCACCGTATTTTTGTGCCGTTTCGGCTTTGTTCAACCCCTGCAGATTGCCGTAGTGTTTTTCGTTCAGTCGCCAGCTTTTCCGTTCTTCGATCCACATCAGATCCATTTCTTCCAATGCCAGCCAAAGTGTTTTAATGGCACGGGTCAGATAAGATGTATATGCCCTTCTGAAAGTATAACCTTCTTTTTTCAATACCTGGCCTGCTTTTTTTGCTTCTTGAATGCCCTGGTCCGAAAGCGGAACGTTGGTCCATCCGGTAAAGCGGTTTTCTTTGTTCCAGGCACTCTCGCCATGCCTTAATAATACTAATCGTTTCATTTTTTTTCGTTTAACCTTGAATAATTTGTGTCCTATCTTTGGTCGCTATTTTTTGGCTGTAATTGAATTTCGTTTATAAATTTGTTCTTTATTTGTTGTTAGTATGAAAATGCAAACACCCCGTTTTTTGCACAAGCTGTTTCCGGAACTTATTTGGAAAGAGCATGTTACTTCAAAAGAAATTTATCTGACTTTTGATGACGGGCCTCATCCAAACATCACACCAAAAATATTGAATATTCTCGCCCAATATGATGCAATGGCCTGTTTTTTTTGTGTCGGTGAAAATGTTCAGCGTTATCCCGAGACGTTGCAATCAGTACTGGATGCCGGACATCAGGTTGGAAATCATACGTTTAATCACATGCAGGGATGGAAAGTTCCGGACAATGTGTACCTTGAAAACATTGAAAAGTGCAACAATCTGGTGCATTCCAGATTTTTCAGACCGCCTCACGGGAAAATCAGACGGTCGCAGATAAAAAAGCTCAAAGAAAATTACAATATTGTCATGTGGACTGTCATCACCCATGATTATGATTCCAACTATGATGCGGAAATCTGTCTGAAAAAAGCCATCCAAAAAACCCGGCCGGGTGATGTGGTTGTTTTTCACGACAGTGTAAAGGCGGAAAAAAATGTGCTGTATGTCCTGCCAAGATTTCTGGAGCACTTTTCAAAGCTGGGATACCGGTTTGTTACCTGGGGGTGACTTTTGCCCGTTTTCCCTTTTGGGGATGGAAAATATTTCGTATTTTCGGGTGCACCTTTAAATACAAAACCCATGACCCCTCCGCCTGATTTTTTAATGGAAAAAGCACGCAATTTCTGTGCTTACCAGGAGCGCAGCATCGACGATGTCAAAAACCGGTTGATGCAGTGGAAAGCTTCGGAAGAAACCATCGAAGAGATCGTTTCCAAACTTAAAGAAGAAAATTATCTGGATGAAGAACGGTTCGCACGGGCTTTCGCGGTGGGAAAACTGCGTTACAACAAATGGGGCCGGAATAAGATCATCTATGCGTTGAAGCAGAAGCAGATACCGGATCTGTACATCCAGATCGGCCTGGGCGAAATCGACGAAGAAGAATACATCAACACATTGAAAGCCATTTTATCCTCCAAAAAAGTAACCGGACAAAATGATTACATCCGTCAGAACAAACTGGTAAAGTTTGCCGTTCAGAAAGGTTTTCAGTCCGATCTGGCCTGGAAAATATTAAAAGGTCAGATATAAGCTATTCGTCCTCTACAATACGGGAAGCGTAATTTCTCCACTTCTCAATCACCTGTTGCATGTCTTCAGGTAGTTCTGAATCGAAAAACAGTTTTTTTCTTGTGGTGGGATGCACAAAGCCCAGCGTTTTGGCGTGCAGCGCCTGCCTGGGAATCATTTTAAAGCAATTCTGCACGAACTGTTTGTATTTGGTAAAGGTAGTTCCCTTGACAATCTGATCGCCGCCGTAACGTTCATCGTTGAAGAGCGGATGGCCGACGTATCTGAAATGTGCCCGGATCTGGTGCGTGCGTCCGGTTTCCAGTTTGCATTGCACCAGGGTGACGTAACCCAATCGCTCCAGCACTTTGTAGTGGCTGATTGCCGGTTTGCCGTAGGAACCGTCTTTATAAACGGTCATCATGCGGCGGTCCTTCGGATGGCGTCCCACGTGGCCTTCGATGGTGCCTTCGTCTTCCTCAAAATCGCCCCAGGCGATGGCCTGGTAAACTCGTTCGACCGTGTGATCGAAAAACTGTTTTGCCAGCGTTGTCTGTGCCATTTCGTTTTTGGCCACCAGCAACAGTCCGCTGGTATCTTTGTCGAT
>CAYWBO010000022.1:0-12967 GCA_964456625.1 uncultured Lentimicrobiaceae bacterium | reverse complement strand
CTTTACGGCAGATTCATTCACCAGGATATTCCCCGCTTTGGCGGCATTTTGGATCTTATTTCGCGACGTATTCATGATCCTGTTGAACAGGAATTTGTCAATACGCATGGGCACCTGCCCCGGATCTACTGCAATTCTGTGATGTTCATAGAGTTCTGGCTCCTGACCATCTTCTCGTTCTTCGTCTTCGATATCTTCTATAGTTACCATGTCTTACTTTCTTACAATAAACCGTACAATATAAATCTTGTCTTTAACAGCGATCCGTGCAATATAGAAACCGTTGGTAAGGTATTGGGTGGAGAAATAGTTTTTCGTTAGTTCCTGTCGGCTCACCAGATTTCCCACCACATTGTATAACGCTATCCTGGCAGGTGTTCCTGCCTGAATGCTCAGTCCGGAAAAGGAAACACCGTTTGAAGCCGGATTGGGATAAGCCCGCAGAATATTGTCGTTGGCAGCCGGATGGTTTTGTGTTGCCAGTACAATGTTTTTGCCGATCACCGGCCGGATCATCAACGCTCCATGAAAACCGGATGCGTACCAGTTGTTGTCCGTATAATAAAAGATCTTGCTCTGCGCATCATGATTGGCATCAAAACCGATGTTCACCGCTTCCTGCTGCCGTTGCAATCCCACATAAAATAAGCCGGACACTACAACGGGCTGATTGAGTGTATAGGTGTAAAAACCATACAGATCCGGACTCCATTGTACTTTTTCGTTATCCTGCTCGTAGATAATATCTCCCGGCTTGCCGTTGTTGTCGCTCCAGACCATCAGATTAAAATTGATCAGGGAGCTTCCGCCCTGGGGTTTGTTGAAATAAATTTTGATCGCCGTCAGTGTATCCGGTGTATTCATCTTGAATTTGCAGGCAACCATGGCGCCCGAAGGCTCGATGCTGTATCCCTGTTCTGGTGTGCCATCATCATAGGAGAAGTAGTTGTAGAACTGTTGTTTGTAAACCATGGAATCTCCCTGAACCGTTCTGTCTTCAGGATCGCTGATGAACTGTTTAATAAGGTAGGAAGCTGTATCCTGATCGTAATCCAGTGAAAACAAACTGTTCACCGGGGGGCAGGCCTGTGCCGCAGAAGCCGTGGAATTGCAATCTTCGAAACCCGCCGAAAAGAACGGCTGTAACGTGTTGGAACCACCGTCATAAGAGTAGTTAAATGAGCCGCCTTCCTGGCTGACCGTATAATTATAATGTGCCTGGTGTGCTACTTTGTCCAGATTGGCAATATAAACATGAAATGTCGGATTGGTAGAATTAGTAGGATCAGCACGGTATTGTGCATAGGGCATCGAAGTGTAATTTTTTATAAAAGACGGATAAGTTCCAGAAAAGATAAGTTTTTTGTAAGTGGTATCTCCTGCAGAACGGTCGGTATTCAGATACACATAATCCACATTCCACTCGTCCGTATTGGTTTTCCACGACGGGTTGGTGTTGTTGGCAATGGTCACATAATTGTAAAACCGAAACTGGAATCCTTTGTAAAAAAGAGCGGCATCCCGGATGGGGATCATCACCTGGACAAAGTATTTTCCGTAAATCGACCGGAAAGTATCCAGCTCCATTCCTGGGGTTTTCCACACCGGTTTCCAGATATATTCCGGTTGCCAGGTGGAATCGGCGGTCCGGTAAACGGAATCTCCCGTCGGGTACTTGAAATCGAGAATCAGCGAATCGGTTGCTTCCGGTGCATTACCGACCCCTTGTGGCTGGTAATAAAAACTCAGGTACAGCGAATCGGCAGGTGATAACGCTTTTTTCGTCGTGCCGGCAATCAGCGAATCCAGACGTATGGGCTGTGATGTCAGCATGTCGGCGACAGAAGGTGTGGAACTGGCGGTAGTGTATACATTGCCGGAAGAATCCAGCGCGTCAAAAGTGACGACGCCCCGATCGGGAGGCAGATATCCGAAGTCATTGTTTACAAAAGCCGATTTTCCGATCCATCTGGTGGAATCCGGGTATACCGATGTGCCTTTAAAATCGTCAAAAAATGGAAGCTGCAGCAGCGTTTGAGTAACGGCTTTTTCCGTTTTGTAGTGTTGTTTCCATTGCTGATAATGCCAGGCGATCTGTTCGTTGGTACTCAAACCGGTGAGCCGCTCCTGAGCCTGTAACCAAAAGCCGGGAAGCAACATCAACACGATGACAAAACAGATTTTATTGCAGCGTATCATATTTTATGGGTGCGCGCTTCACTTTGCCGGTATCCAGGGCGGTTGAATCCATTGCCGTGGAGTCAACATAGGTGGTGTCGTTCAGTTGTTTGATATAGTTTTTAAAGTCGAAATTCTCATCCGAACGGTACCAGATGGTGATCGAGTCCCCTTCGTTCATCAATGAATTGGAAAGTTCGCCCGGTTCCGTTTTGAATACCCTGGCATGGGTTGTGTCGTTGCCATCCAGAAAATATTCTTTTCCCACATTCAGTGATGCATAATGAAGGGCTTCATGTGCATCTTTCATCTTTTCACCGATAATAAAAGGAATAGGAATCTGGCTCGGGTTGTCGCCACGCCCCACGATAAGCGTAATATAAGTTCCCTTGGGAATCTGGGTTCCCGGTTCAATGGGTTCATTGTTCACATACTGGTCTATCACTGCGTTTTTCGCAAAATAGTCTACATAATTCAGGTTTGCCACGGGAAGTCCTTTTTCGTCTAGTGTCACCAGTGCCTGACGCAGCGACAGGTTTTTCAGGTTGGGCATATCCACCATTTCAGGCCTTTTGGCCACCACCGTAAGATAGATATTTCTGCCAAGTTTCACCTGTGAACCGGATAAAGGATTCTGCATCACAATAGAGCCGGGAGCATGGTTCTTATCGAAAACAGAGTCGATGACATTCAGCGTAAAATACTGGTCGTAATGTTGCTCTTTCAGTTCCTTTACCGTCTTACCGGTAAGATCCGGAACGAGGTAAACCTCTCCGTGCCTCGTATACCATGCCAGCGATTGCAGCACGCCCCAGATCAGAAAAATGGTCAGAAAAATGGCAATCAAAATTTGAATGTAAAATTTCCTTTTCCCTAAGAAATAAAAGAAGCCCATGGTTGAATTATTAATCCTTCAAAGTGTGTAAACTCGCTTTAAATTTTAACTTTGTTCCGTAAATCCGAAAAAAATAAAATGGCTATGGCCCTGATATATACAAATCTAAGTGTTGATTCAGTGAAGCCAGCCTGTGTAAATAATAACTCACAAAGGTAAAAATTATTGGTTTTGAACATGAAAAACATTGCCATTGTATGTGGGGGAAATTCCGGAGAGTATGAGATTTCCATAGCCAGCGGAAAAATGGCCGCGAAAAACATTGACCCATCGAAATATCGGCCGTATCTGGTTGAAATAAAAGGAAGGGAATGGAACTGTATCTTAGACGACGGCACAAAATATCCGGTGGATAAAACCGATTTCAGCCTTTTATTGAAGGATGAGAAAATCAAATTTGATGCGGTTTTCAATGCCATCCACGGTACGCCGGGCGAGGACGGGAAGTTGTTGGGCTATCTGGATATGCTGGGAATTCCTTATTCTTCGTGTAGTGTGGATGTTTCGGCCCTGAGTTTTAACAAGTATCTCTTCAATCATTTTGTTCATGACTTTGGCATCAAAACAGCCAAAGCCTATTCATTCCTCAAAGGAGAATCCATCAACAAGAAGGAAATTATCAGGGAGCTGGGGTTTCCCATGTTTATTAAACCTTCTTCCAGCGGCTCCAGCGTAGGGGTGACAAAGGTGAAATCCGAAGCAGAATTTGACGGCGCCGTTGAGAAAGCTTTCCTTGAAGACAACCGTGTGCTGATCGAAGAAATGCTCGCCGGGCATGAACTCTGCTGCGGCCTTGTGAAGCGGGGAGAGGAATTGTTGGTTTTCCCGCTGACGGAGATCATTCCTGAAAATGAATTCTTTGATTATGAAGCCAAATATTCCGGGAGGTCGCAGGAGATCACTCCGGCCGATATTCCCGAAGAGATCAGCATCGACATCAAAACGATCTCGTCATTTTTGTACAGGAAAATGGACTGTAAAGGTTTTGTGCGGTTCGATTACATCGCTACGGAAACCGATCTTTATCTTCTGGAGCTGAATACCATCCCCGGCATGACCAAAAACAGCATCCTGCCGCAGCAGGCGCGCGCTTTAGGGCTTACCGATCAAGAATTGTTTACCCTTGTGCTCGACAATCTATTTGATTCGTAATTTTGTCCCGTGAAAAGACGTGCCATTGACATAACATTTTTCCGGGGATTCACCGTAATCGATCTCGTGACGGTTACCTATCTTCTGATTACAGGGATCATGATCCTCTATAATTATTCTGTACTTCACAAACCCGGACCTCATTTACTGGTGCGGTTGGGTATTTTTGTGCTCATCGCCGTACTGGCCTATTCGCAGGCCAAAAGCAACCTGAAATGGATTAAACTGATTCACCTGATTTATCCGTTGTTGTTGCTGACATACCTTTTCAAGGAAACGGCATACCTGAACCAGTTGTTTTATCACCATTTTTTTGATGCCTGGATTGTAAGTGCGGAAGAACGGATCTTTGGATATCTCCCATCCGTAGTTTTCTCGAAGAAGTTTTCGGAGGCCTGGTTTAGTGAGTTGCTGAATTTTGGTTATTTCGCGTATTATTTCCTGACTGCCGGTATCGCGCTGCTGTTCTATTTCAAATATCCTGAAGAAACAGAGCGGATTGTTTTTATCGTAATCACTTCTTTATTCATTTATTACTTGGTTTTCATTCTTTTTCCTACGGAAGGCCCGATTTATTATTTACAGACCCCATTAAACGAGCGGGTGCATTCGGGCGTCTTCAGCCAACTGGTGAATCTGGCGGACAGGATCGGAGATGGCAGGACAGGTGCTTTCCCAAGCTCCCACGTAGGCATGTCGGTTATTTATGTGATCCTGATCTACAAAAGATTTCCAAAACTTTTCTGGATTGTCGCTTTTCTGGCTGTCCTGATCTGCTTTGCAACCGTTTACATCAAGGCACATTATTTCCTGGATGTCATCAGCGGGCTTTTGTCGGCTCCCGTGATCTTTTTCATTAGCAACTGGCTGTACAATAGATTTTTAAATCCGAAAGAAAAGCCGCTGGAAGTCGCTTTTTAAGCAATTTTTTCAGGTTTTTTGCAGGGTTTTAGATGTGTCTTATTTAAAAAACATCCCATTACGGTTGCATATTCTGGAATTTATTCCTTTAATTTGCCCCCTTGGTTTTAAAAAATATTACAATGAAAGGTCAAAGACAAACTGTGATTATCGGTACAGGAAAATATATCCCAACTCAAAAAATTCCGAACAGCTTTTTTATGGATTTTAAGTTCTACAATGAAAACGGAGAGTCTTTTGAAAATGATCCGGGGGACATCATAGAGAAGTTTGAGAAAATTACAGGAATCAGGGAGCGCCGCTATATTACCGACGATCAAGTAGCCTCTGATCTGGGATACTTTGCTGCGAAAGATGCCCTGGAATCTTCCGGCGTTGATCCCGAAAGTCTGGATTACATCATCTTTGCCCACAATTTTGGCGATGTGCCGGCATCTAACCGACACACGGATCAGGTGCCGACGCTGGCGTCCAGGGTAAAACATAAACTGGGCATCAAAAATCCCAGAACCATTGCCTATGACCTGCCTTTCGGTTGCCCGGGATGGGTGCAGGGCATGATCCAGGCCAATTATTTCCTGAAGTCCGGTGATGCATCACGTGCCATGATCATCGGTGGCGATACGCTTTCCCGCATTTGCGATCCGCACGATCGCGACAGCATGATCTATGCCGACGGTGCCGGAGCTACCATCGTGGAAGCCGTTGAAAGTGAAGACCGGGTTGGAATTATTTCACACAGCATGCGCAGTGATACCGTCGAACATGCTTTCGAACTTTGGATGGACAGCTCTTACAACCCGAAGTACAGCGGGAACGAGGTATATCTGAAGATGTACGGACGAAAACTGTATAACTATGCTTTGACCCATGTGCCGAATACGGTGAAGGAAAGCATCGACAAAGCGGGACTTTCCATCGAAGACATCGACAAGGTTCTCATCCATCAGGCCAACGAAAAAATGGATGAAGCCATCGTGCAACGTCTGTTTAAATTGTACGGATACCGGTCTTTCCCTAAGGAGATCATGCCCATGACCATTTCGTGGCTGGGAAACAGCTCGGTGGCTACCGTTCCCACGTTGCTCGATATCATCCGGAAAGGAGAGATGGAAGGGCAGAAGCTGACTCCCGGCAAATATATTGTGCTGGCATCCGTGGGCGCCGGTATGAACATCAACTCCATTGTTTACAAAATTCCCGAACAGGACTAAACCTTTACTTTTTGCATAGAAACGGCAGGAATATCATTTCCTGATAAAAGTGTTTCCGGTGGATCCCAGAAGGATCTGTACGTGAGAAATGCTTTTGGAAGCTTCCGGATTTTCTTTGCATTATTTAAGAAAGTGAAAATGCAAACTACTTGATTTTCGATGAAAAAATTAGGTATTTTGCGCCGCTAAAATTGAACGTCTAAATCATTAAATATCAGTAGACATTGAGAGCAGTATTAATCAGTTTGCTTTTATGGATGTACGCGGGTGCTTATGCCCAGTCCGTTAAAGTTGAAACGCTCCCCTCTGCAAAATTCGGCACACTGACCCTTTATAAACCCGTCAGTCCGAAAGAGCTTGTTTTTTTTCTCAGCGGCGATGCCGGCTGGAAGTACGGAGTGATTGGCATGGCCAAAGCGTTGGCCAACAAAGGAGCGTTGGTAGTAGGGATCGATGTGCCGCATTACTGGAGATCGGTTCAAAAATCCAAAGAACATTGTGTTTACCTTTCGGAAGATTTTGAGGCCCTGAGCCGCTATCTGCAGACGAAATACAAATTTGATACCTATCATAATCCCATCCTGGCCGGGTATTCTTCGGGAGCTACCTTGGTTTATACGCTCCTGGCGGAAGCGCCCGACGGAACCTATAAAGGCGGTATCGCCCTGGGCTTTTGCCCTGGCTTCGGCACCAAAGTAAAGCTCTGTGAGGGGAGCGGGCTGCATTATGCCGCAACCAACAAACCGGGCCAATATGTGGTGAAGCCACGAAAAGACATGAATACCCCCTTTTATGTGCTGGATGGAAAATATGACGAGATCTGCCCTCCGGGATCCTATCAGCAGTTTATGGATTCAGCATCCAGCGCAAAGTTGGTAGAGCTTGCCCATGTCGGTCATGGCTTCACCAAACCGAAAAACTGGATGCCGGAGTTTTTGAGTTGCTATAATGATATTGTAAACCCTGTGGCCATCAAAAAATATTCGCCTGATTTTCCCATCGACATCGTCGATTCCCGGACGAATTCTGACATGCCACTGGTGTTCAGTATTTCGGGTGACGGCGGATGGAAAGGCTTTATCCGTGGTTTGAGTGTGGATCTCTCCAAAGACGGGGTCCCTACGGTCGGACTGGATGCGCTTTCGTATTTCTGGAAGGAGAAAACCAAGGATCAGGTGGCTTCCGATGTCAGCAGCATTGTAAGTCATTATCTCAAGGAATGGAACCGGAAATCATTTATCTTGCTGGGATATTCTTTCGGTGCCGATGTTATCCCGTTTGTGGTAAACCGCTTGCCGGAGAAACTGAAAAACAAGCTGGATATGATCGTTCTGCTCTCCCCGGATGCCCATGCAGATTTTGAGTTCCATTTTGCCAGCTGGTTCGACCATTCCAGTGCCGAAGCGTTCCCTGTGATGCCGGAGTTAAAGAAAATGCAGCATACCAATACCCTGGTATTTTTTGGTCAGCAGGAAAAAGACCACCTGGCCTTTGAATTGCCAAAGGAATTTAAAGTGGTGTTTGTTGCCGGAGGTCACGGCTATGAAAATAACCATGCCCATATTTCCAGGGTAATCGTAAATACGTTGGAATACTTTCGCAGCCAGCAGCCGTAATGAATTCTTAAGCCCGGAAAGTAATAGAAAATAATAGTTTGCCGCCGGTTTATGATTTCTTAATATGAGAAATCATCGTTGTCCGGGCAAATTTTATAACTTTGAGCGTCTTGGAATAAGAAACAGACTCAATGTTAGCTTTGATGATTATAAAAACCTGTTTTTGAATAGAAAAGCCCGTTTTTCATGAATCTTAAACCAGTAAAAAATTTAGTTCCGAAATTTCTAAGACACGGGGTGAGCCCTAATTTTAAGAGCAATACCAAGATCATTGCGCAGTTTGCATTGACATCCCTTTTTATTGCGCTGGGCGTGGTATTTATAAAAAATGAGCATTCCGAAATCATCAACGTTAAAGATGTACTCATCTCCGCAAAACTGTCGTGGATCGTTGCCGGTGTCATCTCCACCCTGGCTTACATCCTGCTGCAGGGACTGATGTATGTGTATTCCTTTGCTACCGTCAGACTGAAAGTTTCGATCTTCGACGCCACGCGTCTGTTCATTAAAAGGAATTTTGTGAGTGTGTTCCTGCCGGCAGGCGGCATTTCCTCACTGGCTTTTTTTACCAGTTCCATCACTAATAAGTCCATCAAAAAATCTCAGATCCATTTCGCTTCTTCCATCTACGGTTTCGTAGGGATTTTGACGGTGGTCATTGTAGCCATCCCGGCATTGATCTACTCCAATTTCAGCGGTGGGTCTTTCGGTGCCAACGAATGGTACGCGCTGCTGTCCATCGTGGTGCTGATGGTGGCGCTGATCGTCATCTTTCGTTCTATCCGCCGGAAAGGTTATTTCTTTACCCTGCTGGTGAAGTTTGCTCCGGAAGCCGAGGCGTTTATCAATGATATGCAGGAACATCAAATTGACAATCGTCAGTTTCTGTACACGATCATCACATCCATGGTTATCGAATTCGTGGGAATTGCCCAGGTTTACATCGCGATGATCGCGCTGGGGCTCACGCCCTCACTGCCCGCCGCTTTAATGGGATATATTATTTCAGTGGTGTTCCTCATCATTTCACCGTTCCTCAGGGGGTTAGGCCCAGTGGAGGTTTCCATGACTTACATCCTGATTCAGTTTGGATTTTCCAGTGTGCAGGCCATCGCCGTGACGCTGTTGTACCGCTTTTTTGAATTCTGGCTGCCACTGGTAATCGGGGCGCTGGTGTTTGTTTCCAGGGTCAACAAGTTCCTGTTGCGGATCCTGCCTTCGTTGTTCCTGGTGTTACTCGGGGTCCTTAACATTGTATCCGTACTGACACCTACCATCCACTCTCGGGTGCTGTTGCTGCGAAGTTTCCTGCCGCCACAGTTTCTTTATACTTCCGATTTCCTCGTGATCTTTGCCGGACTGCTTTCGCTGGTTACGGCCACCTATATGCTCAAAGGGCTGAGGACGGCCTGGTGGTTTGCCCTGTTCCTGAGTATTTTATCTTTTGCAGGAAATCTGGCCAAAGGCATCAACTATGACGAATCTATCTTTGCCCTCATCGTGATCGCCACGCTCATTGCTACACGCAAACAATATATTATCCGTTCCGATCCGAAACTGAAAAATGTGGGTATCCTCACTGCCCTGCTGGTGACACTGGCGGTGTTTATCTATGGAATCCTCGGATTTTACCTGCTGGACAAAAAACACTTCAACATCGATTTCAGCTTTGTCCAGTCCATGCAATATACGTTGCAGAACTATTTCCTCATCCGCAGCGAAACGTTGATCCCTCAGGATCATTTTGCCAGGTTTTTCCTCTTGTCGATGAATGCCAGCGGGTTCCTGTCCATTACATTCTTGATTTACACTTTCGTGCGATCTTTTATCCCCCACAAAAATGTTTCGGACGAGGAGTTGTCGGAAGCCATGGAGCTGATAAAATCCTATGGTCATTCGGCACTGGATTATTTCAAGACATACAGCGACAAGATGCTTTTCTTTTCGGCAAGCCGGAAAACATTTCTATCGTATCGCATATCCGGTCACTTTGCCGTGGTACTGGAGGAGCCGGTGGCTGCCTCCAGGGAGGAGATGAGCCGCTGTATTGAAGAATTCGACAGATACTGTTACCAAAACGGACTCAGCAACATTTATTACCGCGTGCCTGCCGGTAATCTGGATGTTTTCACAGGGCTGAACAAAAAAACAATGTTCATCGGGCAGGAGGCTACAGTGGACCTCACACAGTTCAGCATGACAGGGAACAGCAAAAAATCGTTGCGCAATGCCCTGAATAAGATCAAAAGCAGTGGCTACACCACTACTGTGCACATGCCGCCGGTAAAAGAGGGCGTTTTGCAAAAGCTGAAACTGGTGAGCGATGAATGGCTGGATGATACTGGTCGGAATGAAATTGTCTTTTCGCAGGGCTTGTTCGACTGGGAAGCCATCAAAAGCCAGGAGATCATCACCGTGGAAAACGATGAGGAAAAGATCGTGGCTTTTCTGAACATCATCCCCGACTCGGTAAAAGAAGAAACCACCTACGACCTTATGCGTAAAACCAAGGATGCCCCCAATGGCGTGATGGATTTTATTCTGATTGCGTTGTTCGAGCATGCCAAAAACCGGGGCTACCGCTATGTAAACCTGGGATTTGCACCCATCAGTATGGCCAACGAAACCAGGACATTTCCCGAAAGGGCGGTAAAATTTGCTTACAACAGGCTGAAGTCGCTTTCGCAACACAAAGGCATCCGCGATTACAAACAAAAATTCGATCCGGAATGGAGCGACCGCTACCTGGTTTATGATCAGGATTATGACCTGTTCCAGGTCCCGACGGTCCTGGCCAAAGTAATTAAAGCTTAAAAAACGAAAAAGACATTCGTTATTTATTTTTCCGCTACTTCTGTGTCATTTTCTGAAGATCTTCCGGATACCGGCTTCCCTGGATATCAATTTCAGAGGTGGCGGAGTCAATTTCTTTTAGCTCTTCTGCAGTAAACTCAATGATGGCGGCACCCAGATTTTCTTCCAGCCGATGGAGTTTGGTCGTTCCCGGGATGGGGACAATCCACGGTTTCTGTGCCAAAATCCAACCCAGGGCGATCTGTGCCGGTGTGGCATTTTTCCCTTCGGCAATTTTACGGATCAGTGCCACAAAGGCCAGGTTGGCTTTCCTTGCTTCGGGCTTAAAACGGGGAAGTCCCATGCGGAAATCGTTGTTGTCGAATGTTGTGTTTTCGTCGATTTTCCCGGTCAGGAACCCCCGGCCCAGCGGGCTGAAGGGTACAAATCCGATGCCCAGTTCTTCCAGCAGCGGCAGGATTTCTTTTTCCGGTTCGCGCCACCACAGCGAGTATTCGCTTTGCAACGCCGTTACCGGTTGCTCGGCATGGGCACGGCGAATGGCTTCCGTGCCGGCTTCCGAAAGCCCGAAATGCCGTACTTTACCTTCCCGGATCAGATCTTTTACTGTTCCGGCAACATCTTCCATCGGCACGTCCGGGTCCACACGATGCTGATAAAACAGGTCGATGGTTTCCGTTCTGAGCCTTTTCAATGAAGCCTCAGCAACTTCGCGGATGTGTTCCGGGCGGCTGTCCAGACCGGTCCAGCGTGATTTCCCGGTGGGGTCCAGCCGGAAGCCGAATTTGGTGGCGATCACCACGTCGTTGCGGAGCGGTTGCAGCGCTTCGCCCACCAGTTCCTCGTTGATGAAAGGCCCGTAAACTTCGGCAGTATCGAAAAAGGTCACCCCACGTTCTACGGCAGTCCGGATCAAAGAGATCATTTCTTTTTTGTCCTTGGGCGGACCATAGGAAAAGCTCATGCCCATGCAGCCCAGCCCCAGTGCCGAGACTTCCAGAACGCTTTTCCCGAGTATGCGTTTTTGAATTTTTGTAGCCATGATTTTTTGAAATTTATATCAGATGTTTTATTGGAGACCCTAAAATTAGCGAAAACAACGCTGTTCTTCGCGCTAAATTTTCTTAAACTTTTATGGCAAAAAGAATAGTACACTGATATTTTATGCCCCATGGAGCGGTGAAAGCCATAAGCTGTTTAAATACTTGGCTTGTTCCATTCGGTGTGCAATAATGATATTATCCCGCAGGGACATGCTGTCTGTAGAATTTTGTTTTAATGTTTGTCAGCTCCGTTAGGAGCGATCTGTTTCGATCCAGTCAAACAAATATTTTTCGTCATATTTAATTTCAAACTGATCCAGAAATTCCAAATATTCATCCTGAAAAGTCTTCTTTTTATGATGCGTTTCCTGATTTGAAATATATTTTATCACCCGATCAATTTGACTTTTTGAATAAGAAAAGGCCCCAAAACCCTCCTGCCATGAGAATTTGCTTTTTACCCAGTGGTTATCGGATATGAATTTCGATGATCCGGCTTTTATGTCCCTGACAAGGTCGGAGAGTGATTGATTCGGCTTTAATCCTACCAATAGATGAATATGGTCAGGCATGGCAAAAACGGATAGTAATTTTTGTCCCCTGTTCGAGACAATTCCGGTGATATATTTATGTAGTTCTTCCCGATTTTGTTTTTTGATCAGGTTTTGACGGCCTTTCACCGTAAAAACAATCTGGATATATATTTGTGAATAGGTATTGGCCATGATTGTCAGTTCGCACCTACGGCGCTAAATTGGTTTCTCTTGTTTGTTCAACAAACAGATCGCCTCTACGAGGCTACAAACAGCTAGCCTCTACTGAGGCTCAGTTGAAAGCATAAAGTTAGGAAAATAGTTGCTATCAGTAAAATGTAAAACCGTAAAAAAGAATTTTAGTTCTGTTTCCCTGATGTATCCATTGGAATTGATCACGGCTTAAATCCGTTTGGATTTTTGGTTTCCCAGGTTCTGAGCTCCGATAGGAGCGCTCTTTTTCCGAGTACGGACAGATTGTCTCAACGCGGCCACAAACAGTTCCCCCCTCGGAAGGCTGAGGATGCAAAAAAACCTGTCCCTTAAGGACAAACTGTCTTTAGCATGTGGATCGATATTCGTAGCCCTGTCATGGGCGTTC
>CAYWBO010000021.1:36291-39067 GCA_964456625.1 uncultured Lentimicrobiaceae bacterium | reverse complement strand
CTCCATATCTTGGGTTGAAATTTGAATTCTATTTTATGAATCCCTGCCGGGACCGCCATGGCACGAAGCGCGTAATCAGCCCGGAAATACGGAACCTGTTTGCCATCCAGATAAACGTTCCATCCCTTCGGATAATAGATTTCAGAGAAAACTGCTAATTGTTGTGTCTTCGAATGAAAGTCATATTTCAAGTCGTTGGGTTCGTACGAAACCAGTTTGATCTGTGCTGAGGCATCCACCGGGAATGTCTTTCCCTCCAACTGCTTCGAAAACGCCTTGTCGACTACTGCTTCGGAACGCAGATCGGTCTTCCCCAGGGCTACAATGGCCGAATCAGCATCTTTTACAAGTTTGTAATCATTAACCAGCCAGGCATTTCCAAACGCATGAACGTTATATAATGGTTCTGCATCCGGATTGTAAATCAGATATCTCGTATTGAGCATATTTAGCACCTGTTGTTTCACCAAAGCCGAATCGATGGAAGCGGAGGTCGGTTTTTCCGAAAGTACTTTCCGCATGTTATCAATTTCCGACATCAGATAATGAGAGATCAGATCCTGGTAGCGCTGCAATTTGGCACCGTGATAACCTCCGATGGACTCATGATAATAGGATGTACTGGCATCATTAAAGACATTTTTAGTCAGATCCACCACCCGGTAATCCAGCGACGGATCTTTGAGAATATCCCGGTCAGCCTGAGTCTCTGTGAAGGGAACTTCAGCTTTTCTAGCGGTTTCATAATTAGAATCATTGAGATACCGTTGATCCACTCCGGTCATATCGACCAGCACCAGCAATCCGAGGATTACCAGAAACCAGCTTTTCTTCAACTTTCCCTTGGCAAAGGCAAACAGTGCCACAGCCGATACCAGGATGAAAAACAGGCTTCTCAAAGCGTCATGTCTGAAGATGGCCACGCGAACATCCTGCAAATTGTTCATAAAGGCCGTTACCTGTGCAGGATCGTTGTTCATCTTCAGCATGTTAAACTGATGGATTTCATACTGGCTGAAGAAGGAGAAAAAGCTCGTCGGCATCAGATAGAAGATCAGGCTGATGCCTGCCGTAAGTCCCAGTGCAATATAAAAAGCCTTCATCTTCTCCAGCAATAACTTGGGATTTTTCAATATCTTATTCAGTGCCAGCATGGCCACCAAAGGAATGGTAAGCTCTGCGATCACCAGGATCATGGTAACCGCCCGGAATTTATTATACCCTGGCATGTAATCGATAAATAAGTTGGTCAACCCCATGAAATTCTTACCCCATGACAAGGCAATGGCCAGCACCGTTGCCGCGAACAGAGCCCACTTCATCCGATCTTCCAGTACGAACATGCCCAGGATAAACAAAAAGACCAGAATGGCTCCCACATAAACAGGTCCGGAAGTCACCGGTTGGTCACCCCAATATTCATTTTGCTGGGCGATGAACTTACGAAAACGCGGATCCACATTTTGCATAGCGCTGTTGTCAAGGCCGATATTCCCGGAAGCCCCCCCTTTAACATCGGGGATCATCAAAGTCCACGTTTCACCGATTCCGTAACTCCATTGCGTAATATAATCCCGATCCAGTCCACCGGATTTGTTTGCCTTTTCTGCCGTGAGCACAGGCTTCCCGCGCATGCTGTATTTTGCATACTGGTATGTCCCCAGCAAGCTGGTGATATTCGTTAAAACTGCCAGACCGGCCGCAATAAGCAGAATACCTGAAGCCTTGAGGAACCGGGGAAGTTGTTTTTCCCTGAGTGATTCGATAAAAGCATAGACGCCATATATCAACACCAGGATCAGGAGATAATAGGTTATTTGAAGGTGGCCGGCCAGAATTTCCATGGACAACGCAATCGCGGTAAGCACCCCTCCTTTCCAGTACTTCCCTCTGAAAGACAAAATTATGCCTGCAAGTACCGGTGCCATATAACCGATGGCGTGGGCTTCGGAAGTGTGCCCCGCTTCAAGAATAATAAAGAAAAATGACGACATCGCGAACGCAATGGCGCCCACGATGCTAAGCCAGACATCCACATCCAGTACCAATAACAATATGAAAAAACCGACAAAATAAAGAAATACCAGATCCGTAGGCCGCGGCAAACCCAGGCGGATAATCTGATCGAGTTTTATCATCAGGTTCCCGGCATACTTCACCGAGATCTGCCATGCGGGCATGCCACCGAACATTGAGTTGGTCCATAGGGGTTCCTGACCCGTTTTTGTCCTGAAATCCACAATTTCTTTCGACATTCCTTTAAACATAGCAATATCGTGCTGTTTCAGCGTCTTACCTTCAAATACCGGTGAAAAATAGACCAAAGTAATGGTCAAAAAAACGGCTACCGCCACAATGTATGGAAGGGGCCTTTTTAACAGGTTTTTATTCATCTTTATGTTCTTGGTCAGGTTCTATTTCCTCAAAATCGACATATTCACCAAAAAGGGCATCCCCTTTTTTCTTGGTTGTGCTTTTTTCCTTATTAATATTTACGCCACCCTCCCCCTTGACATCGTCCGTGCGGTTATAATTATCAAAATTTTTCTGTTGTTTATTGATGAAGCGCATGATCAGCCATGGCAACACATATTTGATTATCAGCTTTGTTCCATACCAAATTACCAATAATACAAAAACAAATCTAAGAAATTCAATCATTATTAAAATTTTACATCGCGAAATTATTGAAATTATCCGTAATAAGGCATTTCATATCAAAAGCCGACCTACGATAATTCCGCTTGTGAGCCTTAAAAAATCTTAAAACTGATAC
>CAYWBO010000021.1:2718-36191 GCA_964456625.1 uncultured Lentimicrobiaceae bacterium | reverse complement strand
TTTACTTTAAAAGCATATCCCAGTTCTACGTAAGTTGAATACTGTATTCCCGTTTTCCGGTCAAAATCTGGGCTAGCTGGATCATTGCTGATTCGGATCGCATCGGCACCATAAAAATTTGTGGCCACCATTAGGGTGAATGGAAATGCTTCCACCCCATTAAAAGCCAAGGCACCTTCAAAAACATGTCCGGTACTGTTCGCCTTGTATTGAAAGTAATTGTAATCCACTCCCTCCATGGGGAAAAAATAATCGGTTACCGTTACCGTAAACATGCTATTCAAAAAATCCTGACTCACAAAAAGATCCAGTTCCTGCGACCGGTTGAGGCCGCCTGTGGAAAACGCACCCCAGGCACCGAGTTTAAAGCCGCCATTACTGAATGTCATTGAAGGTTGAATACTGGGCGAATTCCCCCCGAACTGGGCTCCCCGCCAGATGTAACGACTCATCAGGTCAACTCCGAAATTAATAGTGGGCTTCCCGTTTTTTCCCGGAGTGGCAGGATTTTCCGCCATGGCTGCATTACTGAGCGCCACAACAAAAGTTAATAATGCAATAAGATAGAATCTCCTCATGGTATTTTTATTTGATTATTGTCCCCCGACTTTTTTATAATCCACTCGGAAATAATTACAAAAGAAAGAAAATCTGTTTCACATAAAACATCTCGCCTAAAAAAGGTTCAAAACTTTCTTGAAGGCATGTTTTCATATGAGTCGCAAATCATCTTTCAACAAATTTATAAAGAATTTCGCGCCATAATTTCCAGACCCTTCTTTTCTTGTAAAGCACGATAAAAGTATCTATCCGCAATTTCGAAAATAATTCTTAAAAAGGAGTATTGCTCTAATAAATTGTATATCTTTGTTTAAGATTAAAGAGTCATTCCAATTCTTGAGCAATTAAGCGGCGGGTTAACCATTAATCAACAATTAAGTTTTATTCATTTATTTTTAAGGTCATGTCAAAAAAATTATTCGTTGGGAACATTGCTT
Organism: uncultured Lentimicrobiaceae bacterium; assembly: GCA_964456625.1. GTDB lineage: Bacteria > Bacteroidota > Bacteroidia > Bacteroidales > F082 > Sulfidibacterium. The sequence goes on along the minus strand of CAYWBO010000021.1, from coordinate 35,193 downwards.
GGAAGTCGACTGAAGACGATCTTCATTCGGTTTTTTCCCAACAAGGAGAAGTAGAAGATTTAATTATCTTAAAGGACAAGTTTACCAATCGTCCAAAAGGATTTGGTTTTGTAACTTACACTAACGATGCAGATGCCGACAAAGCTATTACCGAGTTGAACGGTTACAATCTTAACGGCAGAAATCTTGTTGTGAATGAAGCCAGGCCTCCAAAAAGAGATCGATAAAGTTCCGGCTTTATAATCAAAACAAAAAAAGCTCTTCCATGATGGAAGAGCTTTTTTGTTATAGGCATTTCGTTGTCATATCTTGATCCTGTAAGAAAATTTCACCAGAAAAATATTTGTAGGTTTCGTGTTCACCAGGGTCGTCCAGTTATTTTTAAAGTTGAATCCCCCAATCGAATTGGAATCGCTGTTGCTCTGGGACCACACAAAATATAAAGCAGAACCGGGAACAAATTCCCACCTTAACACCATATTGGAGCGAAACTCAACCACACTGAAATCCGGATTGTCTATTGTCAGGGTCGTTCCGGGATAAGCCGGATCATTGATATTATATTGGTTGTTCTCCGAATCATACTGTATCTGACTTCCGGTGTATTTGTAAAACTGACTGTTAAAATTCTTTTGATTGGGATGCGAGACCCTTTTAAACCCATAATACTTTGCCGAGAATAAAAACGGCTGTCCCCAGTATTCCAGGCTTAAATCGGGGGTGAATGAAAGGCTTATACGCAAATCAGCAGCGATCTGTTTTTGCTTTATGCTGGAAACGAGATACAGGTTCTTATTGTTAATTTCCTGACTATCGACATAAATAAGTCCGTCGTGCGACTGATAAAAATTCGGTGTAAGAGATAAATTCAGGAAACCCAAGGGTTGATAGTGAATTCTAAAACTCAACGAAGTTGAATTGCCTTCGTTCTGATAATAAACGTTGTTGTTAAAATTCAAACTTAAAAAGACTTTTTTCCTGGAATCGGTTGAAAAACCGACATAAAAATTCCACTGTCCCGGTTTTAGGACCGCCGGGCCCCCTCTCAGTTCACTCCAGTCAAGTGTCATGCCGTTGTGCGTGATTCCAAACTCGCTATACCAGTAATTTTTAAATTGTCCCCAAGAAGAAAGGTTCTCTCCGGAATTAGTATGTTGCTGCGAGAAATTCCAGGCAGACCACTGGCTGATGTTAACCCCCAGATTTCTGAAAATACCGAAGGGTTCCAAAACATCGTATTCCAGCCAGGTGGACTCCTGCATCACATCCGTGGATCTCAGATATCCCTGATCGTTCAGAGCCAGGCCGGGGCTTTCAGCATATCCCTGAATACCATAGCGCCAATGTCCCTTTCCTATTTTTGCGAATTCCATGCTCGCTGAAGTACCTTGCAACATTCTCGCTATGCTATCTACTTTCCTTGAATTCCCGGGACGTTGAAAATACCTTCTAGGGCTTTCCTGCAAATCCATAATGGCCTCGGTCTTCCCTTGTACCGAACTGGCCAGAAGCTTGGCAGAAAACCTGAAAGTATGATCCTTCCAGTAATTCCTGAAGTCAATCCCTCCCGTATATGCCGCAGTAGGCAGAAAAAACAAATTGCTATCCTGAATAAACCGGTTGGTAGCTGTAACCATGCCACCTAAGATGGTATTCCCATTCTTAAAGTCTTTTTGCAGACGGGCATTGAAATAATTTGTCGCAGGTTCAACCGCTACTTTTGAACGCTTTCCAAGGCTGTCAAGGCTTGCGGTCACTTTGCCCGTCAACGCTTCCATAGCTCCTATGGACCATCCGTTACGCGTTTTTCCCGAAAGTTTAAAAGCGCCTAAAATTTTGGTCACCCCAGGCGGCTTCATGTATTCGCTGTCAGCCAGATCCGGATAATACTGCGGCGGCCTGCCAATACGTCTTGAATAAAATAAATTCTCATCACTGTTATCATTACCGGCTATCAGCGGAAAGTTAAAAATGCTGCTCCCTTCCACAAAAAAGGGCCTTAATTCTCTGAAATAGGTTTCAAAAGCCGTCAGGTTAACCTCTGAAGGATCGGCATCCACTTCACCGAAATCAGGATTTATGGTAAAGTTCAACGTTAAATCGTTCGTTACAGCGATGGTTCCATCAAGCCCGGCAGAAAAGTCACCGCTTCTCCCTGTAGCGAACGGATCTCCGGCTATGCTCGGAGCAGTGACCAGTTTGCTCATGACGTAAGGTGTCAAAAACACTTCTTTTTTGGGTTTCAGATTTTTGAGCCCTGTCAGGAGTCCGTATCGGCTTTCAAAACCTGGAGAATCTTTCGGTATCGGCTGCCAGAAATCTTCTTCCTGTTTTCTGAAAATATAGCGTACCACCTCCAGGCCCCAGGTCATATCCGGTTTCTTTGCAAATCTTAACTGAGACAAAGGAATCCTCATCTCCGCTACCCAGCCCTGGCTGTCTTTGGATGTCTTTACATACCACACCGGATTCCAGGTATTGTCGATATTCCCGTTATCTTCCGAAAACTTCCCGTCCAGTTTCACCCCTGCGGCACTTACCAAAAAGCCGAACGCCGTTCTCTTGTCGAAATAGCTGTCGATGGAAACTCCGGCCCAGTCACCGTCGATGTTATCCCTTCTTGTCATCCTTTGAACGATTTTTTCGGGTTCGGTATCGTAGCATCGGATAGCTACATACAGGTTGTTATCATCGTATAAGATCTTAAAATCTGTTTTTTGTGAAGGCTCTTTCCCGTTATATGGGTCAAATTGACGGAAATCACCCGCCCAGTTGACTTCTGACCAGGCCTTGTCGTTCAATTTACCATCAATAACCGGAGCTTTTCCCTCCACTCTTTCTGCAACATACGTCTTCACCTTCTGTTGCTTATCCTGCGCCTGCAAGGCAAAAGAAAACATCAGCATTCCAATCAGCAATGCCCCGAAAAATTTATATTTTAAATTCATTATTACTTTTAATTTATAACCGCAAAACCTATCCGTTTATATTACACTCAATGAACGACATCGTAAAGGTATTTTGTTGGACAGGATGTTTGTAAAAACGGAAAACGCCCAAAAAATAACTATACAGCTATGACGAGAGAAATTGGATTTTGTTACGGCAAAAGGGCACATAGCCCTTAAAACTTTGAAAAAATATTCCCCCTGTTTTCTAACAAACTAATTCACTTAAGGATATCCTTTCAAACCCCGACAAATTATTTTTCAATATTAAACGAACGGAGTCCACGATATAAAATTAAACCGTTTCGGGAAAGTTTTTATTTCCGGGTCAAATTATAACGCTCCGGATGCCGTGCATGGAAGTTTTTGTAAAAGTTTTCTATTTCTTTAAGGTCCTCAAAGTAATTTCCCGTAGGATAAAATACCGGCCCAAGACCACCCTTTTTATTCTTATAATCGATATAAGCCATGACAATAGGAATATCTGAACCTGTAGCAATCTGATAGAATCCCTTTCTCCATCTCTCGACCAACGATCGGGTTCCCTCGGGTGTGATTACTAAAAAGAAAGAATCATTGCTTCCATACATCTGCTTGATCTGCAGCAGAAGGCCCGTTGTCTTTGAATACTTAACGGGAACACCCCCCAGCTTTCTGAGAAGCCATCCCAGCGGCCCAATAAAAAATTTTGAGTTGATTAGAAATTTCACATCTAAATCCAGCACCCAAAAGGCCAGTCTTCCGTAAATAAAATCCCATATGGATGTATGCGGAGCCACAATAATTACGGCCTTCTGTATTCCGGAAGGAAGTTCCCCGGAAATCTCCCAGCCCAGCATCCTGACTAGTATTAATTTCGCAATATTTCTCATCTTACCTGTCAAAATAATTCAAAAGCAAAGGCCGGATCCTTAGGATAAATTGAACTTTTCAGGATATTTAGCACCAATGCCCCGGTAAAAATCTTCAATTTTTTTCAAGTCTTCTTCATAATTGCCGGTAGGATAAATAAATCCACCTATTATACCTGTCTTATTCTTATAATCCAGTGCGGTCAAAAGAATAGGGACACCGGCTTTTAATGCCACATAGTAAAATCCTTTTTTCCACTGCGTTGACAAAGAACGGGTTCCCTCGGGGGTGATCGCCAACCGCATCACTTCACGATCCTTGAATAATGCTGCCAGCGCATCCACCTTGCTAGAGGATTTGCCCCGGTCGATGGGGATGCCGCCCAAAATCTTTAAAACCGGTCCCAGAGGCCAGAAAAACAGCTCTTTTTTAATGACTACATTCACTTTTATCCCTACGGAATAAATGCTGACCATCCCAAAGAAATAATCCCAGTTCGAAGTATGAGGAGCTTCGACAATGATCATTTTACTGACGTCATGGGGGCCTTTACCCTCAACCTTCCATCCCAACACGTGCAACACAAACTTCAAGATTTTTTTCATCGTACAAAATTAACATTTTGAAGATAATGATAATCCTAATCATACTACAGCATAAATAAAAAAGGCTTCAGGATACAATGTATCCTGAAGCCTTTAGAATTGTTATAAAGGCTTTTGGGTATTACCAAATTTTTGCTCTGTCCTGTGGAGGAATATACAGCTTTTCACCTGGTTTGACATTAAAGTCCTTGTAAAATACATCCAGGTTGAAAGGCGGAATATTCACCCTGGCTTCTCCCGGACTATGTACATCGGTCTTCAGCTGTCTTACCAGTGCTTTCGGACGGATGCTTTGCCTCCAAACCTGTGCGTATGCCATAAAGAATCTCTGGTCAGCAGTAAATCCGTCAATCGGTTTGGGAGTTTTGCCATCCAGCGACATCAGATAAGCATCATGGGCAATGTTCAAGCCACCCAGATCGGCGATGTTTTCTCCCATCGTAACCTGGCCATTGATATGCAGCGAATCCTGCATGGTATACTGATCATAGAGCTTAGCCAGTTTTTCCGTTTTTTCTTTGAAACGTTCGGCATCTTGTTTAGTCCACCAGTCGTTCATGTTTCCGTCCTTGTCGTATTTTCTTCCCTGATCATCGAAACCGTGGGTCATCTCATGACCGATCACCACTCCGATAGCACCGTAATTTACAGCATCGTCAGCATCTTTGTTAAAGAAAGGAGGTTGCAAGATTCCGGCCGGGAAAACGATCTCGTTGTTCGAAGGATTATAATAAGCATTAACGGTTTGAGGTGTCATGCCCCATTCGGTCTTGTCGACCGGTTTGCCCACCTTATTCAGGTTAAATTCAAAGGCAAACCTGGTGGCGTTCAACACATTTTGGAAATAATCATCCGGAGTGATCTTCAGTTTTGAATAATCCCTCCATTTATCAGGATAGCCGATTTTCACGGTGATGGCTTCCAGTTTTTCCAGTGCTTTTTTCTTGGTTTCTTCGCTCATCCAGTCAAGTTTCTTGATCCTTTCACCAAAGGCAGTACGAAGGTTCTGTACCAGTTTAAGCATACGCTCTTTTGAGGAAGCCGGGAAATATTTCTGAACATACAACTGTCCGAGAGCCATTCCCATTCCGCTGGAGGTCGTTGAAAGAACCCGTTTCCAGCGCGGTCTCATTTCCGGCTGTCCAGACATGGTCTTACCATAGAAATTAAAGTTCTCCTGAACGAAAGGATGGCTTAAGAACGGTGCGGCATCGCTGAGAACTTTCCACTGAAGATACGCTTTCCACTGACTCAAGGGAGTTTTGCTCATGATCTTACTCATGCCTTTAAAGAAGCGCAACTGTCCTACATTGATCTCGCCGGGATTCTTTAATCCAAGGCCCATAAAATAGGCTTTCCAGTTCATGGCCGGAGAAATCTTCTGCAATTGGGCCACAGACATTTTATTGTAATTGTTTTCCGGAACCCTGCGTTCGAGACGGGTAAAAGAAGTCTTTGCCAGTTCCATTTCCATGGCCAGGGCCTCCTGAGCTTTTTTGACAGCTACCTTTTCGCTGTTACCATACAGTTCGAACATCTTTGCAATGTGATTTTCGTATTCCTTCCTCAGTTTTTTTGAAGCAGGATCATTTTTTGTATAGTAAGCAACATCCGGCAGTCCCAATCCTCCCTGATACAGGTTGGCAATGTCCATATTGCTGTTTTTTTCATCAGCGCCAGCATAGAAATAAAACAGCGGATGAACACCCGTTGTATGCATAAATGCGATTTCTTTCTGAACGCCTTTCACGCTCCTGAGCTTCTGGATGGCAGTCATCTCAGCTTCGATGGGTTTTACACCCAGTTTATCGATGCGGGCTGTATCCATCCCACTGTTATAGAAATCGCGGATTTTCTGTTTGTTGGTACCTTCCTGAGCATCTTTCGATTTTGCAATCTCATCGATCAGATCTTTCAGCTCTTTCTGATTCTGTTCATACAAAACCGTAAAGGCTCCATACTGACTGTATTGCGGTGGAACAGGGTGATTCTTGATCCAGTTTCCATTCACATATTCAAAAAAGTTGTTGCCCGGCAACACATTCTTATCCATATTAGCCGGATTAATGGCATCATTCATACTCGTTTGCTTTTTTGTTTTCTTAGGCTGGTTGCACGAACTTACTGTCGCCGCTATCGCCAGCACGATCATAATTGATAAATATTTTTTCATGTTTTTGGGTTTAAATGGATAGCAAATATAACTAAAAATAGATTCGAAATACCCTTTAAATCAAGATGTGACGCAGGGCGCACTAAAATTCGATTTCCAAATCCAACGAGCTTTTCAGCTTGTTCATCTGGGGATATTTCTTTGCCAGAGATTCGAAACGTTCGCTATCGGTATAGGCTTCGGTTTGATTGCCGGATGCTTTTACGATTGGATGTAAATCCAACTGATTATTATTCAGTTCATTCCTTAAAAAGGTGACCAGAGTGGCTACATTCAGACTGTCTTTTGCAATAATGATGTTCGGAACAGTGTATTCGATAACAAAATTCTCCTTGAGAACAGGATTACCCTTGGCCATGGTATGCACAAAACTTGGCGATTGTTCCTTGAACTGTTCAACAAATGATTCCCAGCTCTTCACAAGATCTTCCTGAGAAAACTCAGTTGCAATGACCGGTTCGTCGCCTTCCGGTTCTTGGTTCTGCTTGGCTTTTAGGGCTTTCAGACTCCCCTGAATGGAAATATTCCTGATTTTTCGTGAGCCGTTTGTAACGGGATTCGATGATGCACTCTTCTTTGCAGAAGTTCGCAACATATTTCCCGGCCCTTTTTTAGGGGTCGCGGCTTTATCCACCGGTTCTTCTTCTTTTTGTAAACCAGGTTCTTCTTCTAGGGTGGCTTCAGGTGTAGCGGCCTGAATGGGTTCCGTAACCGGAGTTTCCGATGCTTTTTTTTCCGGTTCAGGATTAACTTTTTCTGTTGCTGATGCCGGTTTGGCTGGTGCTTTCATAGGTTGTTTCAACACGGGTGACGGAGCCGCTTGATGATAAACCGGCTTGGATTCATCGCTGCCGGAAGCTTGAGGCTCCGGAATTCCATGGTTCAACGAAGTTAACTGTGTTAAAGCAATTTCCACATGCAGACGCTTATTGTTGCTGTTTTTATAGCTCAGGTCAAACTGATTGCACGTATCCAGCGCTTTGAAAAGAAAGGTATTGCTGCATTCTTCCGCTTGTGCCTGATATCTTGTTTTCAACGTCTGGCTGGTTTCCAACAGCGATGCTGTTCTGGAATTTTTCATCACCAGAATATTTCTGAAATGATCGGTAAGTCCGTCCAGAAAATCCTGCCCGTCAAAACCGTTCTGAAGGATTTCATCAAAGATCAAAAGCGCAGATGCCACATCACTTTGCAGCAAGGCCTCTGTTACTTTAAAGTAATATTCGTAATCAAGGATGTTTAAATTCTCGATAACATTTTTATACGTGATTTGCTTTCCGCTGTAACTTACAATCTGATCGAAAGTCGATAATGCATCGCGCAAAGCGCCGTCCACTTTCTGAGCAATCACCATCAGCGCCTCTTCTTCGGCTGCGATATTTTCATTCTTCGCAACATAAGTAAGATGTCCCGCAATATCGGAAACATTGATCCTTTTGAAGTCAAAGATCTGACAACGCGACAAAATGGTCGGGATAATCTTATGTTTTTCCGTCGTGGCGAGAATAAATTTCGCGTAAGCCGGTGGCTCTTCCAGCGTTTTCAAAAAAGCATTGAAAGCTGCTGCCGACAACATGTGAACCTCATCGATGATGTAAACTTTGTACTTTCCGGCCTGTGGCGGGATGCGGACCTGCTCCACGAGGGCACGAATATCATCCACCGAATTGTTGGACGCGGCATCCAGCTCATGAATGTTAAAAGAGGCATTATCGTTAAAAGCCTTACAGGATTCGCATTCGTTGCAAGGCTCCCCTTCGGGAGTCGGGTTCAGGCAGTTGATGGTTTTGGCAAGGATCCGGGCACATGTCGTTTTTCCGACACCACGCGGGCCTGTGAAAAGAAAAGCCTGCGCAAGATGACCGGTAACGATGGCATTCTTGAGAGTCGCTGTAATAGAACCCTGACCCACAACCTGTGCAAATGTAGAAGGACGGTACTTCCGGGCCGAAACGATAAAATTCTCCATGTAAAAATTTTTGAATCCGCCAAAGGCGGACAAGGGTTTAATGCGCTGTCCACGTTGGCGATTAACCATTTTCTTTTGCATCCCCTATTCTAATTTATGATAGGGGGCTTTCATTCTTCAAAAATAGGAAATTCAGTCGGAATATGCAGGCAAATTATCGGCTTTAACACCGGGAAAAATAAAAAATCGTAGATATCGGGGAACACTGGGTACTAAAAAACCCGGACACTAAAAGCATCCGGGTTAACCTTATCAAACATCTTAAAATTCTACTCGCTTAAAACACTATTGTAGTGTTTGGTAATCTTCGATTTCAAATTACCAGCTTTATTCTTATGGATGATCTCTTTTTTAGCCAATTTGTCAATCATTGAGTATAATTTCGGCAACTGTTCTCCGGCCTCATTCTTGTCGGTCACCAACCTGAACTTTTTCACTGCATTACGCATGGTCTTTGCATAGTAACGGTTGCGAACTTTTCTTGACTCATTTTGTCTGATTCTTTTGAGTGCTGATTTGTGATTAGCCATAATATTTCTTTATTGTGTTGTATTTACTACTGCATTTTGGGGCTGCAAAATTAAATAAAGTTTTCATATAAACCAGAAATTCCGGCTTAATTATTAAAATAATCCGTCAATTTCATAATTCCCCAATCAAAACGGGCTCTTCTCCCATCTCTGTTCCCGTCAAAAGAACATCATAAAACGAATTTCTTTCCAACCCTTTTTGTTTGATCACGATAGGAATGTAATGTTCTCCATAACCGGTTGCATATCCGTTCTCGTCAAATTGCTCAACAAGAACACGTTGCTTTTTCCCGAGAAAAGACTGACGGTATTCCAGCTTCATCTCATCTGAAAGGTTGCGCACCAGTTCCGACCTCCGCGTTTTCTCCTTTTCGGGAATCTGATCCGGCATGCGTTCAGCCCGGGTCCGGCTTCTTTTGCTGTATTTAAAGGTGTGAATGTGCCCAAATCCGATTCTTCCGGCAGTTTCCAGGCTTTCCTGAAAGTCTTCCTGGGTTTCACCCGGAAATCCAACGATAATATCGGTAGTTAAGTTAAAATCAGGATAGGCGGCCCTGATCCGGGCAGCCATATCTTCAAATAACCTGGCGGTGTACATGCGCCGCATCCGCAACAAAACATCTTCCGAACCGCTTTGCAGGCAGATGTGCATGTGTGGTGCCAGCTTGGGATTTTGAAACAGGCGGAAAAAACTTTCGGAATACCCATCCGGCTCGATGGATGAAATCCGCACACGGAAGTCCCCGGGAATCGCCAGAATCCGCTCCACAAGCTTCTCGAAGTCCGTATCACCATCCTGATAACGGCCGATATTTACTCCGGTCAAAACCACCTCTTTGTATCCGAAATCCACTACTTTCCGGATGTTCTCATAGATATCTTTGGCAGGACGGCTGATGGCACGGCCCCTCACCCTTGGAATAATGCAGTACGTACAGAAATTATCGCATCCATCCTGAATTTTGATCAGGCTGCGGGTGTGGAAAGTCTCATCGGCGGCATCGTAAGCAAAGACATCACGCTCAAAGCTGTCAGGGGCTACCACTTCTCCCTGAAAATAAGCATCCACCAAAGACAAAATGGAAGATTTGTGATCGTTATCCACCACAAAATCCACCTTATCGCTTTCCTCAAGTTCCTCTTTATAATTGGTAGCCATACAGCCGGTTACAATCTTCAACGACGAGGGGTGCAGCCGGTTCATCTGATTCATCACCTGCTTGGATTTGTGGTCGCTTTGATTGGTAACCGTGCAGGTATTCACCACGTAGACATCGGCTTTTTCACTGAAATCCACGATCCGGAAATCTTTTTTGGAAAATTCCGATGCCAGTGCGTCCGTTTCGAACAGATTCAGGCGGCAACCCAGTGTTTTAAAAGCAATCTTTTTCATAGTAGACTTAGCATCAGGCAGCAACCACTTCTTTCACCAGAACACCTTCCGTCGAGAAGGGAGCAGCGCTGTTTACCTTAACTTTAACAAACGCTCCGATCAGACTTTCGTCGTCTGAAGCAAACCGCACAATGATCTTTCCTTCTGTCAATGCTGAAAGATAACCTTCTTTCCTGTCTTTTCCACGGACCAAAACTTCCATTGTTTTTCCTTTCAGTCCTTTGTTGTACTCCAGAGAGTGCTTCATCAGTTCCTCGGTGAGCATGTGATAGCGTTTCTTTTTTTCTTCTTTGGGAATATCGTCGGCCCAGCGCGAGCTGGCGGCACCCGGTCTTGGAGAATACTGGGCGATATAAGCCATGTTGTATTTGAATTCTTCCATAGCTTTCCTGGTATTCTCTATCTGGGCTTCGGTTTCACCCGTAAATCCGACAATGATGTCCGTAAACAGGGTAGCCTCCGGGATTAGTCGGCGGATGGTTTGCACAATGGCACGGTATTTCTCCATACTATGCTTCCGGTTCATACGCACCAACACTTCATCGTCGCCGGATTGTATCGGCAAATGTATCTGCTTTGCCAGACAAGTATATTGTGAAATCACTTCTATCACCTCATCAGACATATCTCTCGGATGAGGGGAAGTAAAGTAGACCCAGAATTTCTCTTCCGATTGGTCTCCATATTCACCAATCATCCTTAAAAGATTGGCAAAGGAAGCCTCCTCGCCTTTCTTGTCAAGGCCATAAGAATTCACGTTTTGACCCAACAAAGTGATGGATTTAAATCCCTTTTCCACCAGATCTTTCAGTTCTGCCATGATCTCGCTCGATGGGCGAGAAACTTCGCGGCCGCGGGTGTAAGGCACAGCACAAAAAGAACAGAACTTGTTACATCCGTTCTGGATGGGTATGAAAGCCTCAAAACCAGAGCTGTATTTCGGTATGATGTGCCAGAAGTCTTCAATATCTTTCTCAGGATGCAAAATGCTTTTCTGAGAGGGATGGCTTACACCGGCCAACCGGAAAGCTGCTTCATTCCTTGTCTCCAGCACCGGTTTTTTCATTTCTTCCAGGCCTTTGTCCAGGCTTTGAATTCCTGCTGGGGTCACAATCCCGTATTGTCGGATCATCTCCGGGAATTCGGGAAGCTCGCTCATGGGAAAAACCAGATCGAACTGCTTCAGGAATTTCTCCCTGTCGGCAGGTAAAACGCATCCGGTCACAAACGTAAGCAGGTTTTTCTTTTTCCGCCACCGGTCCCACTTTTGCATTTTGGAATATACCTTGTCAATGCCTTTCTGACGGACGGAACAGGCAATCACCCCCAGCAGGCTGGCCTCTTCCTCATACTCTGTTGGTTCGAAACCCAGCTGCTCCAAAACACGCTGGACCCGCTCCCCGTCGGAAATATTCATCTGGCATCCCAGTTGTACGATATGATATTTCATCTTTAAGATTTCCGTGATTAAAAATACACCTCGGCATGTAAATGATCCTGCGGAATGCCTTTTGCTTCCAGCAGATCCATGGCATCCCGGATCATTTCAAAATTGCCACACAGATAACAATGTGTTTTCGGATCAAAATCATGTTGACGAATGTATTCGGTCACCCTACCGTGGAATTTTCCCGATTCATCATGGGTAACGCAAGAAATATAGCGTTCGGATGTGTAATCCTTTTTTTCATAAGTTTCTTCCCCGTGGCGTACGCCATGCAAAACGGTATAGTTCAACTCTTTTATACTGCGCACCATGCTGTGAAAGGGAGAAATGCCCGTACCGCTTGCAACAAATAAAAACGGGTTGTGGTCTTTCATGAATTCTTCGTCAATGGTGAAAAAGCCCAGGGGTCCCTGAACTTCCACCTCATCACCGGGGACCAGTTTCTTCAGCTTTTTCGATACCATCCCGTCATCAACCTCTTTAACAAGGACTTCCAGGGCCTCATCATCCACACCGCTGTAAATAGAATACTCGCGATGATGGATATCATCGGCTTTCCCCAGCAAAATGTGTTGACCTGGTTCGAACACCATATTTTGCCTTTCGATTCCAAGTACAAAAGTAGAATCAGTCAGCTCCCGTACAGTCAACACTTTATGATAATTATTACTCATTCTCAGATGCTTGATTTATTTTAATAGATACACTTTTGTACAGGCTTATTTTCGGGTTGGCAAAAATAGTTATTTTTTTGCTTTCTAAATAAAACCGAAGGAATCAAGAAAAAACGTAACTTAGAGCTTTAAAACTAAATGAGGATGGAAAATCAACAAAACAAAGAAGTAGATAACCTTCTGAGAGTGAAAGAACTTTTATTTGGAGAAGATCTTCAGGAAGTTAACAAACAATTTGAAGCACTAAAAAAAGATTTAGAGAAGTCCCTGAAAGAATTTGAGACCGGTTTAGAAAACACAATTTCCGACCTAAAGGCAAAGCAAGAAAAGAATGCTTTTATGATCCAGGAAGTCAATCAAAAAAAATTAAAAGAGATTAGTTCGGAATTTAATGAACAAATATCCTCCTTAAAGACTTCACTGGAAAACCAAAATGTGGCCAATGATGAGAAACTGGATGAACTTAAGAATGCTCAAGTCAGCAAAAAAGAGATGATTGCTTTTCTGCAGGAAATTATTGAAAAACTCAAGTAACCAGGGCATTATACGATGAGTGAGAAAGGTAGTCCTTCAGATGAACACATTAAGAAAATGATACTCGACAGTAAGCTGGATGAAGTACGTCGGATTATTACAGGATATGACCCTAAGGACTTAGAAAATCTAAACCTGTTGATTCAGGACCCTGAAGAGTTTTCCACCGAAATATCCAGGCTGCTACCTGTTTCCATAAAAAAAATGCTCCAAAAGGGAGACATCAGCCTGGAATCCTTACAGTCTGTAGTGGAAGACGTACTGAAGGAAAGCATCCGCAAGAACCCTAAAAACCTATCGGACATCCTGTTCCCCGTTATGATGCCTGCCATTCGAAAGGCAGTGGCAGAAGACATCAAAAGGATGCTGGATACACTGAATACCGTACTTGAAAACAGCTTTTCGGCGAAAAAGATCGGATGGCGCATCAAATCGCTTTTCAGTGGCAAAAGTTACAGCGAAATCGTCTTGTCGCACGCTTACATCTATCAGGTAAAACAGGTGTTTCTGATCCACAAGGAAACCGGTTTGCTGTTGGCTCACGTGGAAGAAGGAAATCAAATGAACCAGAAAGGGGATATGGTTTCGTCTATGCTCTCCGCCATCAAAGATTTTGTTCAGGATTCCTTTCAGTCAGAAGAAAGCAATAATCTGGATACCATTGAATTAGGAAAGATGAATATCTGGATTGAGCAAGGGCCGAAAGCCATCATTGCTGCCATTGTGGAAGGGAATCTCCCCAACGCGTACCGCATCCTGCTCAAGGAGACCATGGAGGGCATCCATGTTAATTTCTCACGAGAATTAGAACATTTCCGCGGGGAAACAACACCTTTCGAGAATAACACCTCTTTGCTTCAGCGCTGTCTGCAAAAAGAAATGAAAGAGAAAAAGCCCAGGAAACCGATTTTATCCATCGTTTTTTTCATTTTGATTTTTGCGCTGCTCGGATACTGGATTTATGAGAAGGTAAACGAAAATCATCATTTCAGACAGCTGGTAAAAGCCTATGAACAGATTCCCGGCATGGTGGTCACAAATACAGGAAAAAAAGATGGAACCTGGTACATCAGGGGACTGAAGGATCCACTGGCGCAGGCTCCGAAAAACTTAGAACTGAAATATGACCTGCGTCCCAGAGAGGTTACTCTTGATTTCACAGGTTACCTGTCGCTTGATCCGGATATCGTTTTGTTGCGCGCAAAAAAAATACTCAACCCGCCTCCCACTGTAAGGCTGAAATATCATTATGACACCCTTTTTGCCTCAGGAAACGCAACCCAATCCTGGATTGAGAAAGCTCAAAAAACAGCTTCGCAGATAGCCGGAATCGGAACCATTATTGTCAAATTCCCACAGGAAAAACCTGAAAAAGATATTCTTGCGCTGGAAAAACATTCCTTTACCTTTGGTTTTAATGGTTCGCAGCTGGATAGTATCCAGACAAAAGAGTTTAAAACAATGATCGCCGAAGCTAAAAGCATTTTGAATTTCGGATTTCAGCAGGATTCGGTTCCTGTTATAGTGGTATTGTCGCACACCAGCGAGAACGGCAACAAAAATTCCAACATCGGTATAGCAAGAAGACGGGCCGAGCAGTTCATCAATTTAATGGTCCATGCCGGAGTACCCATCGAAGAACTTGTCCCAAAAGTAGTGTTCGTGGAAGAAGCCCACGATAATATTCCTGTCAGGACCGTATCTTTTCAAGTGAAATATTTAAAACCGGAAAAAAAGTGATCAAGAAAAAAGTGTGCATGTTGGGCTCCTTTGCTGTTGGAAAGACCAGTCTGGTACAGCAGTTTGTTCATAGTATTTTTTCAGAAAAATATCACACCACCATAGGAGTAAAAATAGATCAGAAAATTGTTCAGATTGACCATCAGGAAGTGAACCTGCTGCTCTGGGATATCCATGGAGAAGATATTTATCAAAAGGTAAAACCGGCCTACCTGATCGGGGCATCCGGATATTTTATCGTAGTGGACGGCCAACGGAAGAAAACACTGGAAATGGGACTTGAGTTGTACGAAATGGCACAAAAGGTTCTGGGAGACGTCCCTTTCTTGTTGTTGATCAACAAATCCGATTTAATAGATCAGTGGGAAATAAAGGACGAAGACTGCAAGGAACTGACAAAAAAAGGGATCCCCTTTTTATTTACCAGCGCCAAAGAAGGGTCGATGGTTGAAGAAGCATTTATGAAACTGAGCCGGCTCATGTTAAAATAAATCCCATGTCCGACTTCATCCCAAATAAGATCATCAACCACTTATCAGAAGCGTCTTCTGCTTTTAAGGGGATCTTTTTTATTTCGACGGATGAAGAAGGTCGGATCGAAACCTGGGCCGGAGACCATTCCAATTACCTTAAAAAACAACTTAGCCGCGGGGTGTTGGTAAACGACCTTTTCCCCTTCCTCACCGGGATGATTGCTGTTGGACAGGACAAAATACATCTTCCGCATGTACACATTTATCGTGATAAATATGTTGATGTTCATATCCTTAAAGGAGACAATGCTTCTGTATGGTTTGTTTTTACAGACACCACGCTTCAGGCTGAAAATTTGAAAGACCTTTTACAGGAAGTGAATGAAAGGAGAATAAACCAGGAAAAAGAAAAGAAACCTTCCGAATACGAAAATCCTTTCGGACATATAGAATTGTTGCACGTCGCCACCTTTGAAAAACGCAAAAACTATTATTTGACTGTCGGAGAACAACCCCAATGGGTCTCTGAGCTCATTTCGGAAATCAATAAAAAGGGGGCAAAACTGGATTTGGTTTCAATTTTCCCATTTTTGGAAGTCTTCGAAAAAGAAGCTGCAGCGTTCTGGGGAAAAGAAGAGCATGGTCTTTTTAAATCAGGGGTATGGACCCAGGGTGGTCCGGAAGGAGAAGATTACCTGCTGCGTGCTTTTGCTGCCCGTAAGGAGGGGAAGAGATTCCTGCTGATCTGGCCGTTTTCTGAATATCTTTCCTATGAGGAAGATATTATTCAGACGGCTCGGGAACAGGAACTTGCCTATGAAAAACTGGCCAAAACAGAAGCCCGGTTAAAAGAATTGCTGGAGTACAAGGAAAAATTTGTTTCAATCATCTCGCACGACCTGCGCTCTCCCATTGCTTCTGTGTTGGGGGCTTCAGAAATGCTGCTGAACGACGAGAGTCTGAAAGAAAAGCTGGACGAATTTAACAGAGGCGTGCTTTCGGATATCAAAGATGAGATGAGCAGACTCTTGGATTATAATGCAAAACTCTACCACTGGTCTAACCTGGAACTCGGAAATTTTAAACTGGTGCTGGAAGAAATCACGGTGGCAGAACTCATAAAAATTGTGGAACAAACCGAACAACAACGACTCAAACAGAAAAACATTTCTTTTAATAAAAATATCGAGAAGGGCCTCAGCGTAAAAGTCGACATCACGCTGTTCCTGCAGGCGCTTAACAATCTCGTATCAAATGCTGTAAAATTCACACCCGAAAACGGCAGCATCACCGTTGAGGCACATCCAGAAGCTGAGAGCGGAAAAATTTACATTTCTGTTACAGATACAGGTGTCGGAATGACAGAAGAGACAAAGCAAACACTTTTTTCCAAGCATACCACCAGTCACGGAACCTCAGGGGAAAAAGGCAGCGGTCTCGGCCTGGGAATCGTAAAAAAAGTAACGGACGCACATGGGTTTTCGCTTGTGGTGGAATCCGAAAAGGACAAAGGAAGCTCTTTCAAAATTATTATTTGAAATACGTTGAGCCGATAACAGCAAAGCCCACCTCAAATTGAGGTGGGCTTTGAAAATTATTAAAACTCTTTAGACGTTTTAGTGTGGCTGATAAATCAGCGAGGAGTTTCTGTATCCCGGGCTGTTGAGATACCAATCGGGATAAAGCGTTCCGTTGCTTTCAGCCCAATCGGAGAAGTGCAGGTAAGCTCCCAGAATATCCTGTTTTTCAATCGGGTACTCAAAGGTCTGCGGAATATTGATAGCCCATGGCAGGTTTTTAGCCGTTTTGTAATAGCTTCCGGTAGTCGGATCGCTGGCGTCGTCGCCGGTTCCGAGCAAGGATTTGTCAGCCAGGTCCGTTGGCACACCATCCGGCAGGTGAACCTCAACACCCCTGTTCTTGTTCACGATAATGAACGGGTTGAAGTTTCCAATGTCCAGCGTGTTGTAAGACACTGCTCCGCCAGGGGCAAAGCTACCGTTGCTGTAGAAGGTCATATTGACAACGATGGTATCCGGTGTGATAAACGGAGAAGCCATTTCGGTATTTACTCCGATTCCCGGGCCTACATATTGCATCAGGCGGTAAGCATCGTCAAACACAATGACTGTAGCTTTTGACTGGTTTGCTTCAACACCGTTGCTAGCCAAATTAATGTATGTATCAGATGCCAGGTCGTAACCGGTAACACTGATAATCTGGTTGGGTGCCACATTCGGTAACTGGAATCCGAAACCGTTGTGATAGGAAGCTCCGAAGGCGTGCAGAATGAAAGTAGCAGTGATAGATTGTACCTGGTTCTGATCATCCATGGTCGTTGCAAAATCGTAATCCACTACCACGTCGTTGAAATCATAGTCACCCATGTAAGGCCATAAATCTTCGAAAGCCAACGAGCCGTTGTAGTTTGAGGTTGTAGTTCCGCCTCCAGGAGGGGTTGTACCACCGCCACCGCCGGTTGTATCACAGAGCGCCAGATTTCCTTTACTGGTCCCGCCTACGATGGTAAAGTCACCATATTGCTGACCCACTGTCGGATCCTGATCACATGAAGTGTTAATAGTGGCATTCTTAGAATCATTTTCATAAACATAAATGGTTTTATCCAGGGCACCGTCGCAGGAAGATCCGTTAAAGGTAAACTCATCGCCGTTGCTTACCGTACCACAGTAAATCTGGGTGTTATGCTTTTTCTCTGTCACTTTAACATGGGCACTACCACTTCCATCATAACGCAATGTCAAGGAATAAAGCTGTGTATCACAACCGCATGAACTTGAAGTATTCTGGCAAAGATGCAGGTCATTTTTACTAACGCCATCCATGATGGTGAAACTACCGTGAACATCACCAATGTAGATACTTTGCGAACAGCTCACGTGAATTGAAGTGTTTTGCTCGTCATTCACAAAAAGAACGATACTGGCACCAAGTTTTCCATCTTTGCCTGT
The DNA here is from genome assembly GCA_964456625.1 of uncultured Lentimicrobiaceae bacterium. GTDB lineage: Bacteria > Bacteroidota > Bacteroidia > Bacteroidales > F082 > Sulfidibacterium. The sequence continues at coordinate 16,883 of CAYWBO010000021.1, read as the reverse complement.
TCCATTGGCAGTAAAACTAGCACCCGGATCAACATTGCCTGAATAGAACACTGTATTTTTCCCATCGGTGACTTTAATATTGGCTGCCGTGGTTCCATTATATTTAAGAGTAATCGATCTCAATCCATCGTTACATCCACAATCAGATGATGTGAGCGGACAAGTCAAATAACCCAGATCTTTTCCGTCAAAATTGGTATTGATTAACTCAGCGACATTCTGGATGTCGGAAATAGTATATCCGTCCAGACCGCCGCCACCGAGTGCGGTGTTGGCAATGGCAAGAAAATCGTTGACCGACGTCCCGTCAAATGCAGTTCCGGTACCTGTGAATACCAAATCACCCAGTTTGAGTGAATTCGTTCCGATGTCGCCGGCTTCACTATATTTCACGTTTATTTCGGCAGCTACAATCTGACCTGCCCAGTTACCGCCAAGCTCATCAGCGTTATGACCATGTTCTCTGGTAGGATTGGTGTAATTCTGTGTCAGGACTGCAGAAGTACCGCCGCCGGGCAAGAAGTTCCGGACGGCATCGGCAGAAGTAAGTTTAATGGTATGATGAGCAGGATCCCCGACAACCAATCCATCGGGGAAGACATCATTGAAATGCGCATCCAGAATGGTCCCCGGATTGTTGCCGTGAGCATCGGCACTCCAGCCACCCTGGCTGTAGGATACTTCACCGCTCAGATCACAGGTTGAGGCATGCGCATCTTTAAAGCTGTTATAATTGTAGGATAATTGCGTGTCGACACCCGTCAACACGGATTTAAAGCTATCTCCGGCACCATATTCCAGCTTCAGCATATTGGAAGCGGCAGGAACCGTAATGTTCGCACTGATCTGTCCTGAAGAATTCGGGAAGCCGGCATAGTATAATTCACTATTGTCGATGGAATAAATCTTCAATATCTTGTTAGGTTCCCAGGATGGGACCGTAACATTTACAGCAACAGTCTTAGTAGTTTGCCAGTCAAAGGAAGGGCTCACTACCAAATCTCTGAAGTTCGTCAATGTTGACTGCACCGGCGAGGGTAACTTATTACACCCGGCCAAAGCAAAAAAAGCCAACAGAAATAGAGCGCTTGTGAGTTTTAATAATTTGCTTTTCATATTCTTAGTATTTATGATTCATGAGTTTAGGCATCTTATAAAATTACTTACTTTTCTGTAACGAATCGAACCAATGATAAGATTAATTCACATTTAATTGTCATCGTTGCCATACTGCATCAAAAAATCGTGCCACATAATAATTTACATATTAAAATATTGATTGTTAATACTTTGAAAATAAAATGAACGCCTGAATCTCCTTTGAAAGTTCCCAGTTTGGGAATTTTTATTCCCTAATAGGTAAAATATGACACGTAAAAACTTTGGAAAGACGTTGTCAGACAAAAAACCGGTAGCTTGATCAAGAAAAGGGAATTCCCTGAAATGCTATAACGGGATCCTGAGCCTGGCATATATAAAATGCAGCAGCCAGGCAGGTCCGACCAGCAAAAATTGCAGATCTTTAAAAAACGAAGGCTTTGCCCCTTCGATTCCGTGGCCGATAAACTGTCCGATCCAGGCCACAACAAAGACGAGGACCGAAAACAACCACAAAGGCATAAAACCTGCCTGCATGATCAGGGCGTTGCCCCATAGACTCAGCGCCGCCACCAGCAGCATTCCCACAAAGATGGTACGTGAAATGATCAAATAAAAAATCATGGAAAGCAGCAACGCCAGCGTGGCATAATTGACGAAAGGCCCCCAGCCGGCCGGAAACCAATGAATCATGAATGCATGCGGAATGGAGGCGAAAAGGCCTACAATGCTAAAGAAAATACTGGGAACACAAATCCAGTGAATGATCTTATTGATCCTGTTTTGATGGCTCTGACCGTATTCGTCAAACCATTGTTGTGCTGTTTTCATCGTTTAGAAGTTTATGACTTGTGACCTCTAAAGTAGATAAAAATGTGCATATCAGAAAGGTATCGGTTCTCTTTTTGCTGACACAGGAATCTGGTTCCTGAAAAAGAAAAAACCTAATGATTTATCCGCTAAATCATTAGGTTTATCTTTCGTAGTCGGTACGGGATTTGAACCCGTGTTACCAGGATGAAAACCTGGCGTCCTGACCGGACTAGACGAACCGACCGTGTTTCATTTTCGAGGTGCAAAAGTAATATTTTTTTTGTTCCTGCAAATATTTTTTAAAAAAATTCCACCACTTATTCATCCAAAAGTTGATCAGGGTAAAACCTAAATCCCAGACGCTTTCCTGTTTTGATGGAAATCATATCCAGGGTATTTTGCATCTCGCTGACGGCCACCAGCTTAACTTGTTCGTAAGGCGGGATCAACAAATCAAAACCCAGCGTATACTGAATGGCCGAAGTAATGATTTTTTCTACCGTTTGTTCATTGATCACATGACTGCGGAAATTGTTATACATAAATCCGAGTTCACTCTTGCCGTCAATGAAGTAATGCTTTTCGTGGTTCACAAAAATTCTTCCGATCAGATAACCCAGATCGTTTACCCGATTGTACTTAAATGAATCGGTCAGAAAATTGTAAATATGGATAATCCCGCAATAGGATCGGGTAGGATCGGTTTTAATATATTTGGTTTTCATTATTCTATGATCTCTGGGGATCTCGAACACATTGGTGTGCATCAGAAAAAGGAGGGTATCGCCGCCAAACTTCAGCGAAAACTCAAAATCGCCGCCCACTTCAACCTCCATGGGTACCGACCGTGAGGGTTTCTTGCTTTCTTCATAGGCCATATACTGCCTGACAATTTCGGCAGAAACATTTTTCAAAATTCCTAAAGATTCTTTGGTCGCATCAAAAACATGCTGTTTCATCAGCGATTTGTCCAGGATCTCGGCATACAACTGACGACGTTTTGGACTTGATTTTGTATCCATGGAGGCAAGATTTTTATTCAAAGGTAAGCGAAAACATGAAAATTTTGGAATGCATCTGTCTTATACTTCCCGAATAGATATCTCCTTCGTTGATGATGAGATTTTTCAAACCGTATAACATCTTGGCCTCGACCCCCAGCTTGAAATAATGCGTATAAAAATCAAAACCGGCTCCCATCTGCACCTCCGCATCGTGCGTCAGGGTTTTTAAAATACCGTTGTTGGCAGAATGACCGGTTCTTTTCACAGCAGCCAGGTCAATGGAATAGCTCATCCCACCGAGGAAATACGCTCCCACATTGGTGCTACGCCAGGACCGGTATTTCACCAGCAACGGGAAAATCAGATAGGTCGAGTTCAGTTGTTTATTGACGGTGAGCGTTGTGTCTCCCAAAAAAGAACCATCCAAAGACTGCTCAATCTGATAGACCAGCGTCCGGCTTCCGAATGAGATGGTCGGGATAAACCGTAAATCCACATACCGGTTCAGCAACAGATTTCCCAAAATCCCCACGGAAAATCCCGGGGAACCGTTGGCATTTAGAGATCGGACACGATAATAATAGTCCGGATTCATATCGGGGATCTGGCTTTCACCATGCCAGGTAACTGTAGCAAGATTGTCGATCGTCTTCAGCGAAAACAACATCTGATCAAAGCCCAGAATAAATCCAAAATGATAAGGCTCGTTGTTATAGCCCTGCAGATTCATTACATATTTATCCTGTGCTTTTACGGAAGATGCCGCAAACATCAGGATCGCAACGAAAAGGACCAGCAGACGTAAGTTTGACTTTTTCATAAACTCATGTTATAACGGCCGATCTTTCAAAATATTATTAAAACCCAAAGTTAGGAATTAGAAAGAACTCCTACAAACCGCTACCCGTTTTTCAGATCATCGGTTTGTTCGCCGTTATTTTTCTGCAATATATAACGTGGCGATGCCGAAAGTTAGTCTGTTTTGAACCGGATTATTAAAACCCGCTTTGTGGAGCTCTTCCATGAAAGCTTCTCCTTCCGGAAAGGCTTCAACGGAATTGGGTAAATAGATGTAGGCTGAGCTGTTACGCGAAACCATCTTTCCGATCAGGGGCAGAATATACCTAAAATAGCACCAGTAGATATTCTTCATGGGAAAAGCCGAAGGTTTTGAAAATTCCAGCACCGCTACTTTACCACCGGATTTCAGCACGCGCTGCATCTCTTTCAGGCCCTTGCCCAGGTTTTCGTAATTTCTCACGCCAAAAGCCACCGTAACGGCATCAAAATATTCATCTGCAAAACCGATGGCTTCAGAGTCACCTTCCTGTAGTTGGATCTTGCTTTCAAGCCCCCTTTTCCGTACTTTAACCTTGCCAACCTCCAGCATATCGGCTGCAATGTCAATACCGATAATTTTCTCTACCGGCATCCTGGCCAGTTCGATGGCGAGATCACCGGTACCACTGGCAACATCCAGGATCATTTTCGGATTATCACCGGTCAACATCTTCCTCAGCTTTTTCCGCCAAAACTTGTCAATATGGGCAGAAAGTAAATGGTTTAACAAGTCATATTTCGGTGCAATGTCGTTAAACATGCCCTGCACCATCTCTTTTTTACCTTTCGGTTGATCCGATTTTGTCATACTTTACAGTGTATCGCCTGAAAATTTCAGTCGCAAGATATAATTAATTCCAAGGGATATTACAGTTCATTAAAATCCGGGGTCAAGGATGCCGCAAGCATTTATCTTGAACCTTCTTTTTCGATGAGCAACAAGGCTTCTTCGAATAATTTTTCCTTATTGACGGGGACCACGCCCACTTCCTCGCAAACCAGCCCCCCCGCCAGATTAGAGAGCTGCGCGGTATCTTCAGGATGCAGTCCGTGAGAAACGCAAAGGGCAGCCACACTGATGACGGTGTCGCCGGCGCCCGAAACATCGGCCACATTCCTGCGGTGTGCCGGTACCAGTTTCTCTTTTTGGGTTCCATTTTCTTTCCACAAAATATACACCCCTTTTTCCGACAGTGTGTTCAGGATCATGGAAGCATTTAATTGCTCCTGCAGCTTTTTGGAAGCGTCGCGGATGCTTTCCGGATCAGCGGGAACAAAATTCAGATTGAGGCCGTCCTTGATTTCTTTCAAATTAGGCTTAATCAAAGTGACATTGTGGTATGCCAGGAAATTTCTCTTTTTGGGATCCACCATCACCGGGATCTTCCGTGCCCCTGCTTTTTCGTTTACAAAATCGATGAGCGCCGGCGAGATCACCCCTTTGTCGTAATCCTGAAAAATAATCGCATCAATTTTCCGGTCTTCCAGAATCTGTTCAATCTTCCCGGACAGTTGTTTAAAAACAAAGTCGTTTAAAATATGGGTAGATTCTTCATCCACGCGAAGCAACTGTGCATTATTTCCAATAATTCTGGATTTTACCGTTGTCTTCCTTTCTCCGCTTTCGATGATCCCCACAGGATCCAGACCTGCCCGCTTCATCAACTGCATCAGGTCCTGACCACGGCGATCTGCCCCGATTACGGAACACAACAACGTTTCCGCTCCCAGCGATTGCAGGTTCAGCGCCACATTCGCCGCGCCTCCCAGCCTTTCTTCCCTGTTTTCTACCGATACTACCGGAACCGGCGCTTCGGGAGAAATTCGTTCTACTTTCCCCCAGACATAAGAGTCTACCATGATATCACCGATCACCAGCACCTTTTTGTCAGCAAAGGCCTTGAAAAGCTCCGTAAGTGTTTGCCGGTTTAAATTCATTTTCTTTATTTCAAATTTTTATTGCAGTTGTTCCAGTGCTTCCTTCATCCGGTCCACCGCTTTTTCGATCAGATCAGAAGACGTAGCATAGGAAATCCTGATACCGTTCGGGTCGCCGAAAGCTTCACCGGGAGCAACCGCAACATGAGCTTCATTCAGCAAATACATGCTCAGGTCGCTGCTGCTGTTGATTTCGTAACGCCCCCATTTTTTGCCGTAAAAATAACGCACATCCGGGAATAAATAAAATGCACCTTCCGGCACATAAGTGATCATCCCCTGGATTTGGTTCAGTTTTTCAACCAGCAGGTCACGCCGATCCTTGAAAGCACTCACCATAATGTGAATGTATTCGGAATCCTGTGGCGGGTTTTTGATGGCAGCCATCGCTGCCATCTGAGAAATGGTGCCGGCTCCGGACGTATATTGTCCCTGGAGTTTGATGCAGGCCTCCGCCAGGAATTTCGGCGCTGCCATATATCCGATGCGCCAGCCCGTCATGGCATAACATTTCGAAACACCGTTTACCACCACCACCTGATCTTTTATTTCCGGGAATGATGCAATGCTGACATGCATTCCGGTGTAGTTGATGTGCTCGTAGATCTCATCCGACACGATCATGATGTCGGGATAATTTTTCAAAACATCCACCAACGCAGCGATTTCCTTTTCACTGTATACCATCCCCGTCGGATTCGACGGCGAGTTAAACAGAAAAGCCTTTGTATTTTTGGAGATTGCGGCAGCAAGCTGCTCGGGCTGTAGCTTGAAATCATCGGCAATGCTGGTATGGACAGAAACTACTTTTCCTCCCGCCAGTTTGATGATGTCGGCATAAGACACCCAGTAAGGGGCGGCCATGATCACCTCATCTCCGGGATCCAAAATCGACAGAAAGATGTTGGCGAGAGACTGCTTGGCGCCATTGGAGACCACAATTTGGCCCGGCTCATAATCCACGTCATTATCTCTTTTGAGCTTTTCGGTGATCGCCACCTGAAGTTCTTTGAATCCTGCAATGGGAGGATAGTGTGTAATGTTCTGCTCGATGGCCCTTACAGCAGCTTCCTTCACGGGGCCCGGGGTATCAAAATCAGGTTCGCCAATGCTTAGGTTGATAACATCAATTCCGGCGGCTTTTAGTTCCCTGCTTTTCCTGGTCATTTCCAGCGTTGCCGACATAGAAATATCCCTGATACGTTTTGAAATTATGTTCTCGTTCACTTGTCCATTATTTTTAAATGGGCAAAGGTAATAATTCTTACTAATTCATAGCGTAAACCGCCCTTCAGGACATGGATGAAAAGCACAAATTTAGAACGATTTTTAGCAAAAAAGCCTGGCTTTTCAATCCCTGTTTCCGATGCATCAAGCCTTTGAAATTTCATTCCGGCTTTTAGCAAATCACAAAACGGTACTTTCATTAAAAAATATGTTGTTATTTTGTAGATAATTCAACATGCAAACAAATGATATCTTCTTTGCTGGAAATCACCAAATACGCCGTTCCATCCATCATTCTGGTATTTCTCGTTTACCTGATGATGAAGGAATTTACCCGGTATAACCTGAAGCACATGGATTTCTTAAAGAAAGAACAGGAGCTGTCGCGGATTAAAATCCAACACGAAGGCAAAGCCGAAAGTATGAAAGCCATTCTCAATGCCAGACTTCAGGCTTATGAACGCATGACGCTTTTTCTGGAGCGCATCAATCCGCCCAACCTCATTCCCCGTATTTTATCACCGGGACAAAGCGGATCCTCATTGCTGAAATCACTTCAACAAACCATTCGTGAGGAATTTGAACACAATCTGTCCCAACAGATCTACATTTCCGATTATGCCTGGGAGCTCACCAAAGCCGCAAAAGAAAACATCCTCCAAACGATCAACCAGACCAGCATCAAAGCAGGCCCGAAAGCCAATGCCGCCGATCTGGCACAGGCAATCCTGGTTTCCGGCTTTGAAAAAGAATCAGATCCCGTGGAAAAAGCCCTGGCTTACCTGAAGAAAGACGTCAGAGAAATGTTCGAAAAGTGAAGTTGCAAAAAAAGATAACATCGGTTGTTTTGCTGGGTTCGGGCAACGTTGCCACGCATCTTTCATTGGCTTTACGCGGAGTTGGGGTGCAAATCCTGCAAATTTATTCGCCCAATCCTGAGCATGCCGGCACCCTTGCGGAGATGACAGACAGCCAGGCGGTCCACAGGATTTCAGACATCAATCCCGATGCCGACCTTTATCTGATCTCCGTTTCAGACGATAAAATCAGGAACATCGTTGATGAAATGAAATCGGTTTCGGGTATTGTGGCGCACACTTCCGGCATGGTCGGAATGCAGGCGCTGGAAAAATTTGAAAATTTCGGCGTCTTTTATCCTTTGCAGTCTTTTTCTAAAGACCGGCAAGTCGACATCAGCCGTGTTCCTTTTTGTATTGAAGGAAATAAGGAAGAAACACAGCGTCAGTTGTTCGACCTCGCCGGAAGATTAAGCGGTTCCGTACAGTACATTCATTCGATGGACCGGAAACAAATTCATTTGGCCGCTGTGTTTGTCAACAATTTTCCGAATCATTTGTATGCCGCGGCAGAGAAGTTGCTGAAAGAAAAGAATCTGGATTTTGAAATCTTGTTGCCGCTGCTGCAGGAAACCGCAGCCAAAATGAAGGACCTGAAACCCGATGACGCGCAAACCGGGCCTGCCCGCCGCCACGATTTAAACACGATTAAAAATCATTCCGGAATGCTGGAAAATCATCCGGAGTTACTCAAGATATATCAGTTATTCAACCATCAAATTTTAAACAAATATCATGACAAATTATAAAGAGCTTTTGTCCGGGATCACCACCCTGATTTTTGATTATGACGGAGTCATGACCGACGGAAAAGTCATCCTTCAACACGAAGGCCCGCCGTTGCGTAATGCCAACGTCCGCGATGGTTATATCCTGCAACTGGCAGTAAAAATGGGGTATAATGTGGTCATTATTTCGGGTGGTTTTTCACCTTCTATGGATAACCGATTCGAGTCTCTTAATATTAAAGATGCCTTTACCGGTGTGAAAAACAAGCTGGAGGTTTACGAAAATTACCTGAAAGAAAAGGGTCTCACCGATGAGGAAGTACTTTACATGGGCGATGACATTCCCGACATCCCGGTGATGAAAAAAGCCGGCGTTCCGGTATGTCCTTTGGATGCAGCAGAAGAAGTGAGAAATATTTCTGTTTACATTTCGGACAGAAAAGGTGGTGAAGGCTGCGTACGCGACATCATCGAGCAGGTGATGAAAGTCCAGGGTAACTGGCTTACGCCGGAAGCTTTTACCTGGTAACAACATAAATTATTTACATAATCCATCAAAGATGATAAAATCCTTTTTCAAACTCGTCCGCTGGCCCAATTTAATCATCATTTTAATGAGTATGGCCTTCCTGCTCTGGTTTATCATCAGGCCGGGACTGGGTCTGCGGTTTGGAAATGAAGGGTTGACCCTGACGGAATTCATCCTGCTGGCCATCGCTGTGATATTTACCGCCATCGGCGGATACATCATCAACGACATCAAAGACATGGCTGCCGACAGGATCAACAAACCCGGGAAAAACAGCATCGGAGTCACTTTTACAGTGAACCAGGCCTACCTCCTGTATGGTTTTTTTGCAGTTGCCGGCGTTATCAGCGGAACCGTAGTTTCGGTGATGCTTCATAAAATGGATTTCTCGCTGATCTTTCTGCTGACGGCAGGATTGTTATGGTTTTATGCCACAGCTTACAAGGGCCAGCCGCTGACAGGGAACCTGGTGGTTGCTTTCCTGAGTGCACTTTCTTTCGGACTGGTTTTTCTGTATGAGCTGTTTGCGTTACAACAGGGAAACGTTTCGCTGACGATAGACCCCGTGGGGCTGCATGTCGTGTATACGGTGGTTCTTATTTATATGGCTTTTGCTTTTCTTGTCAGCATGCTGCGCGAGGTGGTCAAAGACATTGAAGATGTGGAGGGAGACGAAAAAACAGGATGCCGTACCTTTGCCGTGGCATACGGTATTCAAAATTCCAAAATTCTGGCCCTGGCAGTCGGAGCGGTCGGTTTGTTGACGGCTTTCGGATTCCAGTGGTTTTTCTTTCAGAAAGGATATTTCCTGCTGGTTTTTTATTTCATCCTCATCGACATCCTTTTTGCAGTGGTGATCATCAAAATCCGCCGGGCAAAAGAAAGAATGCATTTCAGCAAGCTCTCTGTGTTCATCAAGCTGCTGATGCTGGCAGGCATCCTATCCATGATTTTGTTTTATTTTGAATTCTGATGATCCTCGATACCTTAAAAAATTATGACATTGTGCTGGCTTCAGGCTCGCCGCGCAGAAAGCATCTCCTGAAAGAAATGGGACTTGAATTCCGGGTGGAATCGCGAAAAGTAAAAGAGCGTTTCCCCGACCACTTCACCCCTGCCGAAGGCGCTGTATTTCTCAGCGAGCTAAAAAGCAAAGCCTTTCAAAATGAGGACCTGAAAGACAACACGCTGCTGATCACTGCCGATACGATCGTCGCCGTCAAAGGTGAGATTCTGGGAAAGCCCCACGACAAGCAACAGGCTGTGGATATCCTCCGGAAACTTTCAGGCACCCACCACGAAGTGATCACGGGAATGACCTTGCGGATCAAAGATCGCTTCCATAGCTTCTTCTCTACCACTGAAGTCTATTTCAAAGAACTTTCGGATGCAGAGATCGATTATTACATCGAAAATTACAAGCCTTACGATAAAGCCGGCGCTTACGGCATCCAGGAATGGATCGGCCACGTGGCCATTTACAAAATCGAGGGATCCTATTTTAATGTGATGGGCCTGCCCACACATCGCCTTTTTGATGAGCTGAGCCTGTTTCTGGGATAAAAAAGAGTTAATAAAGTGACTCAAGTTAATAAAGTGGCTTAAGTTAATTAAGGCCGTAAAGTTGGAGACCGACAACTTTAGTCACTTAACTTCACTTTAACTCACTTAAGACACTCTAAGCTCCAACTTCGCCATGTTAATCCTTCATTAAATTCACGGCGCCGCTTTCATTTTAGAACCATCAAAGGAAACTCATTGTATATTTGCAAAATAAAAGCTACGAGTGATTTCCGTTTCAGCACAAACCGTCAAAACGGAAATTTATCCAGGCTTTAAGACCATGCTACATTTACTAAATCCAAAAAGATCATGTTCCAAAAGATCACTAAAAAACTGATAAACTCCTTTTTACAGGGGCTTTTGTTTCTCGTTCCGATCACGGTAACCGTTTGGGTTATTTACAGCATTTTCGAACTGATTGACAATTTACTGACAGACCCTATCAAGCAAGTTATCGGCAAGAACATCCCGGGGTTAGGCCTGGTCCTTCTCATCGTCGTGATCAGCCTGGTGGGACTGTTGGGTTCCACCATCGTATTCAGGCCCGTCGTCAACTATTTTGACGAACTGATGGCAAAGACCCCTTTGATCAAGATCCTTTACACCTCGACCAAAGATCTGATCTCCGCTTTTGTAGGTCAGAAAAGAAGTTTTAAAGAACCGGTTTTGGTAAAGATGAGCAAGGAATGGGATGTGGAGCGCGTGGGATATATTACCAACCGCAGCCTGGAAGCACTGGGCATTCCCGGTGAAAAAGTGGCCGTTTATCTGCCCCACGCTTATGCCTGGTCCGGAAACCTTTATATCGTTCCCGCTGAAAATGTAAAACTCATTCAGGCGCCTTCGATGGAAGTCATGAAATTTATTATTTCGGCGGGCGTCACAAATCTTAACAGCAACGAAAAAAATGAACAATAAACCACTTATCTTAATTACCAACGACGATAGCATTCACGCACCCGGACTGCGCAAACTGATCGAGATCATGCGGCCCATCGGCGATGTGGCCGTGATCGCTTCCGAGCAGGTGATGTCGGGCATGGGCCACGCGGTGACTACCAAAAGCCCGTTGATGCCGCGACTCATCAAAGAAGAACCGGGTTACCAGGAATTTATCACCAACGGCACGCCTGCCGACAATGTCAAACTGGGCAAACATGCGTTGTTGTCGCGAAAACCCGATCTGATCGTTTCCGGGATCAACCATGGTTCCAATGCGGCCATCAACATCGTGTATTCGGGAACCATGGCAGCAGCACTCGAAGGGGCCATCGACGGCATCCCGTCCATCGGCTTCTCGCTGGACGATTTCAGCCCCAACGCCGATTTCAGTCATGTCGCTCCCTTTGTGGACACCATCACCCGCAAGGTGCTGGAACAGGGTTTGCCTGAAGGCGTTTGTCTGAATGTGAACATCCCCAAAATCTCCGATCAGCCCATCAAAGGCATCCGTACCGTAAGGCAGGCCAAAGCACGGTGGGTGGAGGAATTTGAAAAACGCGCCGATCCCTACGGCAGAACGTATTACTGGATGGGAGGCGTTTTCCAGAACGGTGACCCGCGACCGGATACCGACGAAAAAGCGATGGCCGAAAACTACGTGGCCGTGGTACCCGTCCAGGTTGATTTTACCGCTCAAACCCTGTTGGATAAAATAAAATTCTAGACCATGCTTCAGTATTTCAAGAAAAACAATTTCCTTTTCGGCCTTGGCCTCGGTGCGCTTACTCCGTTTCCGGTTTTAGGCTTTTTCTGGTTGCTCGACCTGTTGATGAAAAGCACCGGAATCTGGCATGGGTTACACCAGCCGCAAAACATCTATTTGCTGAGCATCGTCGGCAACCTGATCCTTTTACGAATCTATTTTTTAAATTTGAAGAGTGATAAAACGGCCAAAGGGATCATGCTCATGACCCTGATCTACGTCATACTTTTCTTTGTCGTTTATTATCACCGGTTGTAAACAGACCCGAAAGCCTCATGAAGTATTACCTTATCGCCGGCGAAGCCTCTGGAGACCTGCATGGTTCAAAGCTCATGCAGGCCATCAGGATGAACGATCCGGATGCCGAATTCCGCTTCTGGGGCGGCGACAAAATGCAGGCTCAGGGCGGCACGCTTGTCAAACATTACCGCGACCTGGCCTTCATGGGATTTGCCGAAGTGCTTCTCAACCTGCGTACCATTCTGGGAAACATCGCTTTTTGCAAGAAGGAACTCGTCGCTTATCATCCGGATGTGGTGGTTTTTATCGATTATCCCGGTTTCAACCTGCGCATGGCGAAATTCGCTTCGCAACAGGGGCTGAAAGTAGCCTATTATATCTCTCCCACCGTCTGGGCCTGGAAGCAGGGACGTGTGAAAACCATCAAAAAATATGTGGACCGGATGATGGTGATCCTGCCGTTCGAAAAAGAATTTTATGCCCGTTTTGATTGCGATGTCGACTTTGTCGGCAACCCGCTGCTGGATGAACTGGACGATGAAAAGATGATCTCCCGCGCACATTTCATCAAAGAGAACAAGCTGGATGAAAGGCCTGTGATCGCCCTGCTTCCGGGAAGCCGGGTTCAGGAGATCCAACGGATGCTGAAACCCATGCTGGAGCTGGTTCCCGATTTCCCCGGCTATCAGTTTGTGATCGCAGGGGTCAATTCGGTACCCAAAGACATTTATCCGTCCAACGAAAACGTCAAAATCGTGTTCAACCAGACGCACACGGTACTTCGGACAGCCGAAGCGGCACTGGTAACCTCAGGCACCGCGACGCTGGAAACGGCGCTGCTGAATGTGCCGCAGGTGGTTTGCTACAAAGCCGGGGCGGTCTCTTTTGCCATCGCCAAAAAGCTGGTGAACGTGAAATACATCTCCCTGGTCAACCTCATCATGGACCGGGAAGTGGTGCGGGAACTGCTGCAGGAGGATTGCACCACAGAGGCAATGAAGGAAGAATTAAAAAAGGTCCTGCCGGGTTCCGATCAGAGAAACCGGATCTTGTCGGACTACCAGCTGCTTGTCGAAATGCTGGGAACCGGCGGCGCTTCCGAAAAGGCGGCTGCCGTCGTCCACGAACTCGTTGGCGCATAACCGTCAGTATTTCCTAAAATCAGCCAATAAATAGGTTTTTTATTGACCTACCCCTACACCCCTTCCAAAAGGGGATCAGAGGTATTTATTGGCTGATTTATTAGTTCTGAAGTCGCGTTCAGTTCCCCTCCCCGGAGCGCCTGTCCCGACCTGTCGGGAGGCGGAGGGGTGGGTTAAAAGTTCAGTGTCTTGTCCTGAAATAGGTTGACAAAAAGAGGGTAAAAAAGTCATCATATAACAGGATTAAGAGGAAAGAAAAAATAAATAAATGCGTTTAGCCCTGAGGAGTCCGATTTATCGGAGGACGTGAGGGTCTTGATTATAGAAATAGAATATCCCGGTCATTCTCACCCGGTCTCGTGTCCGCTTATGAGACGATCTGCATTCAGCTTTCTCTTTCCTTTCTTTGCGGCGTCCAAAGAGCCTCACTAAGGCACAGATTGCTTTCCCGATAGATCGGGAGTCGCCTCCTCGCAAGGAC